>PKUO01000106.1 GCA_002869585.1 Sedimenticola sp.
AAGCGCAGGGTCCATTGCCAGACTTGTGCTATTGAGATTGAACGGCAACAGAGCTTCCAGTTGCTCGACGGTCTGTACGGCAGGCAGCTCTTTAAAAAGATGGCGCAGGTAGAGGTAAGGCTCGATACCGTTGGCCTTGGCGGTCTCGATCAGGCTGTAGAGGTTGGCCGATGCGGTGGCACCCGCCGGGGTATCTGCAAACAGCCAGTTGCGCCGACCGATGACGAACGGCCGTATCGCCCGCTCGGTGGCGTTGTTGTCGATCAGCAGGCGGCCGTCTTCCACATAACGGATCAGTTTCGGCCACTGCTCCAGCAGATAGTGCAGCGCCTTGCCGGTCAATGAGGTGGGTGGCACCTCGTCTACTGATTTCAAGGCCCAGGCGTGCAGCTCATCCAGCACCGGAACCGCCCGTCCCTCCCGAGCCTGCCGTTTCTCATCGTCTGAGTTCGCTTTGATCGACTGCTCGATCCCGTAAAGCTTTTGGATCAGCGACAGTCCCTTCTGAGCCTTGCCGGCACGTTGCTTCTTCCCTTGGACCTTGTTTGCCTCGAAGAATTTGCGTCGGGCATGCGCCATACAGCCCACCAGGCGGATCTCGGGATGGGCCTTTTCCAGGGTATCGTAGGTGGGATTGCCATCCACCTGCAGGAAGCCCGCAAAGCCGACTAACAGGGTCTCAGCCACTTTCGCCGCCTTGGAGGTGGTGTACTTGAACAGGACAACGGGCTGATCTGGCGGTCCGCCCTGTTGCGCCCAGACACAGGATTGGGACTCGGCAATGCGATCCTTCTCCTTGAGTACCTGGATGCGGGTCTCGTCCATGCCGAGATAGTCATATTCCAGCATTCGCTCCCGTAACAACTGGATCAGCGGTAACACCAGATCACCAAGCTGGATCATCCACCTCGCCATCGTGGCGCGGGTGACCTCGGCGCCGATGCGGGCGAACTGCTTCTCCTGGCGGGCCAGTGGCAAGGCATCCTGATACTTGGCCACCACAATGTGGGAGAGCAGGCCCGGCGAGGCATTGCTCTTCGGGATGGGCTGCGGTGGCAGGGGCGCGGTTCGCATCGTCTCTTCGCAACCCTTGCAGGCGTACTTGGGTCGGATGTGACGCAGCACCTGGATCTTGGCGGGGATGATGTCGAGTTGTTCGCTAACCTCCTCGCCGATGCGGGTCAGCTGGCAGCCACAGGCGCAGACCTTCTCTTCGTCAGTAAGGTCGTGTTCGATATCGACGCGTGGCAAATGATCGGGCAACAGCTTACGGCCGGACTTGCGACGCTTGTGCTCGGGAACGGTAACGGTCTCTTCGTCAGCTTCGCACCCTTCCTGCTCAATGATCTCTTCGGACTCATTGAACAGCCGCATCTGCGGCGTCAAGGCTTTCTCGCTGGAGGGGCCGAACTGGCGACCCAGCAGCTTGCGCTTCTCTTCTTCCAGCTTGTCGATCTGGGCCTGGAGATGGCGAATCTGTCGATCCTGCCCGGCAAGAAGTCGCTTGAGCGCCTCTACATCATCGGGCAAATCGTCGGTCTGAACGGTCTTCGCAGGCATGGGGGAAGCCTACCGTAAAAGTGCCGCATACTACAGCATAACCTATTGATAATGCTATAATAATGACTTGTATTTCAGTGCCTTGTGTGGTGTCATCCGACAAATATCGTAGCCATCAAGCAGCCAGTTGAGTTGCTGGCCCGTCAGGGTCACTACCGCACTGTCGAGATCATTCGGCCACTTGAACCGCTCCCGCTCCAGCTTCTTCTGCCAAAGGCAGAATCCGTTGCGCTCCCAGTAGAGTATTTTTACCGCATCCCGGCGTCGGTTGGTAAAGACGAACAGCCGCTCGGAGAAGGGGTCGAGGGTCAGTTCCGCTTCCACCAGGACGGCCAGTCCCTGGATACCTTTGCGGAAGTCCACTGGCACCTTGCAGAGAAACGCCTCGGGCAGTTCATTACCGGGGCGCATCATGCGAGCGATTTCACCAGTCGGGCCAGCTGTGCCGTATCGGCAGTGCCACTCCATTCCAGAACCAGGCCGTTGGGGAGGCGGAGGCGGTAATCTGCCGGACCAGTGGTTCCAATCTCGACACGGGTGAACCGGGACGTGGCCGACGCCTCCCGCTTGAATCGCTTGCTCCAGCCGTAGAAAACCGAGACGGTCAGCCCCTCCTGTTCGGCGTAGCCTTTCAGGGTCAGGCCGAGTTGATGACACCGGTCATAGTGGGCTCGCCAGAACTGGCGGCGATCTTGTTGGTGAGTCATGGAAACCTCCGAGAATGAAACCGGAGGCAGTGTCGCCGGAGATCAGGTTATGCGGTAGGTGCAGTTTATGGAGCGCTTACAAANCAAAAATACAGATTTGGCTAAAGTTGTGCAGCGGAAGATACCCCACCGACATGGAATCAGTCATGCGGATGTGCTCAAAAGCTATATTGGCCTGCTCTGTTTGGGCAAGAGCGATTTTGAAGCGGTGAGCGGTGTTCGGGAGGATGATTTTTTCCACATGGCGATGGGTATCGTGACGGTGCCTTCCACAGAAACACTTCGCCAACGACTGGATGGATATGCCGAGGCATTTCTTCCGCTGGTGGTTGAGGCGGGAACTGATTTTCTGGTGAACGTAGAAGCAAAATGCACGGCACTGGAAACCGGGCATATACCTCTGGATGCGGATGTCACGCCATTTGACAACTCGCAGACCAAGAAGGAAGGCGTATCGCGCACGTACAAAGGCTATGACGGGTACGCGCCGATGGCGGCTTACCTGGGACGAGAGGGCTATTGCCTTGAATTGGAGTTGCGCATGGGTAAGCAGCACTGCCAGAGTGGTACACCTCGATTCCTGGAAAGGAATCTTGAACGGGCACGCCGGGTGACGGACCAACCGATCCTGTTGCGGTTGGATGGTGGTAATGATGCAATCGAGAATATTGAGGTCATTCTGACGCACAACGAACAGACCGAAGCTCAGGCACTGGTGGATTTTCTGGTCAAATGGAATCCCCGCAAGGAAGACCCGATGGAATGGCTGGCCTATGCGGAACGACACGGTGAATGGGCTGAGCCCCGCAGGGGCAAGCGAATTGCGCTGTTTGATGTGCGAGAGAAGCGCCTATGGAAAGGCTATGAATACACCCTGCGAAGGGTAATGCGGGTGGTTGAGCGCCGCATCGACAAGCACGGACAGGTTTTACTGGTTCCGGAAGTAGAGTTGGAGGGCTGGTGGACCAGTCTGGATCTGGAGCCGGAAAAAGTGATAGCGCTGTATGCGGATCATGGCACCTCGGAGCAGTTCCACAGTGAATTCAAGACGGATCTGGATATCGAGCGGTTGCCATCGGGAAAATTCGCAACCAACGCTTTGGTGCTGGGATGTGCGGCATTGGCCTACAATATCCTGCGGTGGATCGGTCAGAATGGATTGATCGGGCCGCTGTCGCCAATCCGCCATCCGGCGAAACGGCGACGGATACGCACGGTGATGCAGGAGTTGATGTACTTTGCTGCACGCATCATCCGTACGGGACGCCGGATAAAACTAACGTTTGGTCGTCAGTGCAGGACAATGGCCATTTTCGAAGCGCTCTACGATCGACTGGCCTACGGCTGATCAAAAAGGCCACACGTAAAAAACAGGGATTACAGTAACGCTCAGGTGGCGTTGTGCCTGATGTCTAGCCAATGCCGTCAGAACCGGCAGGTATTACGACGAAATGGCAA
>PKUO01000019.1 GCA_002869585.1 Sedimenticola sp.
CGGCCTGTCGGCCTACAGCCAGTGGCTCGCTGCTGGCAACAGCGGCACCGAGGCGCAGTTCCTTGATTCCTTAAAGGGTATAAAAGGGGATACTGGACCCATGGGCCCCCAGGGACTTCCCGGTGAAAACGGGGTTGCGACCCAGGCTGAGGTTCTTGCGAAGATTGCCGAGCAGGCTGACGGGGCGGTTTTGACTCTTCAGCAGGGTGCGTCTGAGGAGGCGAGTGCCGTGAAGTTTACGGTTAAGGATAATGCAGGCGACGACAAGATTGTAATGACAGCCGAGGGCGAAGTGGGTATTGGCACAGCCTCTCCTGAGTATCCCGTTGACATACAATTTGATCTTGCAAATAGTCCCGGCGGCGCTGGAGCTATGCGTGTGAAAAACTCTCGCGCAAACGGCTACACTGAATTTCGGGCAGAGAACAGTGCCGGATATTCAGCGCGCATGTTCAAAGCTGGTCCATCTATCTCATCCTATAAGACTCTCACCCCCAATTGCATTGGATTTTATAACGCTAATGCGGGTGATGTTGCTATTCTGAACGATGCCGCGGCGGGAAGAGTGTTTCTAACTGCGGGTGCGCAAACACAAGCGAGTCTCGCAATTGATACTAACGGCAACGTCGGCATCGGCACGGGCAACACGATCATGCCCACCGAAAAACTAGAAGTGTCGGGCGCAGTCAAGGCCACCTCTTTTATCGGGGATGGTTCTCAGTTGATAAATCTGCCTGTTGGTAGTGGGGGGGGGGCTTGGGGTGAAATTGTTGGCTCTCTTTCCGCACAGACAGACTTGCAAGGTGCCCTCGATGCCAAAGCTGGCACGGAAACATTTAGTACTGGCACTAACGGCCTTGTGCCTGGGCCGTCTTTGTCGATTGGAGACTGTCTCAAAGATGATGGCACTTGGGGCAATTGCGGAAGCGGTTCCAGTCAGTGGACCACGGCTGGGAGTGATATCCATTATGACACGGGTAAAGTGGGTATTGGCACAGACTCTCCTGAGTATCCCGTTGATATACGCTTTGATCTTGCAAATAGTCCCGGCGGCGCTGGAGCTATGCGTGTGAAAAACTCTCGCGCAAATGGTTACACTGAATTTCGGGCAGAGAACAGTGCCGGATATTCAGCGCGCATGTTCAAAGCTGGTCCATCTATCTCACCCTATAAGACTCTCACCCCAAATTGCATTGGATTTTATAACGCTGATGCGGGTGATGTTGCTATTCTGAACGATGCCGCGGCGGGAAGAGTGTTTCTAACTGCGGGCGCGCAAACACAAGCGAGTCTCGCAATTGATACTAACGGCAACGTCGGCATTGGCACGGGCAACACGACCATGCCAACCCAGAAGTTGGAGGTCAACGGTGGTATCCGGATGAATCCTGCCACGGCAAAACCGGAATGTACTGAGAGTGCCCGTGGCACCTTCTGGTTCACCCAGGGAGGTACCGGAGTGAAAGACTCTCTTGAGGTGTGTGCAAAGGATGAGTTTGATGATTATGCATGGCGAACGATGTATTAAGATAAGCGCTGAGGAGAGGGTCGCAAGGAACCAGGGCAAGAGCGTAAGTCTGGTTATTTCACTCCCCGCCAAATAATCCTTGGGTCAAATGACCCCAAAGGATAGCCCCTCCTCGTCCGCTCAGGCCGGGGGGGGCTTTTTTGAATAAGATTCTGTCATGTTATAATGACAAAATGTTTTGTGAGATCTGGCCTTTGGGGGCAGTTTGAAAAAAAATAATTACATGCCCCCATTTTGGCCCAATTCGTGAATTCTCATTTTTGGGGTTCTGTGTGGGTCTACCTAAGCAAGCAACTTTGTGAAGGAGAACGACACCGACCGCTACGCTACCTGTGGCCCAGCATTCCTGGAAAGTGCCGGGGTCCCGATGCCAGCGCGTCGCAGTCCCGCCCGATGGTGTGGTCGATTACGCGCTCGATAGCTATTATCTTGCTTGCCGTAACGGCTAGAGGCGTGTCTTCGGTTCTTACAGCGTTGGTTACGAGGCGCTTCCCGGGGTGAGTGTGGCAGGCGGCGAAGAGATCAAAATCTACCCCGGAAATTCATCGGCAACCTGCTCTTCCTCTTCAATTTTAAAGCAATTCTGCATGGCGGTAGCTGGTTTGAATCTAACAAAAAGAAGGCATACGTTACGGTTTTCGGCAAGGTAGCGGTAAGGGATGACCTACCTAAGATCGATATGCTCAATGTCAAGCAATCAACCATAAAGAACCCAGAGACTAATTTTTGCGAAGGAGCGATCGTATGAGATGTTCAAGGAGAAGTTCGGCCCGTCCTGAGGCTAAAATCCTTTTTGGGCGCCCGATGGCGATAATGCCTTTTGTGATTTTTCTGGTGTCGTTGGTTGTAGGGCCAGGCTCGGCAATGGGTCTCGAAGAGGTTCGGATTGCGGTCGAAAACGATCTTGGGGCGACGACCTTCGCCGTCACCTCCGGGGGCAACGTCACCGCCAACGCCTTTACGGTTAAGGACAATGCAGGCGACGACAAGGTTGTAATGACCGCCGAGGGCGAAGTTGGTATTGGCACAGCCTCTCCTGGGTATCCCGTTGATATACAATTTGATCTTGCAAATAGTCCCGGCGGCGCTGGAGCTATGCGTGTGAAAAACTTTCGCGCAAACGGCTACACTGAATTTCGGGCAGAGAATAGTGCCGGATATTCAGCTCGCCTGTTCAAAGCTGGGCCATCTATCTCACCCTATAAGATTCTGACCCCCAATTGCACTGGATTCTATAACGCTGTTAAGGGGGATGTTTCTATCCTGAACGATGCCGCAGCGGGAAGAATGTTTCTAACAGCGGGCGCGCAGACACAAGCGAGTCTCGCAATCGATACCAACGGTAACGTCGGCATCGGTACGGGCAACACGACCATGCCTACCCAGAAACTGGAGGTCAACGGCGGTATCCGGATGAATCCTGCTGCGGCAAGGCCGGCATGTACTGCAAGTGCCCGTGGCACCTTCTGGTTCACTCAGGATTCCTCCAACGATCAGGTTGAAGTCTGTGCCATGGTCAACGATGTGCTCCAGTGGAAGGCTCTTTGGTAAGTGAAAGATTTTATTGTTGGTGGCTGAATAACATGGCAAGGTTTAAAGAATGGGCCGCAAATTAGGCGGCTCATTCTTTTTATGATTCTTTCAATCCATTCAGTATGTTATGTCTCATCATGGCAGACCACACACAATTCACGCTGAACCAAAACAAAAACACAAATGAATTGTCTAACGAAAACTCCTTGGAGTATAATACTCATGTGTAATTATGTGGGGTTGTGAGGGGTGTGCTCTAATCAAAAGGAGTTCCATTCGGGTGACTATCTGTTTGTATTTACTTACTTGTTGACAGTTTTATTCGAGATTGGCTGGCTGGCGCGCCGCATGATTGGCGAGCAAGAATTAAAAACGAAAAATTATGGATGTGTGGAAGAATGGATCTCATTTCAGTAGTCATTCCTGTTTATAAGGCTGAGGGGTGTCTCCATGAGTTGTATCGCCGCCTGAAATCCTCTTTAGCAGAGGTGGGTCAGGATTATGAAATCATTCTCGTCGAAGATTGCGGCGGTGATCGTTCCTGGGAAATTATTCAGGAGCTGGCCGCCATTGATGACGGGGTTAAGGGGATCAAGTTCAGTCGCAATTTTGGCCAGCACCATGGCATTACCGCTGGACTTGACCACTGCCTCGGAGAGTGGGTTGTGGTCATGGACTGTGACCTTCAGGATCGCCCCGAGGAGATCCCCCGCCTTTTTGCTAAGGCAAAGGAGGGGTACGACATTGTTTTCGCTCGCAGATTTGAACGCAAAGAGGGATTGATAAAGAAATTATTTGCCCGTATGTTTTACGCCGTCTTTGATTATCTTACCGAACAGCGAAGCGATCCTACGATAGCTAACTTCGGTATTTATCACCGCAGGGTAATTGACGGTTTTTGCCAACTGCGCGAATCTGTCAGAGCTTTCCCTCTTTTTGTGCGCTGGCTTGGGTTTAACTCTGTGGCTATCGATGTAGATCACGCACCCCGACATTCTGGCGAGTCGAGTTATACATTTAGGAAACTTATGAGGCTTGCCATTGAATCTATAATTGCCCAATCAAACCGACCATTGCGGCTTTCAATCAAGTTTGGTTTTTTTATGGCTCTTGGATCAATTTTGACGGCTCTTTATTATACCTTTCGCTATTTTCTGTACGACGTCCCTGTAGAAGGGTGGACGAGTGTTATAGTCTCTATTTATTTTATCGGTGGTCTCTTTTTCATAAATACTGGTTTCGTTGGTATTTATGTTGGTCGCATTTACGATGAAACCAAAAAAAGACCCCTCTACGTTATCAAGGAAAGTCTCAATGTCGATGGTTCAATATGCTGATAATTGAAGAATATGGCGTTGTCCTGCGTCAAGTAACCCTAGATGATATCGAGATGGTTCGAAGTTGGCGAAATGATCCTAGTGTTTCGAAGTATATGCTTTTTCGTGAGCACATAAGCCAAGAGATGCAACAACGATGGTTCGAAGGGGTCTGTGCGCGAGGGGATCTTTATTTTATCCTTAATTTTCAAGGCGAGGATGTGGGGCTCCTTAATCTTAAAGATATAGACCCCAGGATGCGTATGGCGGAGGGGGGTATCTTTGTCGTCCCCAATGGTCTGCTCAATTCTCACCTCCCATACCGTGCAATCCTCTGTCTCCTCGATTTTGCTTTTGATGTTTTACGGTTCCGGAGGGTTTCGGCGCATATTCTTGACGACAACAAGCGAGCAATCCGCTATAATGAGAGCCTAGGCTATAAGCTAACGGATGCGTCCCAAGAGGGGGGCGGTCGACTCTATTTTCTTGAGAAAGAAGATTATGATTCTTGCTCTGCCAAGCTGAAAAAGATATTGCGGTTGAATTCGAATCCATTGGAAAGGAAGCTGTGAAATGAAAAAGAAAGATTTTCTGTTGTTGATTGAAGATGTGTTGGAGGTGGATGAAGGGAGCCTGAATGGAACCGAGGCACTTGAAGATCTCGAAATGTGGGATTCTCTGGCTGTGGTGACATTTATTGCCTTGGTGGACGAGCACCTTGAAATGTCTATCAGCCCGGAGAAAATTTCCGCGGCGAAGTCTGTGTCCGATCTTTTGGCCCTGACCGGCGACAAGTTGAACGACTGATAGATAGGGGTAGAGCATGAGTGAGGTGAGTTTCCCAGGGGTACGGATACGGGGGGTCGCCGCGGCCGTGCCCGATCAGGTCAGAACCCTGGCCGACGATGCCAAGGTGTTCGGCGAGGATGAGGTCCGCAAAGTCAGCGAGAGTGCTGGGGTAAAACAACGGCACATCAGTTCGATTCTTTGCGCCTCGGACCTGTGCTTCGCCGCTGCGGAAAGACTTCTCGCCGAAAGCGATTGTCCCGCAGAAGATGTCGACGCCTTGGTGTTCATTTCGCAGACATCGGACTATATCCTTCCGGCTACCAGCTGCTGCCTTCAGGAACGACTCGGCCTTTCGAAAGACTGCGCCACTTTCGATGTCAACCTTGGTTGCTCGGGACATGTCTACGGGCTATGGGTCGTTTCGAGCCTGATTGCTAGCGGGGCAGCTCGTCGTGCCCTCGTTTTGTCGGGGGATACGATCCATCGGATGTGCTCTCCTGAAGACCGTTCCGTGGCCTTGCTTTTTGGCGATGCGGGAACCGCGACCCTACTGGAGCGTTGTGAAGATACGGTTCCTTCGCATTTTGTACTCGGCACTGACGGTAGCGGCCAGGATCACCTGAAGGTGGGGGCGGGGGGGTGCCGAACACCCTGGACCCCTGCGGCCTTGCAGCGAGTCGAGTGTGAGGGGGGCAACAAAAGAGGGGCCGGCGACCTCTACATGAATGGCGCCGAGGTGTTCAGCTTCACTCTGCGTGCTGTGCCGCCGTTGGTCAAAAAAGTTCTCGGGGGGGCTGGAAAGGTCATAGGGGATGTGGATGGTTTCGTTTTTCATCAGGCCAACAAGTTCATGCTTGAGCATCTGGGAAAGCGGCTCAAGGTGCCCAAGGACAAATTGATCCTTTCTCTTGAAAATTTCGGTAACACAAGCTCGGCATCCATTCCCCTAGCCATGGTGACGGAGCTCGGGGATAGGTTGCGTAGTGAGGAGCTGGATCTCGTTCTGGCAGGGTTCGGCGTTGGCTTCTCCTGGGCTGCCGCCAGCCTGCGCTGCGGGGACATGACGGTCCCCGAGTTGGTGCTTGTCCCTGTGCCCTAAACTCAATAAGCGGTGAAGGTGTGATCATGTACAACCCTATGAGCCTGAAGGATAAACAAATTCTCGTGACCGGCGCCTCCTCCGGCATCGGGCGATCCTGTGCCGAGGTTATGAGTCGCCTCGGCGCTCGGGTCATTCTCGTTGCCCGTGACGCAGGCAGATTGCAAGAGACATTTGACGGCCTAGCCGGTGAAGGGCATTTTACTGAGCCTCTTGACCTTGCCGATGTGGAGGCCATTCCCAAATGGTTGAAACAGCTTGCTGCTCGAACAGGCCCCCTTGACGGTCTGGTGCACAGCGCGGGCATCCAGATGACCCTCCCGTTGAAGATGGTGAAGATGGCCGATTACGCTGAGTTGATGCGCATCAATCTCGATGCGGCCTACGCCCTGGCCAAAGGTTTCCGTCAGAGGGGCGTCTGCCGGTCTCCGGCATCTCTCGCGTTCATGTCCTCAGTTGCCGGGTTGGTTGGTCAGCCAGGGTTGTCGGCCTACTGCGCCAGTAAGGCCGCTCTGCAGGGTCTGGCCAGGAGTCTTGCTATGGAATTGGCCCGGGAGGGGATAAGGGTCAATTGTATCTCGCCAGGATACGTTGAAACGGAAATGGTAGGGGGACTGGATAAGTCCCTGACGCCCGACCAGTTACAAGCAATATCTCAATCAAATCCCCTTGGCCTCGGCCGACCGGAAGATGTCGCCTATGCTGCGGCTTACCTGGCAGCCGAGACCGGCCGCTGGATCACCGGGTCGAATCTGGTTATTGACGGGGGCTTCACGGCCCATTGAGGAAGGAGGGACGGCGGTGAAAGCAATCGTAAGGGCGATCGAATACGCGCTCCCAGAAAAGGTCCTGACCAACGAAGACCTGGCGAGGGAGTTCCCCGAGTGGACCGTGGAGAAGATCACGGAGAAGACGGGGATTGACCGCCGGCATGTGACGAGGGACGGGGAGTGCGCCTCGGACCTCGGCGTGCAGGCGGCGGAAAGGCTCTTCGCCAGCGGAGCTTGTGCCCCGGAGCAGATCGACTACTTGCTTTACTGCACTCAGAGCCCCGACCATTTTCTTCCGACCACCGCCTGTGTCCTCCAGGACCGATTGAAGGTACCGAAAACGGCGGGCGCCCTCGATTTCAACCTTGGTTGCTCCGGCTACGTTTACGGCCTCGGTCTTGCGAAAGGCCTCATCGAGACCGGACAGGCGCAAAGCGTCCTGCTCATCACGGCCGAGACCTACAGCAAGTTTATCCACCCGGGGGACAAGAGCGTACGCACCCTCTTTGGCGACGCCGCCGCAGCCACCCTTGTGCAGGCTGCCGAGAGGGGGGATGAGGCGATCGGGCCGTTTGTCTACGGCACGGACGGGTCGGGGGCGAAGAACCTGATCGTCCCCGCCGGTGGGATGCGCAACCCTCGCACTGCGGAGACCGGGGCCGTGCAGGAGGACGAGCACGGAAACCTCCGCTCGGAGGATCACCTGTATATGAACGGGCCGGAGATCTTTACCTTCACGCTGCTGTCGGTTCCCAAGGCGGTCAAGGCGCTGCTCGAAAAGAGCGGCTTGGATATGGACCAGGTCGATCTCTTTGTTTTTCACCAGGCCAACCGGTTCATGCTGGATCGCCTGCGGAAGAAGATCAAAATTCCTGAGGAGAAATTCCTCCTCGCCTTCGAAAATTTTGGCAACACGGTCTCCTCCACGATCCCCATCGCGC
Source organism: Sedimenticola sp. (assembly GCA_002869585.1). Taxonomy (GTDB): domain Bacteria; phylum Pseudomonadota; class Gammaproteobacteria; order Chromatiales; family Chromatiaceae; genus BM503. The sequence goes on from PKUO01000019.1 coordinate 7,977, forward strand.
TCAAGGAGGCAGAGACTACGGGGCAACTAAAACCCGGCATGAAAGTTATGTTGGTCGGATTTGGCGTCGGCTACTCCTGGGGTGCGAACCTTATCGAGTGGTGATGAGCAGTTTCTATCTTAAGGATCAGGTAATAATGGGATATTTTTACATCTTCGGAACCATCCTCTTCACAGTCTACGGTCAACTGATCCTCAAGTGGAGGGTCGGAATCTATGGCGCTCTGCCGGAAACCTTTTCCGGCAAATTGGCGTTTATATTTCGAGCTCTTATGGACCCCTTTATCCTTTCAGGGCTTTTTGCAGCTTTCATCGCCTCCCTGTTCTGGATGGCTGCTGTCACGAAATTTCAACTCAGCTACGCTTATCCATTTATGAGCCTGGCATTTGTGATTGTCCTTGCTTTAAGTGCGCTATTGTTTCGGGAACCTCTGACCCTGCCCAAATTGGTCGGCATGGCGCTGATTGTCGGTGGCATAACCATAGGGAGCCAGGGTTAGGTTCCCTTGGCAAGAGGCGGTAGAACTTTGGAGTCTATCGGTTGAATTTCGTGAAATTCAAGACAGGTGTCCTGCCGAAAAATCCATCGCGGTTCATAGGCCTAATTGGAAGGCTCATTTTCCAAAAGCGACGATAGTCCGGCAGGCTCCAAGGGTATCCCCTGTTTATTTCATGGAATTTCGAGTTTTATTTTATTGATAATAATTAGGGAAGACGCAAAGCCTTTTCCCATTTTTATAGGGCTGGGCTTTTTTGTTGCGTAGGACGAGGGCGATGCCCTTCCCGCTGTGCGGACCGTAAGGGATGCTATAGAGGAATCATCAAATGAAAATTCCATTTAATAAGCCATATCTTGCGCCGGGAGAAGAGGAAATTCTTCTCGATTCGTACCGCTCACGCGCGCATTGCGGCAATCATGCCTATGGTTCCCGTTGCGTCGAGTTGCTGCAAAAGCGGTACGGTTTGGGGGGAGTCTTTCTGACCCCGTCATGCACCGCTGCTCTCGAAATGGGCGCCGTACTGGCCGGCATCGGACCCGGCGACGAGGTGATTCTGCCTTCCTATACCTTCAGTTCGACAGCTAACGCTATTGTTCTTTTTGGCGGGCGACCGGTATTTTGCGAAGTTGAACCGGACACCATGAACGTAGATGTCGAACACCTCGCGTCGTTGATTACTGAACGAACCAAGATGATTGTTCCTATAGATTATGCTGGGATTCCCTGCGACATCAATCGGATTATGGCTCTGGCCGGAAAGATGGGCATCCCCGTGATGCAGGATGCCGCCCAGTCCCTCCATTCTTCGCATAATGGTCAAAGTTGCGGGGCCGTGGCAGATCTCGCCGTGTTCAGTTTTCACGAAACGAAAAACTTCACCTGCGGCGAGGGAGGGGCTTTGGTCGTGAACCGCCCAGACTGGCTGGAGCGGGCCAGCTTTCTCCAGGAAAAGGGCACCGACCGGAGCCTGGTATTGAAGGGAGTGCGGTCGAAGTATCAATGGGTCGATAAAGGGTCCAGCTATCTGTTGGCCGACCCTCTGGCGGCCATGTTGTATGCACAACTTGATAAAGCAGAGTTCATTACCTCTTTGCGCGCCCGGTTGACGGCGGCCTACAGTGAACTCTTCGCTCCCTATGAGGCCCGCGGGTGTCTGCGCACCCCACATGCCCCAGACGGCGCCATACTGAATCACCATGCCTTTTTTGTCATCTTTGACAGCGAAGCGAACCAGCAGGAGTTTCTTGCAAGACTGATACGGCGCGACATCTATGCGTACATCGGGTACATGCCACTCCATAGCTCTCCGATGGGAGCCCGGTTCGGCTACAGCCCCGAGGACCTTCCCGTCACCATGGACCTGGCTTCGAGGCTTGTGCGATTGCCGTTTTATGTTGATCTGGCCGAGGAAGGCCTTGAGTACTGTCTCGAGGGGATGCGGGTCGTTTTGCGTGAATTGTACGGAGAGTGAGGATCGTTTATGAGTGTCGTTGGAAAACCAATAAAACGAGAGGGCCAGGGCTTAGCCCGGGGGCACGATAATGTCGAACGTCTGCGGCGCGACCTTTCGAAGGTGCTTCATTTTCCCCTTGGTTCGCACCACCTGGATCTCTACCTGTCCGCGTTGACGGAGCACAATCCGTTTTATCCTACAGAAGAAATCCAGGATTGGCTGACCTCTCTCAATGAAAAACAGCTTTTCAACGTTGAACGGATTCCGTTCAGGGACCTGCGCAAGTGGCGTTTTCACCCGGAAACGGGTGACCTCGAGCATGAATCAGGCGGCTTTTTCGCTATCCGCGGGTTGCACGTCAAGACCAACGCGGGGAACGTCTCGGAATGGACCCAGCCGATCATTCACCAACCTGAAATCGGTGTTTTGGGGATTATCGCCAAGCGCATCAACGGCGTCTTGTATCTGCTGCTGCAAGCCAAGGCGGAGCCGGGCAACCTTAATACTTATCAACTCTCGCCGACCGTTCAGGCCACGCGAAGCAACTATCTTTGTTTGCATGGCGGTAAGCCCACCCGTTATCTGGAGTATTTTCTCGATCCCTCACGGGCGGTCACTTTGATTGATCAGTTGCAATCCGAGCAGGGCGCCCGTTTTTATTGCAAGAGAAACCGCAATATCATCGTGCGCGTGCCGGACGACGAAGAGATTTCCCTGGGGCCCAATCATCGATGGGTCTCCATCGGCCAGTTATTGAAGTTGATGCGGCTCCACAATACGGTCAACATGGATACGCGCTCGGTGATCTCACACGTGAGCTATGCTCCCGAACATGTCACATCCCTGGCGGCAGTCGACCGGGACTCCCTGCGGGATTGCCTGGCCCGCTCTCCTCTGGTGGCCGATGATGTTCACCCGATGGCGGCGGACCTGATGATGTCCGCCCATGCAACCTCTCCGTCCCTGATGGACTCCGATCAACTGATCGCCCGGATTACCCGTGAGAAGTTTCGCACTGAGCTGGACGTGAAAATGGTGCCATTGAAGTCGGTCAGGGGGTGGAACCTCGGGGCCGACGAGATTGCCGAGGAGCGGGGCCGGTTTTTTTCGGTCATCGGTGTGCGGGTCGAGGCCGACAGCCGGGAGGTGGGCAGTTGGGACCAGCCGATCGTCCGGCAGCAAAACGAAGGCATAGTGGGCCTGATCGCCAAGAAAATCGACGGGGTCCTGCATTTTCTTATGCAACTCAAGGTCGAGAGCGGCGTCATGGACCTCATGGAGTTGGCGCCGACCGTGCAATGTATCACGGGCAGTTATTCCAAGGACCATTTGCCTCCATTTGTGGAACATTTTCTTCATTCCAGTGCTCTGGAGGCGATCGTGGACGTGAATCAGTCGGAAGAGGGGGGACGGTTTTTCGAGGAATCGAACCGGAATGTCGTGCTGCTGGCTGGCGATGACTTTCCGGTCGAGGTTCCGCCCCAGTATCTGTGGATGACAATGAGGCAGTTGAAGAGATTCATCATGTTGAACAACTACCTGAATATTGAAACGCGCAGTCTCGTTGCCTGCGTACCGTGGAGCTAGGCATGCCCCCGCTTCGTTTTGGGATAGTCGGCTGTGGCGGCATTGCGAACAAGGGATTCGCACCGGCTCTTGAAAAGGTGTCATGCGCATCGCTGGGGGCGGCCTGTGATGTCGCCCCGGATCGAGCCGAGGCCTTGACGCGCCGATTCGGCGGGGTGCCCGTATCGGATTACGAGCAGATTCTGCTCCGGGACGATATCGATGCCGTTTACATTGCGACACCCGTTGGAACGCATGCGCGCATTGCCATGGCCGCCCTGGAGCACGGAAAACACGTGCTGTGCGAGAAACCGCTGACCGCGACCCTGGACGAGGCGCGGACATTGATCGCAGCATTTGCGAAGAAGGACGTCGCTCTCTTTGAAGGGTTCATGTACCAATATCACACCCAGCATCAGGCGGTGCGGGATTTGATCGACGAAGGGCAGGTCGGAACCCCTTTTCACTTTCAGGCTTGGTTCGGGTTTCCTCCGCTGCCGTCCGACAACTTCAGGTATGATCCGGATCTCGGAGGGGGGGCGCTTCTGGATGCTGGTGCTTATACGATACATGCGGCCCGGCGGTTCTTCGGCGCCGAACCTGAGAGGGTGAGCGCCATGCTGGATCATGGTTCCGAAAAGGTTGATACCAGGGGGGCTGTGCAGTTCGATTTCGGTCAAGGCCGGACCGCGCACCTGGTGTTCGGGTTCAACCATTTTTATCGTAGCCGGTACTCGGTCTGGGGGACGGCAGGACTTGTCACCCTTGGGCGTGCATTTGCAGTCCCAGCGACCCTCATGCCTCCATTGCGACTGGAAAAACAGGACCACGTTGAAGATCGACTTCTTCCTCCGTGCGATCACTTTGCTGCCGAGATCGAGGTGTTTTGTGGGGGATATGAATCATCGGGCGTGCGAACCCAATGGCTGGCCGATGCCTTGGCTCAGGCTGAGGTCATAGATCAGGTGAAGCGAGTTGTTGAAGTAGGGTGAGCGGCATCAATGGTTGTGCATAGAATCATCCCAGACACAGTGCGCTCCCGGCGAGCATTGAAACCAAATGTTGGATTAGTTTTTTCGGCGAAACATTCGCTAGCCTAGGCAGACGAACCAAGGACGTCCGCATAAAGCTGAGATGTAAGCTTCCCCTCAAGCAGGCAGTTGATTAGTAGAGTTTCAGCGTATTTTGATATGTATCCAGCGGGCGTCAGGCCTCCCCGCGAATCATGGGAACGTTGCTCGTTGTAGCCGATCACTTTCCTGGCCTCGGCTAGGTTACGGACCAGATGCAGGTCGAACCGCTCGTTTCGATAAGTCCGGTTGAAGTGTTCGATGAATGCTTTCTTGTAAGGTCGCCGGGCTGGATGTCGTGAATCATCCCGACCGACTTGGTCCATGAGAGGAACTCGCCACTCAAGAATCCGTGGATGCCGCCCAACCACCGTGTATATGCCGGGTCCGCCACAGATATTCTTGACCAGAACACACTTAAGAAATCCTGTCATGTCCTTCTTTTTCAGCCCCTTAAAACAGTTGTGCTCTTTGAACTGGATTCTATCGACAACCTCATCCCTTGTCGGGGAATTTAGAAATCCCCTACTCCAGCCCACCTGTTCAACCCTGAACACCTTATTATTGCTATTTCGCTGATTTATACCGGCAGGGCCTATCCTGCGGCGTTCTTTGGTCTTTTCCTCATCTTGTGCCGCAA
>PKUO01000050.1 GCA_002869585.1 Sedimenticola sp.
AACGGGCATATCCGTCATTTCGCACCTTCCCGTATTAAGCTTTTTCGCAATCCATTCTGGTGTTAAGTCAAAAGCCAGACTATTTCGATTGGCAGAGAATTTGAGAACTGAATGAATGGTTTTCTCTGGATTCTTCTTACGATAGCTCGCTAGTCGTTTTCTTTCTTCCTCTTTATCTCGGTTAAATCGGTTGTTATATTTTTCACCGCATTTTTTGGAACAATAAATCTTAGGCTTGTGTGTACGGACATACGTATGTTCATTACCGCAAAACTTACAAGTAATTGTTTCTGTTTTCATATTGCACCTCAACGAGCAATGCTCGTTATTTAATGTAAAAAAATAGCTCTCAACTGCCATTACAGTATACGGCCATTGACCGTAATTGTCAATAGGTAATTTGTAGAAGTTTATATTTTAGGTGGATATGGTATTTTTGTTTTTATGCAAAACAATTCAACATATGCTTCAGGCATTTGCCTACTCGTACTAAGTTCACTTGGGCTCTCCCATGCTTGCCAACCACGAAGACCAACATGCACAAGTACTGCAGCTTCACGTTGAGTAAGTCCGGCTCTTTTTCGTAATCTTTTTATTTGTGCTGGAGTCAGTTTCATATCATTTATACTTAATAAATCAGACTATCAGAATTTCACCAGATCAAGCAGATACTAAAAGTTGTTATTTGATCTGTGGTAATCGAAGGTGGGTGTATTGAATCAGTCAGTACACCTGGTTTGAGCCACTTATATGACCCTGGAATTTACATTCTCACAGACTAGGCCTGGTGGATCAATCAGTCAATTATAGCATTGCAGGTGTGAAAATTAATTTTTCAATTAATATCATATAAACACAAACCAGTCAGCCATAATTTTCTGCCGATTTGCACTATTATTCAGATATCTATTGCGTCATACAGGTGAAGATATGTGTGGCAGGTTTTATCTGGATGCTGAACCCAGTGACTTAATCGAATATTTTTCGGTTAGGCTTATGTTACTAAGTGACAGAGAATGGCGTCCGCGTTATAACATCGCACCCAGCCAGGATGTGGTAATCGTGCGAGATACCGCTGATGGCAGGGAGTTAGTGCCTGCTCGATGGGGGTTAGTGCCGCATTGGTCGAAAGAAGAAAAACCGAAATACTCAACGATTAATGCACGGGCGGAGACACTGGCGGAGAAACCCACCTATCGTGATTCATTCAAACGAAGGCGCTGTCTATTTCCAGCTTCCGGATTTTATGAATGGAAGCACGTGAACGATCAGAAGATGCCGTATCTCATCCGTATGCCAAAAGGGGAGTTGATGGCATTTGCAGGCCTTTGGGATCGGTGGGATAAAGATGGAAAAAGATTTGACAGTTGCTCTATTATTGTGACTTCTGCAAACACGATCATGCAGGCTATACATGACCGTATGCCGGTTATTTTGAACCCCGAAAACTACACCGACTGGTTAAAGAGTGATAACCAGGATGAGACTTTCTTGAAGTCAATGTTAGTGCCTTATGCAGGACGTTTGGACATCTATCCAGTCAGTCATCACGTCAATAATCCCAAGAACGATGACCCAAGCTGCACGGAAAAGGTGCGATAGTATTCTGACTGGTATGACTATCCAGGTCTGCGATTGAGGTAGTCTGTCTTTTGTAACTGATGGAATGTGCAACTTTTGTCAAGAGTATCTATTGGACCCGGTATCTCAATGCAGTCAGGTTGAGTATCTATTTCATGGGATCTGGTCAATTCAGCGTATTCTCTGCCGGAGACGGTCTAGTTTTGTATGTTGTCATGGTAGGTGTAGATCTTTTTCATGTTTCTAGTCTAGGGCAAGAGAGGCTCATATAATGAGTCGATGACAGCTTATTTCATACCATTCGGCCTTAGACAGCGGATGTTAAATAGCGATAGTACTAACAATGAATAGTCTTGAAGTTAGAGAAATACAGTGCCCCTATTGTAGCGAGAGAATCGAGGTTGTAATCGATAGATCAGAGATGGATCAGAATTACATTGAAGATTGTCAGGTGTGTTGTCGGCCCATTGATTTTGCGATATCTCTTGATGGTAATGGCGAGTTATTCGTTTCTGTATCACACGAAAATGAATAAACAGTAAACAATAGACAGACTTGGTCATGTGAGTTGTTTTGTCAATTCTGTGATGTACAAAGAAAGTGCGGAATGACTGCAGCATCACTCGAATAGCGATCCGGCATTCTGTCTAGATATAAAGTGCCTGTGAGTTTGTTAGTGGTTCAGGTAAGCCACGGCAGCAGTCCATCAGCAGGCTGATATTTCTTTAACTTCTCTTGCAGACGTTTTTGCCGATGCCTATCGGCAGTGGATCCCGGCAGTTGCGCACAGTACTGCCAGGCCGCTTGCAGGTCCTTGCTGATGTGCTCGTGGTATTTGGCCAGTCGCTCGATAAATTCCACACAACCCTGTTTTGCCAGGGTCTCCCAGATCGGTACGGCAGCCATCCAGTGTTCGGTGCGACCTCTCTGCTGAGAACGCTACGGTTACATTATTTGTGAGTCAATTCGGGGTGCGGGTGTAGGTGGGGGTATCATAATAGGAATAATCCAGTTCCGTGTTAACACCCTGTGCTTGTTTTCTTGCACGCCGTTCGGCGATGCTCATGCCAAAAATGGTTTGATGAATGGATTCCATCCGTTGTTGGATCTCAGCATTGTTGGCGATTCCAAGTACGACCGCTGCCCTCATGTAACCCTCACAGCGGTGTTTCATCTCAATCGGTGTACGTACACCACGATTGGAGAGCGTGAACAACTGGGTCAATAGCCTGTCGAGTTCATGAAAATAGGTAGCGATGTCTGGTGTGTTGTCCATAAGGAGTGTATCCCTGAGATTCCAAATAATGCCTGATGGTATCAGGTTCCTCTTGCAGATCAGTAGGTATCAGATAGAGTTAGGTAGGGTAATATTGTGGCTTCACTTTGTGGAAAAACACTGCTGTCAGGGAGATATTATTTGCAGCAGTCACCCCACTGCGACATACAAATACCAACCGCAGCCGGCTTCCCGCGAATATCCACGAATGTCTCCATGGTCAGAGAAAGTAAAATAGCGTGGCCGCTTCCGGCCATATTTTTCGACGAGTACTTTGATGCTTACATCTCCAGATCCGTCTGTCTGCTCAATCCAGATGTCGCCGTAACCCAATCCCTCGCAGAAGAACATCACCTCAGATTCCCACGCTTTGATGTAGTTAACGCCATCTGACAGGATCGATATGGGGTAAGTATCCAATGGTTTCAAACCGCTTGAGTTGGCCCGTCTGCGCTGTTCCACGCAGCAGATTCTTACTGTCTGAAAGTCGGTATCGCCCCTGGAGGCGATCGATTGAATCTCTGGGTCTCTCAATAGATCTTTTAGCTTAGCGTAATATGCTTCTGTGCGGATGGGCATCGCGATAGTCCTGTAATTCTCCCTGGTCCGCAGGAAAGGTAATTCAGCTTCGTAGTCAAAGGAGTGCAGACGGCTTTTTAGCTGAGCAATCTCATGGGTGATGAGAGTGTCTTGTTGGGATTCCAACTCCTGCTGCGCCTTGAGGATTTCTGCGAACAGGGCATCGGCATGTTCCTGGAACCGTACGCTCTCACGTTCCGCCAGCCAGCATTCGTCTTCCGGCTCTGTGTCGTCCCAGTACCAGGAGAAGAAACTGTCGAAATGGATCAGCGGTATTTGATTTTCTGGCCAGGGGTGTTCACGTCCATATTTATCGGCGGCCGCTTCGCGCGCACTTGTGTATCTGCGCTGCACTGGTTCAGGCACGTCGAGTAAACGAATCCAGATATATTTCAAGGTATCACCAGGCCTCTGGATAGAAAACAGCTCATAAACACGGTAAGCATTCCTGGCGTCGTTCACGAGGTGTTCCAGGGCGTGCGTCAAGAGCTCTACTCGAAAAGGAAACCGCTTGCCACGAAACCCGCGGCACTCCAGGTTGATTAACATCGTTCAACCTCCTTTGGGACTGAAACTGTTTTGCCATTTATTTTGGCTTCCTCTGGTTAGGTTCTGAGGGTATACCAAGCCCGAACCGACAACAGTTGTCTGTTGGTTTCACCATCCTGTCTCCAGAATGCAGCTCGCCGCAGATGCTATACATGCTGAGATCCCGGTCGATGGTACAGACCGATGTAACCGGGCCATCCAGCATAAGCTCTGCTGGTCGGGTGTAGTACCGGCAGTTCCAGCAGCAGGCCTCGGGGCTAGGCGGTTTGCTGTTCATTTTTCGTGACTGTTTGATCGTCCAGATCCTCTATCCAGCTCGGTAGTCGTGTGTCCTCATCTCCCCGTGATACGTTGTAGCGTTGCGCCACATAATAGGCCAGCTCACGGATACCTTTGTTGACCTCAGTGTTTGCCTTGCCTGCAACATCGCACATCATCCAAACCTCTTTGTCGACTTTGAGGATCCCGATATCAGCGACTCTTTTTCCGGTTGCCGCTGATCGTACTGAGAAGAGGCGCATACGATTGGAGGCGCAATCCACAACATAGTCGGCAATGCAGTTGCGCATCGCGATCCCTTCGGCGATTAGATCTCGTTCCGAGCAGAGGGGGAGGATCTGGTACTTCCTGCCCTCCAGCTGACCCAGTCGGGATTTCCACTCCAGATCGCTGGCCTGAACCATCACCCCACGCTTTTCACTCCAGGTGCGGCTCTGACGCGCCAGCCAGGGCCAGCCGGCATGTCGCTGGTTGGCGTCGAGCGCGGGTTGTGTATCCTTGGCCCAGAACAGCACCTCGCGTAGCTTGGGAAGGAACGATTGCAGGGCCGGGGTAACGCTGATTCGTGCGGCCTGGCGCAGTGCCACAGCCAGCACATCGTGGTCGACCAGACACCATTGTTTTCCAAAATAGACCTGTCCTTCCTCGATATCCGCCGCGGCACGTAGCAGGATGCCGGCAGCGGAGGGAGTTGGAGGTAGGGGAAGACCGGCCTGTTCCAATGTCCGGAGGTACTCGATGGCCGGTTTTATCTTTGTGCCACACCTCGCTACCTGCCAAGGCTGACGGAATATTCGGCAGCCATGGAGCACGAGATAGCGCCATGTGGCCTTGGACAGCCCTTGGTCAAGGAAGAATGCGCGCATCTCCTTGATCGGATCCTCGTCCAGTGGTGGCCTGCTTTCCCGCAGAAAGGCCGTCAGAAGCGGCAGTAGCTGGGGATTTTCCCGCTCAACCTGGCGGAAATGTTCGTCATGGTTCCAGACCAGTGAATAGAGGCCGGAATCCAGGTGCCAGCCATTGGTGCGGGTGCGCGCCTTGAGCGCAATACGTACCAGATCAGGGTTCAGGCAAATACTCTCCGGCAGTCGCTTGGTTCGAAGCTTGTGAAACTTTATGTCGGTCAAAAGCAGCTGATAAGCGGTTTCTGCTAGCCAGGTATTCCGCTCCCGGCAAAGGTGTGTGGTCATAAAAAGATCAAGTTGTTCGCCGCCATATGAGAGCTTAAGGTCATCGATAAGCCAATGGATCCATTCAGCTCTGTAAAGGGGGCGCAGAAGCTCGACCCGGAATTCATCCGGTGAGGCTTGGCCATGTGGCAGAATGCGGCAGCCCGATACATAGCGCCTTTTTCTGTCGATGCGGTAGCCAGCGGTTCCCATCGCCGAAATCATGCCGCCGCTGGTGGTTTGGATTATTTCTGGTGGGAGCCATTGCAGATCCTGTAGCCTTAAACAGAGTTTGTACAGCCGTTCTCGCAGCTCGGAGCGTTCCAGTGTCGTGCCGAAATGGCGGGGTATGGGCACCTGCCGGGCGAGGTGCGTCAACCAGTGATAGCCACGGGATGGGCCGTCCGCCCTGCGTGCTTCCTGCCGATAGCGTAGCAATTGCCCCTTCCAGGATGTTGAAACGTAGTCGCTGTTTGGACGGGGTCCGTTTGTCTTCTTGGTAGCGAACATAGCCTCCTTCCGCCGTTGTAATGGTGGTTCCTGGCCGTGACGGCATTCCGGTTGATGCTTTTCGCCTTTGGTCAGATCCAATGGTGCTGAGCACTAACCGTATGGGAGGATCGGGTGGGTTCCAAGAAAAAAAGTAGGGGAAAAATCAGGAGGGCTGTTTTGTATCAGCGGCAGTGGCACCTGCCAGAGACCGGTTTGCTGAGTCGGTGAACTTGTTGTGAGGTAATACGGGGGTACTGCGGAGCGTGTCTCAGTCAGATAATTTGGCCTGTAGTGCCTCCTCGCTATTCTCGTCTACCCACTCTCTTTCCAGTTTGCCGGCTTCAGATTCCTTATACTCAGAGAGTGAGGCCTCGCGCCAGGGTACGTCCCGGTCTTCATTCCAGTCTTCCGCTGCTGCAGTGGGGTCTGCCTCCAGCATCTCGGGGCGCATGGGCAACGTCCCGTGACCCATGAAGCGGGCGATGGTGATCTCCCGTACATAGTTGGAGGGGGTGAGGCCAGCATGTTCGGCCAGCAAGCCGAGGTCTTCCTTGAGACGGGTCGGGATCCACAGTTTGACCGGTTTTATGTTTTTGCCCAGTTCCGGCACCCAGTAGGTTGTGACCCGAACCTTGCCGGGAGAAGGTTCTTCTACCCGCAGGCTGAAGCGGATATCACTATCGCCGCTCAGAAAATCGTCTGGGTGGTTAGCGCGGATCCATTCAAATACATAGAGGCCGTAGCAGTGCACCACCAGGAAGTTGCGCAGCATCCTGCTCATGGTCATGCCATAGTGCTTCGCCAACTCCCGAATGGCCTGATCTGCCGGATCCGGTAGCCAGAACTTGAGGGCTACGTCGTCCTCGAACAGATCACTGATATCCCCCATATGGTCCATCAGCTGGTCCAGTGTCAGCGGGCGTCGGCGGGGTTCCTGTTTCTGGGGGATTGATAATGGATCAAGGTTGATTGTGCGTTGCTTGTTTTTGAAAAAGGGCCACATTGCAGTTCCATTACCAAATAGGGAGGGGATTTTCCACACACGCATTATGCTCACTGACTACCGAAGTGCAACCTGTCATAGTCTGTTGTCGGGTTATGATTCAATTGGATCGGCGCAGTTACACCATCCTTGGCGGTGCTGCCAGAGAGATTAGCCAGACATTTGCTTTGCCCGATCCCGGTCTGTTTTTCCTGGTCGGGCTACATTTGTTTTTTCAAGCAATTACTGTGGTATGTGGGAAGTCCTTCCATGTCTTTGCGTTGCGCGGGGAACATGAAGTCTCAGGTTTTCCTCGTAAGCTTTTCAGTACCGCAATGTTCTAGGGATATCGAGTCGGAACCGTAATTGTAGACTCGCTGAGAGGGGGGAGTAGTGAAACTACCCTGCTTTTGTTCTTGCCCGGATCTGCCTGGCCACTTAGGCGCATTGTCGCGCTCCAGGAAGCTGACTTTGAGTGTCGTCAGTTTCAATTCGTAAGCTTCATATTCAGATGTCATGCCTGCATTCTATATAGGTTGTGTTTTGTGTATTTCCATTAGAAATACTTTTAATCGCAACCTTCAAGGAGATGTGAGTTTGGTGATTGTTATCGATCTTTGGAGGTGGGTTATCTCCGCGTGCAGTAGGCGTGCACTAGATGCGACATGGCGAGGCTGCGATTGATAATTTATGGGGATGCGTAAGGCACAAAAAAACCCGCAAGATCAATAATATAGTGCGGGTTTTTGTTGTCTGACAATGTTAAATTGTTATATCGATCGTTAATACTCACGTGAAATTAGGTCCGATAAAAACTTTCTAAAAAGAACGTCTGTTGGGTAACCGGACTCATGAACTGAGCCTCTCGTCTGTTACTCTCGCAGAATACATTATGTCTGGGACCAATCAACATGCTGCTATGCCAACTGCCTGGGAAAGAATCAATAAATCATGTTTTGAGCCTCTCAGGGTCCATACTGTAATTAGATAATGAAGATCATAGCCGGTTGTAAATGAAACAATAGTAGAGGAGGGCTATATGTCACTTGGGAAGGGTATGCTGACATTTTTCTTAATCGAGGCCATTCTGATTTTTCTCCTAGCTGTATTGCCTGATGGTGTCATTCGTGGTCTCGTTCTTTTTCTGATTTTCGGCGTTTTTCTGTTTCTGCTCTTGCTTATGGTGAATGCGATGTTTAACTATTCGATAAGAACGAGAGAGCCCCACGATGGGGATTGATGGAGAATTAATATCACTTACTTAACTGTAAGATGTTGATTATGGATGCGTCCATGTGTATAGCGATCCGGCATTCTATCCAGATATAAAGTGCCTGTAAGTTTGTTAATGGTTCAGGTAAGCCACGGCAGCAGTCCATCAGCAGGCTGTTTTTTTCTTTAACTTCTCTTGCAGACGTTTTTGCCGATGCCTATCGGCAGTGGATCCCGGCAGTTGCGCACAGTACTGCCAGGCCACTTGCAGGTCCTTGCTGATGTGCTCGTGGTATTTGGCCAGTCGCTCGATAGATTCCACACAACCCTGTTTTGCCAGGGCCTCCCAGATCGGTACGGCAGCCATCCAGCGTTCGGTGCGACGGAACAGATGTGCGAGTAATCGTGAGCTATCTGCACACAGCCTGTCTTGATGAGATTGCAGTAACGCGAGTGCCTTGGGTTCGTTCACCTCAGATAACCAGCGCGCCAGACCGTACAGATCAGCCTTGTGCCGGAGAGGATCGGCTATGGCCTCTGCGAGAGTGGCATGCGCCACTGCCAGGGAGAGGATGTCCTGCCGGTTGTGTTCGACCACCCTGATCAGTTGACGGGCATTCCCATGGCGCAGGTAGGAGAACCAGGCTTCGGGTGCTTCCGATCCGGGTAGATCATCCTTGCGCTCAAAGCCCAGCAGTTGCCGTTCGAGAGTCACGAGTCGGCAGTCGTCCCAGCGTTTGGAAAAGAGCCGTCGTACCGGATGGAGCAGATCCAGGTGTTCGCGTGTGCCCACGGATGTCGGCAGGCCCAGTAGGCGAAAGCGAGTGAGGAGCAGGGGTGCGTCGTAACTCTTGCCGTTGTAGCTGATCAGGCGGTGTGATGCAGGTATTGCCTGTTCAAGGGCGCAGAGCAGGGCTGACTCCGCCGCAAAGCAGGTGATGAGCCATTGGGTCAGTTTGAGGTGTGACGCTTCAATGACTGCCATGCCAGCCAGAAAGGCGAGCGTGCCACTGCCCCCGGACAGGCCCGTGGTCTCGGTATCGATATAGACACCCGGTATCACTTCCGTTTCACCGGGAAGCAGGGGGATATCTCGAAGTCCATTGAGTGAACGGATACCCAGTTCACCGTTCAGCGGCAAACAGGCCTCTATCCGGATAAGCCCCTCGGAGATCACCTCGCCCTTGACCGCCTGGGCCAGCGCTTCAACACTTAACTTGTTCTGTGGGCTGGTCGTTCGACCCTGCAGGCGCTCAGGGCGAAGATGACCTAGTCGGTTCTGCAGCGAGGCGGCGACCTGGGGCTGAACGGAAGGCACACCTGTGGGTGTTGCCCCCGCTTGTGCCTGCAGTTGGGAGAGGCGGGATTTAAGTGTCATGATCAGCCAGCAGGGAGAGCACACCCAGGGCGGTTTGTTTGGGTGAATAACCCCGCACTTCATCACTGGCCAGGATCGGTCCGATGCAGCTCGGACAGCCGTGCTCGCACTCACAGGCACTGACCAGACGGTAGGCATGCGCCACGATCGCCTGTTGTCGGGCGAACAGCGGTTCTGACAGGCCGATACCACCGGGATAGTTGTCGTAGAGAAACAGGGTTGGGGTGAACTGCGGCAGGGCAAAGGGATCGAGTGCCTTGCCTTCCTCATCGCGCAAGGTACCACGCCCATTGCTGCCGACAGTGGCGAACCACCGGGCGTTACCATCACCCACGGCCCGGCCGATGTCCGCTACCTCCGAGAGCATCTGCATGGCAGCGACGTGATGCATCGCGTAACTGGCCCCCAGAAAGCCGTCCAAGGCCTGCTGGCGCGAGGCAAAGCGTGACTCCAACTGAGTCGGATCCACCTGCCACCAGATCGCGGTGGTATGCATCTCCTGATCGGGCAGATTGATATTGCCGTAGCCCACGTTCTCATGGGTGTAGTAGCGGATCTTCTTGTACCCTGCGATGCGTCGCACGAGATGGACCTCGCCGTGGGCAACGGCGGCCGTGTGCGCTGTCCGCTCGACAAAATGTTCGAGAATTTTCAGGCGGGTGTAGTCGATGGCATCGGTGTAGTAGTCGGCTCGGGTTCGGGTGACGAAGGCCTTGCGCCCCTCCCAGTCCAGACGTTCCACCTGGTAGGGGGCTGACTGGATCATATAGATAGCCCCTTCATAGATGGTCATCGGTGCCGAGCTGAAATCTACCTCGGCAATCACCGTCTGCTTACCCTCGGTGGCATCAACCACCACGAAATTGCCTTCGGCCACCGAGCGCAGGGAGACACTGTTGGCCGGATAACTGTCGGCCATCCAGTGCCATTGATCGCCCTCGCGGTGCAGGATACCGCTCTCCTCGAGATAGGCGAGCATTTCGGCCAGATCCTCCTCACCAAACGGCTCACCCTGTCGGAAAGGCAGTTCAAAGGCGGCGCAACGAATGTGATCGAGCAGGATCAACAACTGGTCAGGATCGATGCGTGCCTGCTCGGGCGAAGCCCCGAGAAAAAACTCGGGGTTGCGGATGATGTACTGATCCAGGGGCAGGGAACTGGCGACCAGGACACCCAGCGCGGTGCGCTGTCGCCGACCGGCCCGACCCAGCCGTTGCCAGGTGCCGGCGATGGTGCCGGGATAGCCATTCAGTACACAGACATCCAGCGCCCCAATATCCACGCCCAGCTCCAGGGCCGAGGTGGCAATGACACAATCGATACCGCCCTCGCGCAGTTTCTTCTCCATCGCCCGCCGCTCGGTGGGTAGATAGCCCCCGCGATAAGCAGCCACGCGGGGAGGCCTACGGGGATCCTTGTCAAACTTGTCTTTCAGGTACTTGGTCAGTACCTCGACCATCAACCGTGACTGGGCAAAGATGATGCTTTTTAGGCCTTGCTGAACCGCCAGGCGGGCAATCCGCGTGGTTTGGGAGCGGGCCGAGGCACGAATGCCCAGATCGGGGTTGACCACCGGGGGATTCCATAACAACAGATGCTTTGCCCCTTGGGGGGCACCGCTTTCGGTGATCGCATTCACAGTCTCGCCGATCAGATGGGTGGCCAGTTCCGCCGGATTGGCGATGGTGGCCGAGCAGAGGATGAACAGCGGATCACTGCCGTAGAATCGGCAGATACGGCGCAGCCGACGGATGACATTGGCCACGTGGGAACCAAAGACCCCCCGGTAGGTATGCATCTCATCGATCACCACATACTCGAGCCCTTCGAAGAACTGCGCCCACTTGGTGTGGTGGGGCAGTATGCCCTGATGGAGCATGTCCGGGTTGGTGACCACGATATCACCCTTGGTGCGCACCGCCTTGCGGGCATCGCCCGGCGTGTCGCCATCGAAGGTAAAGGCACGTACCCCAAGTCCACCGGCCTGATTGAGTTCAAGCAGTTCTGCGACCTGATCCTGCGCCAAGGCCTTGGTTGGAAACATGTACAGCGCCTTGGCCTTGCGCTGAAGTGCCGCCTGAAGCACCGGCAGGTTATAGCTGAGTGTCTTGCCCGAGGCGGTAGGCGTCACGATTACTGTGTGTTGACCCGACTGAACACTGGCCCAACTGGAGGCCTGATGGGTGTAGAGTTGCCCAATGCCACGCCCCTTAAGCGCCTGAACAAGCCGGGCATCGAGCGTCTCGGGGAAGGGCGCATAGCACCCGGATTTGGCTGGTACGACCAGTTCGCCTGTGATCCGACCCGCGTATCTAGACCGCAATTGGGTGGCCAATGCCTCCACGGGATCTGGGTTCGAGTCTGGAAAATAGGGTGCGGGTGTGCTCATGGTCTGTTCTTTATAGGTTCTCCTTTATGTAGGATAGAGAATCTATGGAGAACGATCAAGGGCTATTTTGTGATCAAAAGATAGTCATGGAAAATGTTTACAAAAACCGCCAGTCGAAGAATCTTGGTGATCCCTGGTTACGGCCAGGAATGACCTTCTTGATTGATAGGAAATGGATTTTGCTATGATCTCTACAGTGGCCACACAAGTTAGAGGCTGATCAAGCGGACTAAAGACGCCCACCCCAGGGCGATTTAGTACATGGGTATATATCATTGTCGTTGAGACATTAGCGTGCTCGAGCAACTCCTGAACAGTCCCTGGCACTGACATTGCGCTGAATTACGCGATAATCCAGGTAGGCCTTGACCTCCTTGGCTCCAACCTCTTCAGGTGAGTTATTCTTGCAAAACAAAATGAAGCGGCATATCCACTGCTCATAGCTCTGCTCTGTACGATAGGCATAGCCTCTGCGCCTGATTTTGGTCGTAAAGCTGACCAAGAGATCTTGGTGGTTTTGCCGCACTTTGCTTAGTGGGCCATTACTTTTGCGTTCTTTGATATAACTCAACTCTTCAGGTGTTAGCTGCCTTGCTGTGGTTGGATGATCGATTTCAAGCTGTTTAGCTGAATCAAACCAACAGTGCCAGTTCACCTCCTGACAGGCTGGTGACATCAGCAAATAACAATAGAGAATCCGTAAAGCATCAATACACTGGAAAAATTGCCACCCAGCGAGACGATTTTGGCGGCCTATGATCTAAAAATACTGGTTGAGCTCCGAACCTGATAGGCCCTTGATTTTTCGTCCCGTTTGCGCCTTAATGAACTCCTCAACACGTTTCACATACCAGTGTCGCTTCTTCTGTGGAATGGATGCTTTAACTAAGCAATTCAAATAGTTATCAAAGAAACGAGAAGCTGCATCAGGGACTGATAAAGGAGAATCTGGCATATGAACTTTCCTTGTTCTATGTGGCGGGCATCCAGCCCGGAAATGACGGTATCACGGATGATGCTAGCTCGAAACTCTCAATCGCACAATAGGCCGCTTACACAGTATTACCAATACTATGTAAACGATCTAACATACAGTTGAACTAAACCGCTTCGCGGTAGCTTCCATCCTACAACTTCATTCATTCGTATCATTGTCCATGCTTCCTATAGACCACCGTCGGTCTATTACACAGGAGCAAGACAATGACTCCACTGCGA
>PKUO01000102.1 GCA_002869585.1 Sedimenticola sp.
CCCATTGGTGGCTGTGAATATTGTTGCATGGCTCTCATGCAATAATGTTTCCATTAATTTCAAATTAATCAGATTGTCATCAGCGACAAGAATATTGAATCCATTCAAGAGAGGCAGTTGAATTTTAAGAACAGCATCGGTTTGATTTGGTGTGTCAGTCAGTATGCTGGAGATGGTTTTTATCAAGGCCAGGTGCTTAACGGGCTTAGATATGCATTTTTTTGCACCCATAGCTTCAAATTCATTCCAAACCGACTGGTTGGTTGTGCTGGCCAGAATTAAAATTGGCATATGAGCGGTTTGTATTACCGGTTGAAGTTGACTGATTAAAACACTGTCAGCCAACTCTTTTGCGCTCAGTCCAATGACAATCAGGTCCAGATGCGCAAGATCCATCTGAAAAATATCCTTTAACTCCCTGGTTGTTACGGAAATCTCCGCCTTGTTCAAACTGTGCTTAAGGACATTACGGGAGAGGGCATGGCTATCGAATACACTGACCCTGTAGTCATGCAACACTCTGTTGCTATTGACTACAGGTTCACTCGCGGCTTTATTCAGGCGTAGATATACCCGAAAACAACTACCTTGACCTTCCGAACTTTCCACTTCTATTCGGCCTTTCATCGTCTCCGCAAGCTTGCGGCTGATACTCAGTCCGAGACCGGTACCACCATATATCTTTTTCTGACCAGAATTGCTTCTATGGAAGGAGGAGAACAGCTTATCGCGGACTGTATTGTCAATGCCCATCCCTGTATCAGTCACAGAGAACATGATAAGGCAGTTGTCGACATTGTCTTTTTCGATCATTACTCTGATGATGATCTCTCCAGTATCAGTAAACTTGATCGCATTACCCAAGAGATTGACAACGATTTGTCGAATGCGGGATTCGTCACCAACAAGGTATTCGGGAACATCGGAATATACGAACAGAAGCAGCTCTATTCCCTTGTCATGAGCGGCAGGTGCAAGCAATACGACAGGGTCTTCAAAGCATTGCTGAACATTGAACGGGGCGTTTTCCGGCTCCAACTTGCCATATTCAAGTTCGGAGTAGTCGAGAATGCCATTGATTATTTTTAGCAGACTGGTTGCTGACTTTTCAATCATTGTCACGTATTCAACCTGATTGTCTGCCAGGTTAGATTGACCGAGAACATTCGTGAATCCGATAATTCCATTCAGAGGCGTGCGAATTTCGTGGCTCATATTGGCCAGAAATTCGGATTTAGCGCGATTTGCCTTGATTGCGCGTTTTCGCGCAAGATCAAGTTCAACATTCTGGATTTCCAACGCGTCCATTGTCTGGGTCAGGTCCGATGTGGCCTGTTCAATCTGATGCTGGAGTATTTCTTGGGTATCTTGCAACTCCTTGGCCATGGCGTTGAAACCTTCCTCAAGGCTGCCTAATTCCCCCTTCGATACCTCGGGTACCCTGGCCGAGAAATCACCATGTTTCATGCGAATGACAGCCTGTGTCAATTGCGAGATGGGTTGGGTAATGGCACGACTCATGAGAAGAGCGATAAATCCGGTAATTATGAGACCGAACAAAACAAGCACAAGACTGTTTCTATATATTTCCCGTTCATGCTCCTTTAGTCGGGCGTTGCTGATTAATACATAAATGGTTCCAAGTGCATTATTAAGCTGACCCTGAATAGTATTGCCAGTCAGTTCAGGATAATCAGAAATTGAGAATGCATTAAGGTTACTATGTACGATTGAGGTAAAGGTGCGGAATGATTCGGCATTTTTCGTAAGTTCTTTTGTGAATTCAACATTATCTGTCTTTATTACAGTATTCTGATCGAGATCCTTGACCGAGACGGAGACAACATCTGCGCGTTTTAATATCTGTTTCAGGCTTGACTCCAAAACCAGCAGATCACCACTGAACATTCCATAGACGCTGATTGCGGCAGCCTCTTTTGCGATAGCATTCCCGCGTTCGTTGAATGAGCGGCTGAGATTATCGAGTTGTGAGGCTATAACATAGATTGACAATACAACTGCCAACAGAGCGGCGGGAAATACTCCGAGCAATAGCGCCTTTATTCTGATTCGTGAGAGCTTTCTGGCACCTATCATTACATACTCTCCATCAACAGTTTCTTAAGTGATTGTTCACTCGGTGTGGTCAGGCCAAGCGAATGTGCAACAGTTTGATTTACTGAAACACTGAAGTGTTTTGGATAGCTTGGTGTGGGCAGATTATTGTTTTTTATAAAGTCAAAAACCATTTCTGCAATATTTTTACCGATATCCTCAGGTGACGAATACACTGCTGAAAGTGCCCCGGCTTTAACATACGAGGCAGAATATCCTATTACCGGCACATGACTGTTGTAGCTCGCCAGCAGTATGTTGAAAATGGTTTTTCGATTGTATAGAAATGGATCAGGCACAGTCAGCAAAACAGTGATTTTATTAAGCAGTCCACTAAGAACAGGACCAATGCTATCCTCACTGTGAATTACCGCTATCTGGTGATCTACTCCTGCGCTATCGAATATATCCATATACTGCTTTTGGTGATTTTGCGTGCCAGGACCAAGCAAGACCCCAACCACCAAATCGTTGCCGAGGATGGTTTTCGCCAGTTTAAAAACTCGTTCAGGGGGCTGATCGATATAAGTGGATGTCGTTTTTCGGGTTTTATGAACGTAGCCCAACGCATCAAAATATTCTTTCTGGATAAGACTATTTATAACAGGCTTATCTATTTTTTGTTCAGCCAGATATTCAGCAGCCTACTGACCCATGGTGACAATAACATCAGCAGTCAAGCTACTGTCGTGGATCATGGTTTTTTCGCTGTCGAGAGACATGGTTAAAAACCTCAAATCCGTGCAAATATTATGTTGACTTTGTTGACACGATAACCTGATCGCACTCTTCACAGTGCTGACGACTTCGGTGTAAATTTCGGATGACGAACTCTTCAGTAACAAAATTTCATACGGGGTTGACCAAACATTGCTTGAGAACAATCCGGTAGAGATCATCAATATAATCCGTATGGCCATGCCGATGTGG
>PKUO01000081.1 GCA_002869585.1 Sedimenticola sp.
GCTACGCAGGCTTTGGATCTGCTTTTTCAGGGCAGGAATCCAGATTTTATGGAAAGCGATGGGAGCAGTGCAGGCAACTGTGCTGAATAGTTACAAAAAGATTATGTCACTGAAATCTTCAAATTACGAATCAGAACCCCGTTGTCGAAAAAGGAAGCGACCTGGACTTACACAGCTTCTCGACCGGATCGGCTCTCTTGTAAACATCTTCGAATTTATTGGTGGCACCATTGAGTTGTCGTCCCGGATAACCTGCGCAGTGGTATATCCAAGCAATCCGGCAGGAATCAACCCAATGCATATCCGTGGGTGTTACATTGAACGTTGGCGGGACAGATAGCAGCGATAAGGTATTTCTTGTTGGATTAAGATACTGCACTATCGCAGCTGCCTGGCGTCAATAGCCTGTCAACCTGACACCTTACCCGGCGTCTGACAGACGCAGAACCCAGTGTCAACCCTGTTTGCATTCAAGATCCAGGGATTCAAGGCTCAAGTGATCGTTCTGGTTTATGAGTAGGAACTCGTTTCTGCGGGATCGGTTTTGGTGACTTTATCTGTACTTTTTTCAAAGTGTTCGTGGAGATACTTGGGATCTCACGCTTCAGACCTCCACTGCTATTTTTGTGTCCATACACGCTCAGACTCTTCTGAGAGGCATGACCCATGATAGCTGCTGCCTGCCTCCTATCAGCAACTCTACGCTTCAAGTCACTGCCCAGTGTATGGCGGTAGCTATAGAGCGTCGGGGGTGTCTTCCTGCGCGGCCAAAGCGTGTGCGAGCGCTGACTTACTCTTTGCTTGAGTGCCGTCAGGCCCGCGTCATCGAGACCGTGAATAGCATCTACTGCATAAACGATATCTGGATCATCAACGGCAATTTGCTTATCCATCCCACGTCCCTGGGATTTGCTTTTCTTTGCACCAGGGACGAGCAGCACGATGCGTCCGGTCTGCTCCTGGATGCCGATAACTTGGACATGAGGCATCTCGGCAGGCCGTATTCCCGTCAGATACGCGATCCTCAGAGCGGCATCCATGATCACATCTTTGCGCCTGGCGGCATCATCCAGCAGGCGTTTGTGCTCGGCTTCAGTCACTCTCTTACAGCGGCGCTTCTTCATGGTGTTTGCCTCACCATGTCCTATACGCTCGGTGGACGCGATTGCTCGCACTGTATTTGGGTATGCCGCCTGGTGGTGTATTAAGGCTCGGCGCATTTTGCGAAAAGTGGTCGGTCGCTTCACATCCGACCAGGCACGCAGTTGTTGGGTGATGGTCTCGGCCTTTCGATCGAGACCGCAAGCATCCAGTTGCTTCGTCAACCACGCCTCGGAGATCCGAAGATATTCTTCCGCTGTTTTATTGCTAATGGTGCTCATGCCATGCTCCTTGGCTTCTATTGATTCACGTCGTTCATCCGGCTTCACCCCTTGGTGTTCACGTGATGCATCATCTCTTTCGTCTTCGACTCATTCCGTTTGATCACTTTTCATCACCCACGCTACCAACATACCACTGCTGTCATGTGTGATTCAAGAACACCCCCGTTCTGCAAGACATTTAATGCCCTACAGAACGGTTAAATCCATTTCGAAAGCTCGCACTCAGGTTCAGCGCAAATGAGTTAAATAACTCTTTTCCAGTCACTCACTCTCGCACTATTGTTTAACCCAATTTGATGTTTTTAGCGTGGATCGCTCTTTGTCAGAATCCTGCAACCTCCACGGCACCAGATCACTCATTTAGGGTGAAGGATAAGATTGCCCACCCTCCAGATCATGCCCTTTCAAATACCCACAAAGGCAACCTTGCAGCGTCCATATACTTCACCATCTTAACCGTCATCCAACCAGTATCATGGCACACTTCTCCCAATAAATTGCTTAGCTGGTATCTTGGCGTCTGGTAGACGCCGACAATGGCGTCAGCTTGACGCTATGCTGACACCTTACAGTTCCCTGATTACGCCGCACTACCGTCAGAAGCCCGTGGCCTCGCATCCCCGCGTGTTGCGCCCGGGTATCACCACGGAAGCGGCACTCATGCCCAAACGCCACCAGAAACATCAACAATGGACCCCGGGACGGCTGAAGAACTGGGCTCGCGAGATCGGTCCGGATGTCTTGTGCTGTGTCGATACCCGACTCACGACAAAAGATCACCTGTAGCAGGCACACCGAGTCTGCCTCGGCCTGCTCAATGTCACAACTGAAATGACACACATCTACACGATGCGGTTTTCTAAAACTGATATACGCAAAAAAACACAAAATGCCAAGCTACTGAATTCATGGGTATTTTTTATTGTTGTCCAAATTCATTCTGCGTATAATGATAATTGATATCCAAATAATAAAAACAAGGGGTACATGTACTACCAGTGTCATCGCGACGCTGGTGGCACATGAATAATAACAACAAAGGAATAATAATAATGAACAAGAAACGTTGCAGAGTAACCCTTCGCCTCGATGACGAGGTTACATCCCAAGCCAAAATAATGCTGGCTGAGGCCAGTAAGCACCAGGGTCGGGAAATACCTCTAAACTTTGTCGTCAATACCTATCTTCGTGAAATAACAAACCTCTATTTCCAGCTCCCGAAAAAGACCGGACATGGGACATCGATCATTGGCTTTATCGGTAAATATCTTGACAGCGATCGAGTGGAAAAACGAGCGAAAACATCTGATGCGTAAAACTCAGGACCTAGCCTGAACGAACCAAAACCGGGAGTATCGATACAATCCCAACGCTTCAAAACCAGTCGGCTTTTTCGTGGCTGGATCAACTACTTTGGCATCGCCAACTGCTATCAGCCCTGCGTCGATCAAGATCATTGGATTCGACGCAGGGTACGCATGGCAGTACCCAGATATCCAGACAAATAACACGCTAAATATTTAATATTTGTTTAATTTTGCTATAGTTTAAGATACATACAACAAGATAATTAAACTTATTTTTAATGTCTAGACATATCAAAACACTCATCAATCAGCTTGTACAGGCCGCCAAGGCGCGTGGCATATCCCAGGCACAACTCGCTGAGTTGGTGGGTGTGACAGCCGTTGGTCTCAGCAAGGCCAAAAGCCGAGGGGATATCCGCGCCTCGACGCTCGAAGCGCTGGCTACCGAGCTGGATCTCGAACTGGCGCTGGTGCCCCGCCGCTCAAAGGAAGAGGCGACCGAGGCCATTAAGGCCGGTGCCTTCTTCCGCACCGGCATCACCCCGCAAAAGAAGGATCTCTAGCCATGGCGCGTAACCGGCATGCCGTGATCTGGACCCAGTGCGGCGGGACGCCTGAGAAAATGGGCGACCTGGTGCTGTCGGGGGAGATGATCTCCTTTACCTACACCAAAGAGTACCTGGCAGCCGGTCGGCACGGCTTCTGCCTGCTGGGCGATGGCGCCATCTGGGGGAGCGACACCGTCACCTACCCCGTCAGTGAGCGCATACCGGTGTTTCCACGACTGCTGACTTTGATCCCCGGCAACAACCTGCACAACCTGCAACGCAGGCACTACCTGGATATCCTGCGCGCCAGACTGGGCAGAGAACCACCTCCGGGGCCAGAGACCGAATGGCAGCTGCTGGTAATGGGCGGACACGGGGGTATCGGTCATATCGATCTGTTTGCCGATGATATTGCAGCCGAAGCCTGGTATCGATCGGCATCACGCTCATCTCGAAACGGACAGGGGCAAACCGCAACGGAGAGCCTATCCACCCAGAGCCAATCCACCCAGAGCCGCTCGCAACTCTGGCGCATGCTCAAGCGCCATGTGTTGAATGAAAATCTCGATTTTGATCCGCAGGTTATCGAGGCGGCGCTGGGGCCTACCCCATCTGTGGGCGGCATGATCCCCAAGCTGCTTGTTTCGGTCACACCCGGCGATCTCCAGCCAAACTTTTATCCTCCGGGCACGCCCGATAAAACCGATGTGGTGCTGAAAGTAGAGCCACCGGAATATACGGGGCTGCTCGATCTTGAGGCACTCTGTCTGGACATGCACCGGGAGGCCGGTTTCGAGGTGCCCGCCTGCCATCACTACCAGGCCGATGGGTTGTATTTTCTGGCAGTTGAGCGTTTTGATCGGGCAGAAGGCGTGCCCATTCCCATGGAGTCGATGTTTTCAGTCATCGCCACGGGTGATCACCACTTCCGGGAAACCGGCGATATATTGCTGGATGAGCTGGGTGCTGTCTTCGATCGCCTGGCCGAGGTGGTCAGGCTCGCTGAAGAAACCGGGGAACAGGTGTACCGCCGTTTGTTGATGGCACTGTTGACTGGCAACGGTGATCTCCACCTGGACAATATGGCCCTGTTGGGGGGACTGAACGACTGCCGACTGACCCCCGTCTATGACCCGGCACCGATGCGTGCCTGGCCAAGGCACAACCTGGTCAGTGCCATTCCGTTTGATCCCTCCGGCTATAAAGATCACGGCGCCTTCTTTATCGCACTGGGCCGATCCTTTGGCTTGTCAAAAGACCGCATACGCCAGCATATAGACGACACACTTGCTGCCACTGAATCCTACACCGAACGCGTTATGCAACTGAAACGCGTGCCGCTACTGCAGCGGCGTCAATTGGTCACCATTGTGGAAACTGAACGACAACTGCTGGAAAAACAACGTCGCTAGGCGGAAATCGGGCGCATAAATTCAGATTGAGTTTTTCACCCGGCCATTGTTCCGGCCAGAGTGAAACTAAATATATTGAACCCGCCTTGATGATCGACTACAGCACCAATGCGCAACATATCACGAGCCTGATAGCTTAATTATGGTCGCAGGCTATGCCGATGTGATGAATACTGTGTACGACAATGCCGATGTTATCGACTTGTCAGAAAACCATATCCGGCAACTCCACCGTGACTTGCTAGTCTACAGCAGCAAGGATGAGCGTCATAGGGAAAACTACAAGACCAACCCCAACCACGTCAGCGCCTTCGATACCGATGGTAACGAAATAGGCGTAGTGTTTGAGACAGCCACCCCATTTGATACCCCACGCCTCATGGCCGAGTTGCTTGCTTGGACCCATAGCGCTTTAGCAGAAAAGACACTGCACCCACTGTTGGTGACCGCACTATTTATCGTGGTATTCCTGGAAATTCATCCATTCCAGGATGGCAATGGCCGACTGTCACGCATACTCACTACCCTGCTACTGCTCCGAGAGGGATATGTCTACGTACCCTACAGCTCGCTGGAAAGCGTGATTTAGCAGGCTACTACCTGGCTCTACGCAATACACAAGGCACTATCCGTACCGATGCGCCGGATTGGCAGCCCTGGGTGGTCTACTTTCTTCGGGCATTAAAAAAACAGAAACAGCGTCTCGAAACCAAGATTGAACGCGAGCAGATGCTAGCCACCAAACTGCCCGAGCTATCAGTTAATATCCTCGAATTGGCGGCTGAACATGGAAAACTGACTGTCAGCCAGATAGTTGAGTTGACAGGTGCCAACCGGAATACTGTAAAAAAACATCTGCACGCATTGGTTGCCAACCAGAATTTGACTCAACATGGTAAAGGTAAAGGGACTTGGTATGGCCGTATTTAACCGACACGAAGTGAAAAAGCAGCGCGACTAATCCTGCACTGGTTTCAGAAGGCCAACATGCGTCTTCAATCGATTCAATGTGTCTTCACCCGCCTCGATAGCCTCGGACAGAATCCAGGCCGAGAGCATATAACGGTGCTTGATGAATTCGCAAAAAGGCTCGTAGGGTTT
The DNA here is from genome assembly GCA_002869585.1 of Sedimenticola sp. GTDB lineage: Bacteria > Pseudomonadota > Gammaproteobacteria > Chromatiales > Chromatiaceae > BM503. Next base: position 5,754 of record PKUO01000081.1, read on the forward strand.
GTGCAGATTATCGTTATAGCGAATATTAAATGCGTGGCAACCACCGCCACAGTGATAGCGAATCCAGCATTCAGTACAACCTCTGCGTTTACCCACATGCATTCTGGCAAAACGCTCCCGATTCTTTTTCTCAAACCCTGAGTTGATGTGGCCAATCTGGTTTTCAGGTTCCACTACGGCTTCGAAGCAGGGAAAAACATCACCCTCCGGGGTGATCGCTATAAACCCCTTGCCCGCCCCGCACTGTGTATGTTGTGGTGATGGTTCGAGAATGTCCCGCAGAGGTTTGTCGAAATGGTAAAAATGCAGTGGCTTGTCATCCTTCAAGCGTTGCAGATAGAGATCACCGAGTCGGTCATACTCCTGTTTGACGCATTCAATGTCAGTCTGACTGGTAATGGATAGTGGATCATCGGGGTGAAGCTGAGCAGGTTCCACTGAAACAGATGAAAAGCCCATGTCGTTCAGAAACAGCACCTGATCAGCGAAATTGGGCGTATTGCGGGTAAATGTGCCCCTGACCATGAAATCTGTATTGAAGGTATCCCGCAAACGAATCAGATTTTCCAGTATCTGACCATGGGTCGCATGGCCACGCCGATCTTTACGCATCTTGTCGTGGATGTTTGCAGGACCGTCCAATGAGAAGATCAGAGAAAAGCGAGCGTCCGCCAGGAAAGCCATAATTTCATCTGTCAGCAAGGTTCCATTTGATGTCAGTGAAAAGCTGACCTCCTGATTACGTTTTCGAGCCTGTTCTTGTGCGTATTTAACAGCCTCCTGAATAACCGGAAAATTAAGCAGCGGCTCTCCACCGAAAAAACCGATATTCACGCTGGGTTGCCGACCTGAATGCTCAAAAACAAAATCAATGGATTGCTTGATTGTCGCATCCGTCATTAATTGGCTTTGCCGGCCAAAAGTCCCCTTATCGGCGTAACAATAGGTGCATCCAAGATTGCAGGTATGGGAAACATGTAAAGCGACACCCAGCAGTGAACGATCAGGGGTATGCCGGTATGCAGGGGGTATAGCGCCAAAAACGCCTGAATTGAACAGGGAGTTGCACTGGTTTAATGCGGCATCCAGTGTTTCTTCAGGGTATGTCGAGGCGAGCTGTTCTGCTACTGCCTTCTGATCCGATGCGCGAATCAACGCAGGCAGGACACTTAGCGCCACATTGTCGATGCCTGCACAGGCTGTGGTGCGAATATCGTAAGCAAAGGTCTTGTTACGTACTGTGAAACAGTACAGATCATCAATATGCATCAGCCGAACTGCCGGTATTTATACTTCTTGAGATAGCCTTGTTTTATCAGCCAGTACCAAACTGACAGGTGGCCTGGCAGGTAGGTGTTTTACATCCCATCATGCAGGTTGTCTTACAACCTCCCTTGCAACTCGACAGGCAGGTACCGCATTCACTGGCGGGTGTCAGTTTGCATGTTTCCTTGCACCCGGATTGCTTGGAATTCGTCTGGCAGACGGCTTTGCACATGTAATCGCATTGCTTTTCTGCCTGGTAGTTCTTGATAGCCGTCTCATCTGGCGTTGTATGCCTGGAGAACAATTGCATGACATGTTGATCACTGTTCATCGTTTACTCCCCCCAATCACCCCTTTGGGATACTAGAAGAAGTATGGTTCATTTACCCTCATTTTTCAAAGGTTATTCGATTGCGGCCCTCTTCCTTTGAGCGGTAAAGCGCCTGGTCGGCATGTTTCATGACATCGCCAAGGGTCTCGCCGGGTAGCCTTTGGGTGATACCGATACTGAGGGTCATGCGCCTGTCCATATCTTCGAACGAGATGTCACTGACGGCCTTACGCACACGCTCCGCCATGCGCTCAGCGGTAGTGCGGTCGCTATCCACGAACATGATCACAAACTCTTCACCGCCCCAGCGGGCCATGAAATCACTCTCCCGGACATTTTCGCTGATACAATGGGCAATCCGGATCAGCACCTCGTCGCCCACATCATGACCGTAGGTATCATTCACGGATTTGAAATGATCGATGTCGCAAATGGCGAGACAGAAACCGGATGCCGTTCGCTCAGAACGCTTAAACTCCCTTTTCAGTTCATTCTCAAAATACCGGCGATTGGGGATACCCGTCAGAGGATCGGTGAGCATGAGGTGGGTAATCTCCGCTTCCTTGCGCTTGAGGGCCTGATTCAACTCCGTCAAAGTACGCGTTCGCCGACTGATGCGCTGTTCCAGGTTCTGATTGACCGTTGACAGTTCAGTCGTCAGTTTCTGCTTCTGGCGGGAGTAGAGGACAAGCAGCGCGACCAGGATGCTCTGAATGATGATTACCAGAACACCCGCAAGTATTTCAAAATAGTATTCATCCAGCAGGTCAGGCTTGAGGTTGATCACCTCGGCATCTTCCGGCAATTCATCGAGTGATACACCAAATTTATCCAGATAGTGCCAGTCAAACAACAGGGTACTCACGGCGGGAACGACCCGAGGTGGGCTGAACGGCCCTGATTTCAAGGCGAGCATCCCCTCCTGGAGCATCTGCACACCCACATCCTCACCCTTCGCCACCACACCTCCCGCGGCACCCGAACCCACCATGGTTTCATGGAAGGCATAGATGGGAAAACGTGCCTGATCAGCAATGCGCTGCAGCGCCTTCTCGGGGACCATGCGGTTTCCCCTGCCGTCGCTGAATATCAGACTGAAGAAACCGACCGCATTCTTCGGCAGCTTTTTAACCTCCTCCATGAGTTCCTGAAAGGGCATGTCCAGTCGCTCAACTTTTACATCCGCATCTTTTGGGATGCTCTTCGCCACCAGATCCATTGATAATTGAGACCCCGGATGGGTAGCATCGCCAATCAGGTAAACGGTTTTTGGCCGGCTGATCTTCAATGCCATCTCGACGGTCTTCGGCATGTTCTGCATGTACTGGATGAAGCTGTATGCCGGCGGTTTGTGATCGCCCGGAATTGTACGAGTCTCCCCCACCATGGGCACATCCGGCATGATCGGGTAGATGTAGTCGTTGTAGAAAGAGAAGATCACCGGAGAACCCGAAACCACAATCACATCGGGCTTGCTGTTCTTTAACTGCTCGGCTTTTGTTTTGTAGTAGTGATCCAGTTTATCCGGATCGGAGAATCGTTCGTCTTCCAGGGACTGAATGTCGAGCAGAATCGTCTCCGGGTTCCTGGCCCCTTCATAGGCGAGGCCATCCACCTTCGATTTGACATAGGGATAGGTGACATCCAGAGAGAGCAGCACAAGCACACGCGTCTCGTCTTTGGCATACAGGAGTCCGTTACCAGTGAGTGTGGTAAACAGAATTAATAGTGATAACAGTTGTATTGTTCTTTTTATATGGGACACTGTAAATATGGGTTATTTAGTGAATTGTATAATCATCCGCAGGAATCTAAACCCTAATTATCATCGACGCATGTACGCCCAAGGCGTGCTGTGTAGCCGGATGTGGGTAAAGTCGTATTGTAGTAGTGTACAAGACCTAGGATCTGCGAACACTATGGAAATTCCCTATCCTGCAAAAATGATATTCGACCAAGACATTTGTCGAAAAGGGCTGCCCCATACGGTTGCAGATTACCGGATTTTGGCTCCCCGATACATACAGTGTGAGAGGTAAAAACTGCAATGGTTTCTTTTTCGTTCAAGCGATGATTCAATAACGGGATTGGTCAATGGTTTTAAGCTCGCGTGCAACCAAATCTCCATCAAGCAGAATTTTTAGCTCCGCCTGAATCTTATCAGTTTCAAGATAATTTATTCGAATCGAACCGAAACAGCGTTTCTTCCCATTCGTCAGTTGGATTTTTCCGCTTTGCTTTTGCCTACTGCTGCCCGATTGACCTGACTTCATCAGTCTGAATTGATATTCATATAATCCATCATGCGCAACCAATGCACAGGGAGTCGCAAGAAGCAGGCCATTTGAGGGACTTGACGTAATGATCAGGGCAATCGATTGGGTTTCAGCGCTCATGCTGTTTGAGCTATATAGTCCAAGTACAATAAATAGTGCTATGAAAGTGTTGCTTGCGATCATTTCATTCATAGAACTCAGAACATCCCAAAGAGCGTTTTTCTGTATCTTTTCAGCATAAAATAGCTACTCTCATGCAAGCAACCTGTAACTGTAAAGTTACAGGTTGCTGGCATCTGTACATTGTTATGGCTGCTGGACGATAGTTGCGGTGTTTCCACCGAGTCCAGTTTGTGTGATCACGGCACTATCACCTACAGTGGACTGAATGATGGTAGCCGTATTAACCCAGTCTGATTCTCCAAGACCACTCTGGGTGATTGAGGCATAACCTGTCCCGGTTTGATCGATATCTGCAACATTCCAATCACCGGATTGCACAACATCGGCTTCATTTCCGGTATTCCACTGATCTACATACGCAATGTTATGGTTCCCTGATTGATTCACATCGGCATCGTTAGATGTGCCGTACTGGGTGACATTCGCCAGATTATATCCTCCTCCCTGAGTCACATTGGCTTCATGACTGGAATCGAATTGGCTGACATTGGCTTCATTGTAGTTACCGGGCCCTTGATAAACGACGGCATTATGACTACTACCCGTTTGCTCCACAACGGCATCGCTATTATAACTACTGGCTTGAGTGACCGTTGCTTCATTTGAACTTCCCGCCTGGGTAATCTCTGCACTGGAATAATCCGACCATCCACCAAAAGGGTTTGTCTGATAAATTTTCGCCACATTCCAATTACCGCCACCCTGGGTAATGGTGGCATCCACATAAAAATTAAATCCATTCTGCAAAATGTAGGCGCTGTTATAATCAGAGTCATCCTGGGTTATTGTTGCATCGCTGTATTTGACATGATTCTGGTCAATATCGGCAATTGAATAATCACTACCCGCCTGGGTGATAGTGGCATTGTTGTCGACAGCGTTATTCACCTGATCAATCGTCGCAGTACTATAATCTGTTGCATATAATTGATTGATAACCGCGTTGTTCAAATTTCCGACTTGTGTGATGGCAGCCGTGGTATCCCAGTCATTATTCTGTGAAATTGTCGCTTTGTTATCATTCCCCGTTGTACTGATAGTCGCGTTTGTATAGCGGGAAGCGTTGGAATTATTTTTCTGGTCAATATCACCGATATTTCGATCTCCCACCTGACCGATGGTCGCAGTACCATTGATCATATTGGATTGCAGAATATCTGCCGCATTATCTGCGCCATCCTGATTAATAACCGCACTATTGGCAAATACCACGCCTGATACCATCATCAGTGCGACTGAAATTGGTGCTAGCTTGTAAAGTTTCATTACCGTCCCCTTCCTGTAGTTATAATCATTCGATCATCCTGTTTGGATCTTTTCTGTAGACGGCTTTTACACGCCTTCGCATGCCATACCATCTCAACGCGGATCCAAAACGCGAATTCCTTTAATCCATTTGAATAACCGTGGTCACTTGATTATTGCCAAACTGACGCACGACTGCCGTGTGGCCAACTCCTGTTTGTTGCACTTTCGCAAGATTATTGACACCCGATTGGGTTATCCACGCGCCGTTTCCCACTCCAATCTGATTCAGATATGCTGTATTGAACTGACCCTGCTGAATGATTTCCGCACTATTCAGAATCCCTTCCTGGCGGGCATTCAGACGATTCGAATCACCCTGTTGGTCTACGGTTAATTGGTTCTGACAGCCTATCTGATTGACAGCAACCAGATTATTTACACCAGATTGATAACCGGAGAATTGATTTTCAGAGCCTTGCTGAATCAATGAAAGATCGTTCAACAGGCCGTCTTCTATGACTGCCCCCTGATTGACTGAACCTTGCTGGACGATTTGTGCAGTATTGAATTCACCTGACTGATGAATATCTGCCTGGTTACCCCCATACACTTCGCTATAGGGATCCAGATCAGAGGCCTTCATATCCATTGAAAGAAGGCATAGGCACAGCAGAAATACCTTACCCGGATAGATCACAACATCGTCCCGCTTTTCAACTTGTTATACACAAACGATAGGCAGGTGTTCGCAGGTGTGCTATGCGAAGTAGGATTGAATAACAACCAGGAAATACTAATTAATTAGTATGTAAAACAGTTTCGCTTGGTAGGAGTTGGACAAGAAAATAGGTCTGTACTTCTCGCGATTAACAGATTTCTCTCGTTTTTGAGTTAATATTATTTTTTAGAAGCATGATCAATACAGACATCAATTACGCGTTATCCAATTGACCGCCTCCAGTCTGTTTCGAACACCGATTTTTTTAAAAATATGATACAGATGGGTTTTTATGGTGTGTTCACTGACTTTTAGATCAAATGCAATCTGCTTATTGGTAGCTGCATTAGCAAGTGAATTGAGAATCTGATTCTCTCGACGGGTGAGTTTTACGTTAGCATGGTTATCCGAGGGCGCTGTGCGAAGTTGCTCTACGAGTGAATCAGTGATTCCTCTGGGCAACCATAAGTTGTTATTCAATAATTCACGAAGACCGTTTGTGAGTTGTGTCTCTGAAGTATCAGAATAGAATACGCCATTAACAATGGGCCACTTTGCCAGCATTACATATGCGGAGGATTTAACGACATTCAGAAGCGCAACATTGGCATCGGGGTGAAGATGTTGAACCCTATCGATGAATGAACGCACTTCTTCTAATTCAAAAACACTACAGTCGACCAGGAATAGATCGTATTGATCATCGATTTTCTGGCTTTTGGCTTTAATTATCGAGAACCGACAATTCAGATGGTTTGAGACATACTCACCCAATAAAGAAGTCTGCAGGTTTACCAAACCTACCATCGCAATGCTGCAAACCTCTTTCTCCCGTTCGTTTTGCTGTTGGGAGTCAACACACATTATTTTTCTTTTTTCAGTGTTAATCTGAAAGCTTCACTGACTTTAACGACTATCACGCCCTCGCAGTAAGTATAGGAAATATTTTTGGCACTTGCCTACACACTTTGTGACAAATATCAAATCCAGAGTACGAAAATAGTATGAGAGTGAAACACTCTAATATTTTTCAATATTAGAAACCGAATAATACTCATTCTAGTCGCTAACTATTTGATCGGAATTTTTCATGCGAAACGAATTATCCATCCGAAATCTCCAGCCGCTGTGACGCTAAAATTTGATTGATTCTACGCCGGCCGTCCCAGAAAGTAGCCCTGCCCACCATCCACGTGCAACTCGGGCAACAGTTTCCACGCCTGCTCAGTTTCAATCGCCTCGCCGATAACCTTCACCTCCAGCCCGTGAGCGATATCCGCCAGTGCCTGGATGAAAAACTGGTTGTCGGTG
>PKUO01000018.1 GCA_002869585.1 Sedimenticola sp.
GGGTATCGATGCCTATCTGGCGGATACCGGCTTTCGTTCACGTGATCCACGGTTCAAAGACCATAAAACACCCAAAGAGCGGAACAAGCGCCAGGACAAGGAGCGCTTTAGCCAGAATGAGTACACCATCAATCGTAAGCAAGAGACTTGCCATTGCCCGGCAGGCAAAGCGATGTGGTTGAAAGCGAGACGGGCCAGAATTGGCCATCATCTGTTCATGCAGTTTCAGGGCTACGAGAAGGACTGTGACAACTGCGGACTAAGAAAACGTTGCCTGAGAAACGAACACCAACAGACACCCAGACAGATCAATGTAGCCCTGGATACCACCGAAGGACATAAGGCAGGCATCATCGAACGGATGAAGCGCAAGATCGACAGTCCCGAAGGGAGATACATCTACAGCCAGCGCCTGGGTACGGTAGAGCCCGTGTTTGGGCATATTACCGATGCGATAGGGATCAGGCGGTTTAGTCTGAGAGGCAAGCACAAGGTTGACGGGCAGTGGAAGTTGATGATGATGTTACACAATATCCTGAAGATCNATATCCTGAAGATCCACCGATATGGATGGGAATGGGCGTAGAAACAGGGAAATAGTGGCGTACTTATCGCGCTATGAAGAAATCACAGAATAATTAACGGAAACTATGGAAGAGCAGAGTCGAAAAACAAACAATCTGAAATCAGTTTGTTCAAAACAGATTTTTCGACAGGCTCGGTAGCTTACAGCGCAAAATGGAGGTACTGATCGATGGGATCAGGGAAAGAGGAAGATGGAAACGGGTGTTTGACGATAATAATAGTTATCTGCGTTGGGGCGTATTGGGCGTATTCACACTTCGCCGAAACCAATCCCTATATGGCTCAAAACCTAGCGTCTGCAAAGGGAAACGTTGGGTTGTTGGTCGGCAAAGAGCCAAAGATGGTATCTGACATTATAATAAGTAATACGCAATTTATTGAAACGGCCTGCGCAGAACACCCATACGACACTCCGGCAAGAAAGCATTGTGTAAAGACACAATTGGATAGCTTGGAGGAATATGCTGTAAGTATGTATAAATTTAAAGAGGCAGGCTACTCGAAAAAATCCTCTCTTTATGAGTGCGTGAGAGAAAGTAACAAGTATAAAATGAGTTTTACAGATGGTAGTACCCGAACTGCAATCCGGTTTACAAACGTAATGAGTGAGGTTAGCAGCCATTACAACATAAATAGATCGGAACACTGTTTTCGTGATAGATAGTCAAGTAGCAGTTGGTTATCTCAATACGAGAAACATGAGTAATGATTCCAATCAGAAAAGGACAATTGAAAAACGTGATCCACACTGCCTGCGTGGTGCGCTTGGATACTGGCGAAAAACAATTGCTGAGCACAAAGGGGGATAGCTACTGTCATTTTTTTAAACCGATTTCCATTGAAGATTACAATTTACAGCTTCGCCTTGATTGGTCTGATTTAGATGCAGGCGGTCACCCAACCCTAGACGCAGATTTTTACGATGTAGCGACGAACAAAAAACTGCGAAACACAGGTGAGTTACGCCCCTTACACCACACACAAACGAATAATCCTAGCCTACGAGTTTACGAATGGGAATTCAGAGGTTATAAATGGCCTTTTAAGGTAATAATTAGTTGGCTTGTTATTGTGAAGGAAAGTATACAGGTAACAGATAGCGTTTCGTGCGAAGTATTTCGTAACGATTTAAAGGTAGATGAATGAAATACCGTAGCCATTCGTCAAAAACAGCTAATCGGGTAGCCGGGGGTCTTTAGCCCCCAGCCCCCGCAACACCCTGCATGCGGCTCCGCACAGGGCGTTTCACTTGGAATGGTGAAGCTTGATCCATCCATCACGTAGCGAGTAAAGCCCCTGAGATTTCAGGTAGGCATTGGACAATGCCTGCTGTATCCCCGGAGTCTTTGAGTTACGCCATGGGCCTTTGCTGGTAATGCCACACGCAACCGCTGACTGAACTCGAACACCGAGTCTCATCAGGCTTCTTACCTTGGTGCGTGGTTTTCGCCACTGTCGCCAATAAGCCATCCGTATCCGACGTCGAATCCAGTGATCCAGATCGACGCAGAGTTGATAGCAGTTGGCGATACCAAAGTAATTGATCCAGCCACGGATAAATTGACTGGTTTTGAAGAGTTGATAGTGCTGAACTACCATTCCCGTTTTCTTAGACTGTCAACTTGACTCTTTTTGGGGATAAGCAACTTCATTTCTGTAATCGATGTCTTGGATAATTCTGATTGGAAAGGGTTTGATGCCGGCTATCCGGAGGTTATTAGTAAAGCGTACGCGTTTGATGGCTTTCAGTAATATAGGTAAATCCTTATCTTTCACATAATGCATATCACCGGTATTCTTCTGACTTTCCGATCTTCCGCATATCTGCTCTCGTATCAATGGATTGATTTTTCTGTCATCCAGTTCTGATGTCAGTGTGTGCAGAAATGAATAGAACACTTTTTTATCTTTTTGATAAATATTGATGCGCTTGTCTTTTAAGTAAGCGCCGCTAAATCGACCCTCTTGCCTCAGTGATATTGAGCCACTTTTTTATGAAGCGGCCAACGCCACGTTCCAAGGCAACAGCGCTTCGAGTTC
>PKUO01000078.1 GCA_002869585.1 Sedimenticola sp.
GGTGAACCGGGACGTGGCCGACGCCTCCCGCTTGAATCGCTTGCTCCAGCCGTAGAAAACCGAGACGGTCAGCCCCTCCTGTTCGGCGTAGCCTTTCAGAGTCAGGCCGAGTAGATGACACCGGTCATAGTGGGCTCGCCAGAACTGGCGGCGGTCTTGTTGGTGAGTCATGGAAACCTCCGAGAATGAAACCGGAGGCAGTGTCGCCGGAGATCAGGTTATGCGGTAGGTGCAGTTTATGGAGCGCTTACGATTTTTCTAACACAATTTGCACAACCGTTCAGCGTAGATGTTGCAATCAACCTTTATTTGAAGTAGCGAAACTATTTTTGATTAAAATGGACTATCAGCGCTTAATGCGAATGCGAAATACGCATCAGAAGTGATGCAAACGAATCAAATTCACTGAACAAGTTTGCGAAGGGCATCGGTCGAGCGCGCAGGAGATGGCGAGATAGATGGACTGGGCAGCTCAATGGGCAAGAAGCCGGGGGATTGAGATATCGATGCGGGGTCCGCTACCTTTCGAATCCAACGCCGTACCATGTTGGCATTGAGCCCGTTATCCAGGGCAATCCGGGAAACTGACGCACCCTGCGTTTTGCAGGCTTCGACAATCCGGGCTTTGAACTCCGAAGAATACCGGCGTCGTTTCCGCGACGGTGGGGGTACGCTTAATGTATCCATAACAAGTTCCACTAAAAAATAAGTGGACGCTATCTTGACGGCACCAGCTGCCAGATCAAGACGGGATCACCGGACGGTTACCCTGATTCTGGTGACACCCTCGCTATTAGCGGGTTTACCCAATTTTAATCATCCATTCCAGACCCCCCTGTCTGTAAGACAAGGGATCTGTGTGAATCTGACCCAGCATAGTCTGGCACCCCCCCTAACTGCGAGTCACCACCCAGCCGAATAGATTCTGTTCCAGACTGTAAGCGCCGCTAAATCGACCCTCTTGCCTCAGTGATATTGAGCCACTTTTTTATGAAGCGGCCAACGCCACGTTCCAAGGCAACAGCGCTTCGAGTTCTTCCACCGTGTCCGCTTCAGCAATATGCCTGAGCAGGTGGTGGATGTAGGCTGAGGGTTCCAGCTGATTGGCTTTGGCGGTTTCGACCAGGGAGTAGCAGGTGGCGCTGGCGTTTGCCCCCTGTGTGGTGTCGGCAAACAGCCATGCCCTGCGGCCCAGTGCAAACGGGCGGATGGCGTTTTCAGCCAGGGCGTTGCTGATATGCAGGTCACCACGTTCGCAATAGCCCAACAGGGCATCCCACTGGCTGAGGGTGTAGTCCATGGCCTTGCGGGTGAGCGAACCTTTCAGCACCTTGCTGACGTTGGCCTCCAGCCAGGCTTTGAAGGTCGCCAGCAATGGCAGGCTCTTTTCCTGGCGTACTCGGTAACGTTCGGTCTCACTCAGGTCGCGAGCGGCCTTTTCAATCGCATACAGCTTCCGGATGTGGCTCAGTGCCACATCGGCTTTCGAGGGCGGCCCCTTCTTGCCTTTAGTCGGAGCGGCCCTGGACGCTTCCACGTACTTACGTCGTGCGTGATCCCAACATCCGATCCGGGTCAGATTGTTGTCACGGCACACCTTGCCATAGCCGGAGTAGCCATCGGCTTGCAGGATGCCCTGAAAGTCATCGAGCAGTCGCACCGGTACCTTACCGCCTCGGGAGGGGTCATACTCGAACAGCACCGAGGGCTGTCCTGGTGGACCGCCCCGGGTCACCCACATCCATTTGTCGGATTGAGCGGTTTTACCGTCTTCCTTGAGCACCTGAATGCGGGTTTCATCCGCCTGAAGGTAGTCACTGCTGTTCTGCACTTCCCGCATCAGATGGATCAGTGGCTTGAACACGTCATCCAGGCGGATGATCCAGTGGGCCATGCTGGTACGGCTGACCTCGTGTCCTAAGCGCTTGAGCATCTGCTCCAGCCGGTACAGCGGCAGGCCGTCGGCGTACTTGGAGGTAATCAGATAAGCCAGCAGTGAGGGGGTGGCGATGCACTTGCCCAGCGGATGTACCGGCCGGGAGGCGGCAACCACGCGCTCTTCACCGTGCTGCTCGAACACGGCCTTTTCCTGCCAGTACTCCAACACTTTCAGCTGGGCGGGAATGAACGCCAACTCTTCCTTCACCTTCGTGAAGAAGGTCTTGGTGGCACCGGCTTTCTCTTCGTCACTGAGGGTCAGTTCGATACGTTCACGCAGCAACTTGTCGGAGAAGCCCCGCTGACGGTGCTTGCGGGACAAACGCGGTGCGTCTTCTTTCCCCACGTCATCGGGCAACTGATCGCGCAGGGCGTCGATCTCGACTTCCAGCTCCGCCTCATCGAACAGGGCAATCTGGCTGAGCTGCTTTTCACTGCTCGCGGCGAACTGCTGGATCTTCTTATGGCGTAGCAGTTCTTCGAGGATCTCGATGCGGACATCCCGTCGCTGGATGGCCTCTTCTTTCGAGGCGAGTTGCTGCTGAAGACCGTTGATAACAGCCATCATTTTATCGGTTGACAGACCGCTCAAATCGGCGTTTGAAATGGCGTTATGCGGCGCTGTTTTCATGGCGAAATTATAGCAAAAACAACGCCCTGACACATCCAAAAAGTGCTATCCGACACGCTCATAATGCAGGGTTTTGTGGCCTCGCAGAAGGGTAATGTCGTAGCCGTCCAGCAGCCAGTTGATCTGCTCGCCGGTCAGTGGCATCAGATCATCGGACGGGCTCGGCCATTTGAAGCGCTCCTCTGCTAGGGCCTTGTAATAGAGCACAAAGCCGTTGTCTTCCCACATCAGACATTTGATCTTGTTCCGCTGTCGGTTGGTGAAGGCATAGAGGGCTCCGGAGAACGGGCTGTGGCCAAGCTCCTGTTCCACCAACAGTGCCAGGCCGTTGGCCTGCTTGCGGAAGTCGATCGGTGCCCGGTACAGATAGATCTCCGGCAGATCCCATGACGGGCGCAAATACCGGTTTCGCATCACAGCTGCCTCAGAATGGCACCCAGTAACTCGATGTTGCCAGCGTGCAGACCGGTGATCGACACGCCGCCAGGCAACGAGACGGTCAAGCCATCCACTGCCTCCAATCTGGAAACCGAGGCAGCCCTGGCAAATCCGGAGGGTGCTGGCCCATCCGAGGCCACGCTGGCCAGCTTCTTGCGCCAATAAACAAACCGGCAGTAGGTCAGCGACCGCTGCTTACAGTACGCCTTTCCAGACAATCCAGAGGCCTGCCACTCCGTGATAAGCTGCTGCCAAAGTTGTTCTCGTTCGCGGGTCATGCTGATTCCTCCTGGGATTGAAGAGGGAATCAGTGTGTTCAATCTCAGGACTGAAATGTAGGTGCTGATTTAGTGGCGCTTACTCTTTTAATATAGTTTCAGAAAAACGCTCGTTGATATACCGGGCATAGCCATCTTTGTCTTCATGGGATAATTCAGGGAAGAGACGCTTTTTACCCAATAGTTTAAGTCCGTTAACATAGTCCAGCAAGCCTAACTCGATGAGTTCTGGGTGGATAGGTGTCCTGCGAACGGCGTTGCCTGTCTTTGAACATTTGTCAGCACTGTTGTGGTTAAAATCGAACACCCAGACATCTTTTACGCAATAGATATCACATAGATACAAACCGCCAATTTCACAGGGGCGCGCGCCCGAGTACAATCCAATCAAAGGTGTCCAATATCGGTAGGGCCTGAGCTTGGGATTAGATTGGAAGGCCTTCTCAAAATCAGTAAAAATTACATGAGAAAAAATGGTTTGTATTTCTTTCCGGCTGAAACGGTCGCGTAACTGATTTCTCTTTATTGTTTTGATTTCGTTTTTCTTAAGCGCGTTGAAAGGATTGACCGCGGAGCCGTAGTGATTTTCATTGATCGCCCATTTGAACAGGGACAAAAATAGCCCCATGTGATCATTGAATTGTTTGGTGCTGATTCGTTCATAATCAGCATTGGCAGAGCGTGCCGCTGCGATGGCGTCTATTAAGGATAGTCCACGGAATTTTTCGCTATTCTTGGGAAGTTGGTTGATCAGGTCGCGAACCGATTTAGCCTCAGCCCGACCTATGGCATGCAGTGAGGTGTCGGGCCCGAGTATTTCCAACAATCGACGGAATTTCGTTGTCTCTACAGAGCTCGGTGACCAATTTTCGGAGTTGTGGCGTCGCGCGGCGCGATCACGGTTGAACTCAGCGATCGTTGCTGAAAGCGTGAGCGATGAGGCGCAGGCCTGCGACTTCGTTTCAGTAGCCCCCTGGTGTACTGGTACTGGCTCGGATTCCCGGGTGGAGGGCAATGTCGGCGAATCGGAGATGGCTCTATGGAGAAGTCCTTCGATTGCGGTATTACTTAACCCTATTTTTTTCCAGGCGAGGATGTCGTCAGCATCGATTGTGCAGGTGGTCTCTTTGCTTCCATCGCTATGGGTTTTCGTTTGAACTCCAAAACCAAAAATCCTATTGAAGTTAAACTTGTCCATCAGGTGTTTCCGTATCTGCAAAAACAACTGATTGTAAAGGACATTGTAGTGCTCGGCCAGAATCAAGGCCTGCTGTCTAGACGTGGTGTTGTCCAGCGAAAGGGTCAGTTCGCGTTTTTTGAAGAAGGCATCTGTGCAATCGGCCGGGATGCGGCGGCGATAGTAGAAGATGCCTGCACGGGTCGTCAGATATTTTGACATGGGTGGCTCCGAAAGCCACACAGACTGCTACACACGATTGTGTAACAGTTTGTGTAGCAGTAGAGCTAAATACTTTCCACGGTACGTGGATAAGACAGATAATGTCTATAAATAACAGAGAGTTAGCATTATCGTAGAGTATGGTGCCGAGGAGAGGACTTGAGCATCCACGGTAAGTTTGAGCATCATTTTTTGTATTTATAATTAAAAAATTGAACCTATTGTAAGTTGTTATACAGGTTATAGCGTTCGTTAACACTCACGTTGCGTATTCCGGTGAACGTGAACACCGATTCCGGACGAACGTGAACACCTGATTTCTCAACGCATCACGAACGTGTGTTTTTATCCCAACTGTTCATC
>PKUO01000054.1 GCA_002869585.1 Sedimenticola sp.
CATGCAGACCACAATGCGGCGCTCAATATTTTAGCGGCAGGGCATGCCGTTTTAGCCTGTGGAGCAGAGGCGTTGGCCGCTGTGATGAAGCAGGAACCCACCGAAGTGACTCAGGGCAATCGCGCCCTGAGCGCCGTAGGAATCCCTGCTCTTTAGGGCGGGGAGGATGTCAATTTCGACCTGTTGTGCATGCCCTGTCAAAGACAATTTGAGCATCGCGTCTTTCTCTACTTCAGGAAGCGTGGCAAGCCAGGCATCCAGTTCCGCATCACCCTCACCGCCAGGTTTTGCACCCGGCGGGTCAGCAAGTCCTGCGGCAGCCAGTAGATTCTCATCGATTTCCAGGAATTCGGTCAGTGTGTCTTGGTCTGCTTAAACGATAAAGTGGTTTCGGTTTTGAAATCGCGGAGGATTCCTGCATTAAAAGCACTTTTCGGCAGACGCAGAAATAGAATGCAAGTGCACCCGTTTGCCACATAAACGTGGGCATCAAAGTAACGCCGCATCCAGTCAACCGGATCTCCCTTGAGATCGCCCCACTGATAATCATTGACGAAACTGGCCGGTGTGATGTTGGCGCGAGACGAACACGCGCGCAGTTCGGCCATCTGCTTCGGGGTCAGCGGCTCATCAATGGCGATGAACTCGTAGTATTGGTATTCACTCATCGCGATTCACTGTTTGCGGAGCGGAGCCGATCAATAAGCCCTCGCAGTGAAATAACGTTAATATCATCACCCACAGGAAACTCATCCTCACCACCATAGAGGATGTATTTATACTTTGCGCCAACATCATCACAGGTCTGGCTATAATGCTTGCCAATTTTGGGGGCAACCCCGTACTTAATCTCGACGGCCCAGATTTCAGACGAGGGCATCTTGATCACCAGATCGATCTCCGCACCAGCAGCTGTCAGGTAAAAGTAGGTTTCTGCACGGCTGGGCAGGATAGAATGAATATTCTCGATGACAAATCCTTCCCAGCTTTTTCCCAACACTGGATTAGACAGCAACACATCATAAGCATTGATCCCCAGCAACCGGTGCAGGATACCGCTATCGCGCACGTAAAAACGGGGGGATTTAACTAACCGTTTCTTAACGTTTGCATGCCAAGGTTCAAGGCGCCTGACTAACAAAAGATCCGCCAGAATATCAATGTAATGAGTTACCGTCTTGGCATCGACTTCCAGGTTTGAGGCGAGCTTGGAATAGTTAACCGTTTCACCCTGAAGATGCGCCAACATCGTCCACAGCCGGCGTAACCTTACCGCGGGAACACGAAACCCCATTTGCGGGATATCGCGCTCAAGATAGGTACGTATCAGATTTTCCAGCCAGTCCATGGCCAGATCATCATCTACAGCAAGATAGCTGTCAGGAAATCCACCCCGCAGCCACAGGGTCTGCCTTTCTTGTTGGTGTCCATCAACTTCAACCAAACTCAGGCCACTCATCTCGAGATAACTGATCCGACCTGCGAGACTTTCGGAAGTCTGGCGCATCAAATCCATTGATGCTGACCCAAGCAGTAAAAACTGACCTGACCTGCGACCCTGCTCCCGATTTTTATCGATCAGCCCCCGCAGCACAGGAAACAAGTCCGGGGCTCTCTGGATTTCATCCAGGATAACCAGCTTGTCGGCATGGGTACTTAAAAAGCTCGCGGGGTCGCTGAGCTTCAGCAAATCCTCGGGGGCCTCCAAATCAAGATAAATCGAGTCGATGCTTTTAGCAATGGCTTTTGCCAGTGGCTTTTGCCAGTGTCGTCTTACCAACTTGGCGTGCGCCAAGTAGCGCGACTGCAGGCACTTGTGCGATGGTTGCTTGAAGTTTCTCGGTAATTTGACGACCAATCATACCTTGTATTTTATGAGCTACACTCCTAATTTACGAGGCATGATTGGCCATTTGATATTCCTGATTGCTAACACCAGACACTGACAAATATTGCCCGTTACAAGCGCCCTGATACCATGCCAGCATCAGTCTACCCCTCATGGTATCACCGGTTTTGGCGTTACAACGCACTGAAAATACCATGAAAAATACCATTGATGATGTAGATCATATTGTCGATTAGGTTATTTTAATCGTTATAAAACAAAGTGTTAAAAATTCCTGTCACTCCCACTCGATTGTAAATAAGCCTTTTTTGTCTTTTATATTCAATAGCTTATTTTCCTGCCAAATCGTAATACCATGAAAAATACCATACTCAGAAAGTCCTTTAAAAATGCACGAAAAAATTGCCTGTTGATTACCAGGACTCCCCCTCCTTTCCACGATTGGGATAGTTCGCACACACCTTTCTGCTTCCTTTTTTATCGCAATATTATTCCGTTATTTACGTTTATATATTCCGTATTTTACGATATTGTTTTGCTATGAAAACACCATCTCTGTATCCACGTTGGATTGAACCACGAATTGATGAGGCTTTGCAGGATACACCCGTGGTTTTACTTGCCGGGCCACGCCAAGCTGGCAAAACGACCCTGGTACGCAAAATCGCTGAACGGGGACTGCACTACCTGACCCTGGATGATGAACTGACATTGTTGTCAGCACGTGAAGACCCGGTCGGCATGATTCGCAATTTGGATCGCGCCGTCATCGATGAAATCCAGCGAGCGCCCGAGTTGCTTCTGGCTATCAAGAAAAGCGTTGATGAGGATCGTCGCCCCGGGCGCTTTCTGCTGACTGGCTCAGCCAATCTGATGGCGCTACCCACGGTTGCCGACTCACTGGCCGGGCGTATGGAAACCTTGATGCTTTTACCCCTGTCGCAGAGTGAAATCGAGAACAGACCAGCAAACTGGATAGATCGCGTTTTTGTCGGAGAAATCCTGATATCGAATCCCCCTGTACTCGGCAGCAATCTGGTAGAGCGCGTTCTACGTGGAGGATACCCGGAAGCAGTTGCAAGACCAACGGAAAAACGACGTACTGCCTGGGCTCGGCAGTACATAAACGCCATTATTCAACGCGACGTCCGTGATGTCGCCGAAATCGATAAACTGGATCAGTTGCCACGCTTTCTGCGCGCACTGGCGCAGACCGCTGGTCAGATGTGCAACTACTCCGAGTTAGGCGGCCAAGTCGGTCTCGATGGCAAGACAGTCTCTCGCTACATCAGTGTCTTTGAACAAATGTACCTGCTCAAACGAATCGATGTATGGGCGCGTAATCGCTTGAAACGCGTGGTCAAGACCCCCAAGCTTCAGTTCATCGATTCCGGTTTGTTGGGCATGCTCACCAACATCGGCCGCAAAGATGTTGAGTTGGACAAAACAGGCTACGGCCACATTCTGGAAAGCTTTGTGTTCAGTGAATTACTCAAACACACGGCCACCTCTGATGGTGATTATCGGCTACTGTACTACCGGGATGCGGACAAGTACGAGGTTGATGTGGTAATTGAGAACAGCGTAGGACAACTGGTAGGCTTCGAAGCAAAAGCCTCTGCCACCGTTAAAGAACGAGATCTGCGTGGATTGAAAAAACTCGCCAGCCTGGCTGGTGATCAGTTCACAGCAGGTGTGCTGCTGTACGATGGTGATGAAACAATGCCTCTGGGTAGCAACCTATGGGCTGCTCCCCTGTCCACACTCTGGGGCTCCTAAAAGCCCTCATTAATAGCCTACCCGGCCGAGCACCAAAAATACCATGACGGCACACATCTGCCTCTCATGGTATCGCCGGTTTTTGCTCTAACGCTCGCTAGAAATACCATGAAAAATACCATGTTCAGAAATTTCATCGAAATTTCTTTTCTTTAGCGACGGTTTCCTTCCCTAAACCAACACATCCAGGCCCTTTTCCGCAACCAGATTCAGCAACTTTAATGAAGGCCCGTTTGGTTTCTTCTGGCCTTGTTCCCATTTCTGTACCGTTGACTTTCCTGTGTTCAGATACGCCGCAAACACCGCCTGACTGGCCTTGTTTTTCATCCGGATACGCTTGATTTGCGCAGCTGTAAATTCTTTAATGGGCGGCAAGCACAGCGCGTCGAATTCCCGCAAGGTGGTCTCTTTCATCGTACAAGCCTCATGCAGGTCCTTAGCACTGTTGTGCACAACCTCCAGGATCGATTTATTCATTGCCTTCTACCTCGACTAACGCGCCATACTGGATGGCTTTGGTTAATGCCTTGTCACTGTAACTCAGCAGTTCTTTCGCCAAGTGTTTTAATGCCTTTAGTTCATCCGTACTGACATTCGCCCGTACATTCTTGGCGAATCCATACACGAAAAACGCCTTATCACCGGACTTGTATGCCAGCAAGGTGCGAACACCACCTCGCTTGCCTCGACCACCAACGGCAACCCGTATCTTCATCACATGGCCACCAAGATCGGCATCAATCAGACCCCGCTCCATTTCATCGACTGCAGTCCACAAGGCGTCATCGCTCAAGCCCTCCTTTTCAGCCCATTTATTGAACGCCTTATTTTTAAAGATTCGCATCCATTACTCTCATTATCACGATTTAAGTATAGTACTAAGTACCACACACAGTATAATGATTTATGAACACTCCACCGGCTAAAGCCGGTGGTTTCGGGTTACGGCTGAAAGCCGGATTGGTCGGCCATTCAGCCGACTAAAAAAACCACGAACCGCAGCAAATGTGCAATCCGCATGAATCGGCATATAACTGCGAACTGGTGTTGCTTCGCAACGACTCATGTGCCGGCTAAAGCCGGGGGATTTACGGATCCCCTATTTGTAACTTTAAATCATCCAGGTTTGTGCAGATAAAATCTGCTCGCTCCAGAGCGAAGAAAATCATTTCCTCATCAGACCAGACTGAGCCGGTTCAACAATCGTCAACTCATATCGGGATGTTCTTCCACCACCTGGTAACGGGATGATAATACCCTTGGCAACCAGGTCAGAAAGATCACGGCTGGCCGTTCGATTGGGACACTTGGTAATCGCTTCATATTTTTTAGTCGTTATTCCGCCTTCAAAGCCCTTCCGACCTTCAGCGAATACCCGCGATACCATCCTGGCCTGTCGGTCATTCAACTGGTTGCCATAGACTTCATAAAAACGTGTCTTGGCCAGTACAAAGTTCACCTCTTCGCTGGCAATTTCCTGTGCCTTGATTATTGTGTCTGCGAAATAATCCAGCCAAACGTTAACATCCAGGCTTCCACGACTCGCTTTCTCCAGTTGCAGATAATAGGTTTTCTTGTCCGCCTCTATTGCCGTCGCAAGACAAGCCGTGGTTGGATAACCGAGAGACTGCGAAAGCGCATGGTCAGCGATCGCCCTGCCAACTCGACCATTACCATCATCGAAGGGGTGAATGACCTCGAACCAGAGATGAGCAATACCTGCTCTCGCGATCCCATATATTGTCTTATCCTCGCTCAAAGGACTGGTTTGGTTGTACCAGCCGATAAGCCTTGCCATTTCATCAGGCACCTGAATCGCCGGCGGGGCCTCATAGTGAACCTTTTCCCGCCCGTAAGGCCCGCTCACTATTTGCATCGGTGAAGGATCATTGCGGTATACGCCACGCAGAATAGACGTGTAGCGCTGTTCCGGGACAGCCATGGATTGCCACTTGCCCAGCAGGTCATGCGTTAGGGATGTTTGCCAGTTCTTGCGGACGTCCACCAGCAGCGATGCAGCCCCAGCAGCTTTCTGGTCTGATTTGTCCGGTAGCGTATCCGATGTAATTAATGAGAGCAGCGATGACCTGACCGACTCTCTGTCCAGATCCTCGCCCTCAATGGCGCTGGTTTTGATGGCCTCGGAAAGCATCAAGTCAATCGTGGCATCCTCTTGGGACGCCATCGGTAGCGCATCGAAGCTGCCCGCCAGCCGCTCTGAGTTCAGGCGAAATTCTAGTTCCCGATCATTGAGCGCGCGATTGTCATAGCGAAAATCTGGCCAGTCGGACTGTTGCCATGTCCACTTCATGGCGCGATTCTAGCACGCATTCACGCCACATTATAGTCATATTTGGCGCGATTAAAGCCCTAAATCACGCCATGCTCGTTCAGAACGCGATATCTGAGTGCCGACCGCTGATACCATGATCACGCCAACCTGCCACTCATGGTATTGCTGCTTTCTGCCTTACAGCACTTGGAAATACCATGAAAAATACCATGCTCAGAAAATCCTTCAAAATACTCGAAAATTTGACGATTGAACGCTACCGCACAACACCCAAGCCACTTTCTGGGCTTTGACTTTCAAATGTATACCCTCCTGCTGCTACAGATAATGGATCATCTAACAGACGCCGCATTTATGCTAATTGTCAATAACATTGACAATTAGCTATTTTATCGCACAATGAGGGGGATTTAAGGCAACCGGAAACCACCATGACCTATATCCCCCGGAACGCAGAATCCAGGCTTCAACACTTTGCCAGTGGCTATCCAGTGGTTGTGGTCACAGGTCCACGCCAGTCTGGCAAGTCCACTCTGGTGAGGCATGCCTTTCCCGACCACCGTTATGTATCACTCGAAGATCTCGACCAGAGGGAATTTGCTGAAACGGATCCGCGTGGTTTTTTGAATCAATTCAGCGGGGGCGCCATCCTGGACGAGGCGCAACGCTGCCCTGCCCTGTTTTCCTATCTACAGACACGCGTCGATGAAAGGCAACAACCCAGCGAATTTATTCTGACGGGATCTCAGCAGTTTGGTCTGTTAACAGGCATCACGCAGAGTCTGGCAGGCAGAGCCGCGTTGCTGACGCTGTTACCCATGACCTACGACGAGTTACAACGCTCAGGAAAAATTGGCAAGAGCGTCGACAAGATACTCTTTGATGGGGCGTATCCCCCCATCTTCGACCGCGGACTCGAACCGCACCCCTGGCATGGAAACTATGTACGCACTTACCTGGAACGAGACGTCCGGCAATTAATCAAGGTACAGGATCTGGGCACGTTTCAACGTTTTCTAAAATTGTGCGCGGGTCGGACCGGACAGCTCCTCAATCTTTCCTCGCTGGCCAATGACTGTGGCATTACACACAACACAGCCAAAGCCTGGATATCAGTACTGGAAGCCAGCTATATCGTGCATCTTTTGCCACCACATCACCAGAATTTCAACAAGCGTCTGCTCAAGACACCGAAACTCTATTTTCTGGATACCGGTCTTGCAACCTGGCTGCTCGGCATCCAAAACAGCGGGCAACTGACTACCCATGTTCAACGGGGTGCCTTATTCGAAACCTGGGTCATTAGTGAATTACTCAAAGCCCGTTATAACGCGGGTGAAACCACGAACCTATACTTCTGGCGTGATCGTTCGGGACACGAGGTGGACCTACTGATTGACCATGGAACCCATCTGTCACCGCTGGAAATCAAATCCGGGCAAACCATCAACCCGGATTACTTCAAGGGGCTGGACTTCTGGCGAAAACTGGCAGGTGAAACCGCCGGACAGGCATGGCTGGTTTATGGCGGTGACACCCGACAAACACGCTCCGACGTCACGATCCTGCCGTGGCATGAAATCAACTCCGAACAGATTGTGATAACTGTATGATTTGGAGAATCGTAGCAAGAGGCCTTCTGTTCCCCAGGCGTTTAATACCTGTCGTTACCAGCCAGTGCCAGTCATTGCCTGTTAGTGCCGGTCACTCCCACTCGATTATAAACAAGCCTGAAAAGTCCTTCATTTTCAATGCCGTTATTATTGGCGTATGAGCCGATACCATGAAAAATGCCATGTTCAGAATTTGCTGCTAATCGCCACTTTTCAAATCGATCATCCCAGAAAACGCCACAGACGGCCACCTTTACAATGGTACTAAATATGGTCTATATTTAGCATCATTGGAACCACTAAGGAATACAGGCAATGAAACTGAGCGAATCGGTCAAACCCATTAGCTATTTGAAAAGTCATACCGCCGAGGTTCTGCGTGACGTTAGCGAAGGTCAACGTACCATGGTAATAACGCAACACGGTGAAGCCAGGGCCGTGCTCCAGGATATTGCCAGTTATGAACAAACCCAGGAATCGCTGGCACTACTCAAGATGCTGGCCAAAAGCTCGAAAAGCATTCAGGAAGGCCGGAGCAAGCCTGTAAAGAAAGCATTTGCCGATGTTCGTAAGCACGTCAAGGAAATTACTGGGTGAAACGCTATCGTATCCGACTCACTGCGGATGCCGAACAGGACCTCATCGAGATCTACCGCTATATTGCTCTCCACGACTCTTCGGAGAATGCAGATTACGTACTGGATCAGTTGGAATCCCTCTGCTCGCGACTTACCGAACTGCCCGAACGTGGGCACCTTCCTCCAGAACTCGATCGAATCGGTGTAACAAACTACCGGGAAGTCTACTTCAAGCCCTACCGTGTCATCTATGAAGCAATCCGTCAGGACGTATTCATTCACTGCATTCTTGATGGTCGAAGGGATATACCTTCGTTACTTCAGCGGCGCTTAATTCGTTAGGACTGTTGCTGACAAATTCGAGTCCACACTCGATTCGCTACAAGTACTGTTGAGGTCACTATTGCCTGCAGTTGCCAGTCAGTGCCCGCCAGTGCCGGTCACTCCCAGTCTATTATAAATTAGCCATTTTTATCTTTTATTTTCAAAGACTTATTTTCCCGTTAATCGATAATACCATGAAAAATACCATGCTCAGAAATTCCTTGAAAAAATATAACTATATTGTACCGGACGGCCCATTTATTTCCTCCTGAAGCGCCTGGAGCACCTCCAGAATCTGATCGATATGTGGCATCTCGCCAAAGATCATGTTTTCCATTGCGCGATAATCGGACCTGACCGAGGCCAGCACATGGCCCTCCGGCACCAGCACCAAGGTACCTGGCTTCGCCAAGTCGTATCTGGCCCACCCCCGGGGATAGAATCGCAGCTTAAATGCCACTACGCTGGCTAGCAATCCTGGATCGGCTAAAGCTTGTTCCTTGACCGGTGACCGGGCCATCTTGGCCAGGTCGTAATAGTGGCGCGAATAGCGAGGCGGCTGTGCATTGCCCTCGGGGCGATAGGCCTCATGGTGCAGAATCGTGGCCTTCTCCCAAAACGTGCGTTCCGCCTTGATGACTCTGACCGCACATTCACGTTGCTCAAACACATCGGGAAAGACCTCTGCTGCATAACAACTGATACTGCGATCTTCATAGGGCAGCCATGACGCCAGTGGGCCAATTTCCAGGCGCACTTTTGAACGGAGGTAATCATCAGGAAAGGCCGCGGGGTAGTTGATATCAATCACGAATGGATCATCGTCTACACGACAGTCACACACGTTGTCGAGCGCAGATTCGACCATTCTTAACAGTTCCCCGCCAATGTACTTTTGTGCCTGCTCGTTGATCGCCGCATTCAACTGAGCCTGTTTGGTTTTGGAGCGTTCAGCCAAGGGGTCATCGCCACCCAGAATACGCCAGTCGAGAACCAGGTCGATATCCTCCGAGAAACGTTCAATCAGGTTATAAACCTTCGATAGGCTGGTGCCACCCTTGAACATCAGCAACCGCGCGAGATCCGGTTCCTGGAACAGGCGGTTCAGTACCCAGGTAACCCAAAAGTCCTTTTCGACAACAGCTGGCGTGGTGCCCTTTTGCGTTGCCGTCTCCGAAAACAACTCGCTACGTTGCTGTGCAGGAAGCCGGGCAACCCTATCCATCAGTCAGCCTCCTTGCAGATCCGCTTGATGGCTTCATAGATCCAGCCGGTGACCGAACGGGTATCCTTGAGGATACGGTCACACGCATTGGATTCCAGCTGCTGGCGGATACGCTCGACCACCTTCTGGTCCACATGTTCCCGACCCAGCGCTTTCAGGGCCTGCACCACCAGGCCACTCTCCCGGTATTTGAAACCCACATCCTTCAAGGCGGATTTCTTGAACACCAGGGAATGTTTCCCGATTTCGTACTCACGACCTGGACCGTCGGAGAGGTAAATCCAACGCCCCGGAACCTGGGTGGAGAGGCCCAACAGATTCAGAGCCGCAGCGCCGGAAGGCTGAATGCGCCAGTTGAATTTGCGCGCCAAAGCATGAGCCACCTGGTCGAGATCCGGACTCAATTGACGGTCCAGTAGCTCGCTATAGCGAGGATAGTCGTAGACCCCTCGACAGACACGGCGAATCTTGCCAGCCTTGGTCAGGCTGGAGAGTGCCCGGTGGATATTGACCTCACCAAATTCGGCCACAAAGTCGGTCTTGGTAAAGGCCCAACCCCTACCACGGCCATATATCCGTGAAATAACTTTATTTTCAATGCCTTGTGACATTTTCGAATGCTTATTTTTTCAGATAAACAGTATTGTTTTTCTGAAACAGGAGCTTAGCAGATAAACAGCACTATGTGCAGTCTGATGACGCAGCATACTGAGCAAAAGCATCCCTAGGCACCCATATCCAGCCCTCGCTTGGGGAAAGTCGGTCTCTGGCGGGAGGTATACTGTCTTGGGCATGATATCAACCAGTTGCGCATACGCCGCTCAATTGCCCTGATACCATGCCAGCATCAATTTTCCTTTCATGGTATCGATGTTTTCTGCCTTGCTACACGCAATAAATACCATGAAAAATACCATTGATGATGCGAATTATATTATTAATTGGCCTTTTTTTATTATTATATTTCAATAACTTATTAATTCAAGTCACTCCCACTCGATTGTAAATAAGCCTTTTTTATCTTTTATATTCAATGGCTTATTTTCCTGCTAAATGAGAATACCATGAAAAATACCATGCTCAGAAAATCCTTCAAAATACTCGAAAAAATTGCCGATTGAGTGCCGCCACACGGCAACTTCCTGGGCCACATTCCGAGTCTTGACTTTCAGCGTATACCCCCTGCTCATTCGGATGCTTCCTTCACAATACTTGTCATCGAGAATCGGACACACCAGGACATCAGGTGACAGTATACCCAACTTCTTTGAACAGACGAGCTGCCCTTTATTGCGTGTATTACGGCCCAATCTGAACACCCATTCCAGTTCAACGGGAACACTTTTGCGGTAGTTACCGGAATCGGTGTTCACGTTGACCAGAATATGTACTTTATCGGTATACTGCCCCCGGATAGCACCAACAGCTGCACGAAGCAGTTATGTTACCAGCCCATATGATAGTAAGCCCATATGCGCTCGATATTCATCGGCAGCCATTCGTCGTAGGAGCGCCAGTTCTCGTACTTCGGGAGCTTGACGGTTTTTCTGAGCGCATCCGGGCTGTGCGTTCCGGAGTCCATGGCCTGTTTGACGGCTGCCATCAACTCTTCCAGGTAGACGCGTTGTTCGGCAACGACGGACGCTGGATCAATGGCAGGTTGATTCTCAGGACCGTGCGCGGATATAACGTAATCGAAGTCCAGCTGTTCGATTTCCTTGAGCGACCGTATCCACTCGTCCGGCCAGAAATCGGGCATGGTGCGGAAGGCCACCCGACGTGGTGTAACGATATCCACGATGAAGAGTATCTTCTCTTTCGGCAACCGCATAACCACCAGGCTGTCACCATGGTTTAGCCCGAAGTAGGTCAATTCTACCGTCCTGTCGCCCAGTTCCACGGTATAGGTGTCTTCAAAGGTAATATCCGGTAACGGAGTGACCGGGCTTGGGTGGTCGCCCAGTTGCGTCAGTACATTCTTGTGGGCAATGAACTTCGCACCTTCTTCCTTGAACACCGTTCCACCCGAAATATGGTCATGGTGGTTGTGGCTGTAGATGACGTACTTAACAGGCTTGTCCGTTATATTGCTGATCTCCTTGCGCAACAGACCGGCAGCCTTCGGGTTGAGCGGGTCGGTCACAATGACGCCCTCGTCGGTCACGAGAAAGATATTACGATAAACCCACCAGCGAAAAACATACAGGCCGTCACCGATTTCCTTCACGCTGGTTCCAAAGGCTTTGCCCCCCATCGGTTCCTGGGTTGGAAAGCTACCCGCCATCACAGCAGATGAAAACAGCAAACCGATAACGACCGTTAATTTCAGCATTAGATTTTTCATAACCGTATCCTCCAGATGGAATGATTTTGAAACCGGGATCACGCAGTCCGGGTCATTTGTTTCAGTACATTATCTTTTTTGATGAAGTGGTGATGCAGGGCGGCACCTGCGTGTCCGAACACGGCCACTACCAACAGGATCCACACGGCCCCATGCATAGCACGGAAGAATTCCGCCAGTTCGGGGTTCTTGTCGAGAAAGACGGGGAATTCGAAAAGCCCGAAAAAGCTCACCGGGAATCCACCCGCCTGGGACATGAGTATTCCTGAGAGTGGTTGCGCGAGCATCAGGATGTAAAGCAGCCAGTGCATACCTTTGGCCAGAATGGCCTGACCTGGTGTAGTGCCGTCGGGCAGCCTCGGCGTCTCGCTGATCAGTCGCCACAAGAGGCGAAACAGTATCAGCGTAAGCAGGATGGCCCCAAACGACTTGTGCATGCCGGCCGCCTGGAGTTTTTCGGCGCTCTTCGGCATCGCGGCCAGCAGGTTTCCCATCACGATGGAAAAGGTCAGTAACAGGAACAGCAACCAGTGGAAGGCCTTGGCGACGGTGCCGTAGCTAGTAGTGGTATTCTTCAACATGATATTTCTGCCAAAAGGTTTTCTTGCTCTTGATCGCCCCATGAGCTGCAGCCAGGCCATCGTTCGATCACATTGACCACCAGTCTATAGACTTGCTTTTTGTGCATAAACATGGAAAAAAGGAAATGATTGTTTCTATATTTTTATTAATATGACGATACTTACCTATCTAGATACCTTTTCAGCCGTTATTGAACATGGAAGCTTCACGGCAGCTGCACAGGCCTTGGGCATTTCCAAGCCCGTCGTCAGCAAGCAGATTTCGCTGCTTGAGCAACAACTGGGAGTACAACTGCTACATCGGACAACACGACGTTTACATCTCACCCAGGCAGGTGAGGTCTTCGCGAGCTATTCCGTAAGGATCATGTCGGAGGTCCAGGAGGCAGAACAGTCCGTGTCCCGCCTGCAAAGCGAGCCAAGGGGCAGGCTGCGAATTTCGGCCCCGGAGAGCCTGGCGATGTCTTTGTTGCCGGAAGTTTTGCCGCGCTTCCAGCAAGCTTTTCCAAAACTCGAACTGAAGGTACGTATTACCGGGCGTTTCGTCGACCTTGTGGAAGAAGGAATCGATGTTGCGCTTCGGGTTGGCACGCTGGATGACTCGAGCCTGATCGCGCGTAAGCTGATGCCATGCAGCTTCCACGTATGCGCATCAACCGATTATCTAAACAGGCATGGCAGACCCAAACACCCCAATGAACTAGCCAGGCATAATTGCCTGATTTATTCACAAGGGCAAAATCCGGAGACTTGGCATTTCCGGGATGGCCAAGGCAAGCGACTCAATGTAAAAGTTAAAGGCAATCTTCACTCAGACACCGGAAGTCTATTGATGAACGCAGCGCTAAATAATGCCGGCATCATCATCGCTCCCACCTTTATGGTAAGGAGTGTACTGGAGCAAGGTCGATTGGAAACGGTACTCGACGATTATATGCCGACCGAAACCGGGTTATATGCCGTATATCCCTACAGCAGGCTTGTTTCAAAAAAAGTACGCGTTTTCGTGGACTACCTCGTTGAAACATGGAGCACATGACATGTGGTCTGCAAGCCCCCCCCTGGGAAAGGCTATAGATTAATTTCCTACTCGTCCGATGGCCTTAAGAAAAATCTTTCCGCTTTTACTATGATGCAGGTCAGTGTCAGACATTGACAGCCAGTGACGGTCTCAACTCGATTGTAAACGAGCCATTTCTACTACATTTGTAACAATGAGTTAGTTCTTGTGGTGTGCAAAAATACCATGACTGCATCAGTTAGCCTCTCATGGTATCGCTGTCTGCTGCTTTGCTACGCGCAATAAATACCATGAAAAATACCATTGATGATGCAGATTATATTATCAATTGGATTGTTTTTATTATTAATTATCAATAGCTTACAAATTCCGGTCACTCCCACTCGATTGTAAATAAGCCGTTTTTACTTTTTAATATCAATGGCTTAATTGTTGGGATAAGTGGTAATACCATGAAAAATACCATGTTCAGAATTTGCTGCTAATCATCTTGTAGATTACCCCGAGAATACTGTCACGTTGCACGGTAACCTGCTGGTTTACTTACTGGACTTCTCAGCATATGCTATAACATAGGCCAATTAAACCAGAGGATACTCGAATGTCTACATCTGAACGCCATGTACGCCTCTTTCGCAACTGGCGCAACCAGGCACTACGCATCCCTCGCGAGTTCGAGCTGGAGGGTGAGGAAGCACTCATCCACAAGGAGGGTGACCGGCTGATCGTTGAGCCGATCCGTAAAGGCAGGCTGCTGTCGCTGCTAACCTCCCTGCCCCCCCTGACTGAACCCTTCCCCGATATAGATGATGACCTGCCTCCACTGGATGACGTGCTGCTGTGAGTGCATCGCTTGCTTATTTGCTGGATACCAACATCCTGTCCGATCTGGTTCGCAATCCACAAGGTGTGATAGCAACACAGATCACCAAGGCAGGTGAGGATACCGTCTGCACCAGCGTCATTGTAGCCGCAGAACTCCGCTACGGTGCGACCAAGTCAAACTCTGCAAAACTTGCGGAACGCATCGACCTGATCCTCTCCGCCCTGGAAATCCTGCCATTGGAAACACCCGCCGACCACCAGTATGCAGCATTACGCCATCACCTCACACGTCAGGGAACACTCATCGGGCCAAACGATCTACTGATTGCTGCACATGCTCTCGCAAATGACCTTACAGTTATAACCGCCAATGTCGGGGAATTCACCCGGGTACCGGGGCTGAAAGTGGAAAACTGGCTACAGGCATAATCACAAATACCATGAACGGCTCAACAAGCATGCCATGGTATTGGAGCACCGCGCTGATATTGAACACCGCTATACCATGATTTATACCATTGAAAAATGGTAATAACTGCTTGCCGATGCCAGCCAGTGCCAGATGCCTGCCTACTCCCACTCGATTGTAAATAAGCCATTTTTATCTTTTACTTTCAATGACTTATTTTCCAGCTAAACGGTAATACCATGAAAAATACCATGCTCAGAAAATCCTGCAAAAATTCTTCTCTGGTATCTGGATTCCTTCCCTAGACCAACACGTCTAGGCCTTTTTCCGCAACCAGATTCAGCAGTTTTAATGAAGGCCCATTTGGCTTTTTCTGGCCCTGTTCCCATTTCTGCACCGTGGACTTGCCCGTATTCAAATACGCGGCAAACACCGCCTGACTGGCCTTATTTTTCATCCGGATGCGCTTGATCTGCGCAGCTGTCAATTCTTTCACAGGTGGCAGACACAGCGCATCGAACTCCCGCAAGGTGGTCTCTTTCATTGCACCAGCCTCATGCAGGTCTTTGGCACTGTCGTGCACCACCTCCAGGATCGATTTATTCATTGTCTTCCACCTCGATTAACGCGCCATGCTGGATGGCTTTGGTTAATGTCTTGTCACTGTAATTCATCAATTCTTTAGCCAAGTGCTTCAACGCCTTCAGTTCATCCGTACTAACATTCGCACGTGCATTCTTGGCGAACCCATACATAAAAAATGCCTTATCACCGGATTTATACGCCAGCAGGGTGCGGACACCACCACGCTTGCCTCGACCACCAACCGCCACACGCTTTTTCACTACATGACCACCAAGGTCGGCATCAATCAGACCTCGCTCCATTTCATCGACTGCGATTTGCAAGGCGTCATCATTCAAGCCCTCCTTTTCTGCCCACTTAGTGAACGCCTTGTTTTCAAAGATTCGCATCCATTACCCTCTTGATCTACAATCGATATATAGCACTTAGTGCTACCTAGAGCATAGTGATTTTCAAGAAACAAGAGGTTTCTTGGATTTATAGCCCTTGTCGTTACGGCGGGATTTTTTACCTGGCGTGTGCGTGAAACCACATCGTATCGAGCGTTTGCAGTTCAGATGCTCTGATACCATGCCAGCATCAATCCACCTCTCATGGTATCGCTGGCTTTGGCGTTACAGCGCGCGGAAAATACCATGAAAAATACCATTGATGATGGAGTTTATTCACCCACGATAAACTTCAATATTTTATCTCCCGCATATTCCAGAGATCGGTTGTTCTCAATTCTACTGATCAGCAGGTGATCGAAATTTGTATATTGCATCGCTCTATCCACACGCTGATCAATCTCATGTGGTGTCTCTCTTCCGCGTTTAATCAACCTGTCTCTCAGCACCTCAGGATCAACATCAATCAGTAAAGGCTGAAGACTGGGATATCGTTTAATCGCCTCAGAAAGATAGGCACGAGAACCATTGACGATAACCGTCACGCCTTTTTCCAACCAGTAATCAATCTCAAGACCTACTCCATACAGATGACCATTACTTTTCCACCACATGGAAAAGAAGCCTTGTTTAACACGCTGTTCGAACTCCAACTCACTGAGTTCTACATGATTTTCCCCACCTGAATTTGCAGCGCGTGTAATATAACGATGCGCAAAGCAACATAGATGATCTGCTTTCAAAGCACACCGAGCATAGGTAATCAGGCTGTCCTTTCCCGAACCCGATGCCCCAATAACATAGATCAGGCGACCATTCGGTACAGTGTTTGCAAGTCGCGATTCACTCATGGAATGCATCTTGAATTCCCCCTGCAAGTGGAAAGCGCATAACCGCTTGAAACGGCTGATCAGGAGCTTCCTGTCGAAACAGTGTCAGTGCATCAACCACGTATTCCTGTCTCAAGACATGCTCCAGTTCCCTCGCGAGCACTTGATGCATAACTGAGAGCAATTTGTTTTCCAACCGCCCTGTCAATGTCATATGGAAACGATACTGATCAAGTACATAGGGATATCCCCAGCGCAGCATAAGTTCATCCTGCTCATTGGATAAAGCCTGCATACGCCGCTTTCTGATCTGCTCAAGGCTGAGCGGCGCTCTGAAATGATCCAGTTGGGTAACACAATTTGCGGCGAGATCATCGATAGCCCTACTGCCAACTTTCGGCCTGATAGCGATAAAATCTTTCAGAACAGCAACTATCAGTCTTGGAATAAGAATTCTGTTGTGCATGCGCGCAAGCTTTTCAAGCGCAACGATAAGCTCAGACACCTGTGTATCAGGATGCAGACTGAAAGGCGCTTTCAGAGTTGCATGAAATCCATACTTGCCAGGACCTGAGACAAGATCTGCGTACTCTTGCGCACTGACTCCGGCAGGTACATGCAGCGCTATTTTATTTCCGCTGTAAGCATCCCGACCAAGCAATCGGCTGCCGAATTTCCAAAGAGCCGATGAGGGAGGAGGTGCGAAATAGACTGCGTAGCGTTCACTATTCATAGCATCACGCGAAATTGTCAGTATATGCGCCGCCCCTGTCGCCACACCTCTTTCACCAAAGGGAAACGATGATATTCATGCACGCGAACCACATCGCCACGCATACCCACGGCGATCTCACCGCGATCCGTCAATCTAACTGACTGAGCCGGTTTTGAGGTCACAGTGGAAATCGCTTCAGGTAGTGTGAATGAATCTGTTTCACGGTGAAGCGTGAATGCTGCTTGTAGCAAACTGGTTGGAAAATAATCCGATGAAACAACATCCAGCAAACCATTCTCCGCCAGCTCCCGCGCAGAAACATTCCCAGAATGGGAGTGTCCACGCACTAGGTTGGGCGCTCCCATCAGGACATTTAACCCATTCCGCTTTGCTTCCTGGGCCGCTTCATGAGTTGTCGGAAACTCAGCGATACACATCCCGTACTGGACGGCTTCGTTTATGTGCTCGGCAGTTGCATCATCATGGCTTGCCAGAGCTATATCCATCTCTCGGCACTGGTCAACTATTTGCTGCCTGTTCTTTTGACTGTAGCGTTGGCTCGCTTTCTTCTGGCTGTCAATGAACTCTTCGATCTCCTGATCATTTAGGCCATACTTTCCCTGATAGTATTCCCTGTATTTATCAATATTCACGAACTGCCGCTGCCCTGGTGAATGATCCATGACCGACACGAGGCGAAGAAGGTAATGATCACGAAACGGATTGAATAGATCGACAACCTTTTCATATGCCAGTTCACATCTCAGATGTATGAAATGCTCACTTCTGGTTGCACGCTCCTCCTGGGCCATCGTAATGGCTTCAATCATGTCGTTGACATACTGAATGCGTGCGCTTCCGTCTTTTACATCACCCAATGCGACAGCATCAAAAACCGTTGTGATACCAGCCGCTGCCAGTTGGGCATCATGTGCCAAGACAGCAGGGATCGATGGCCAGCGGACCTTGGGACGTGGAGTAAAGTGTTTTTCAAGATTATCTGTATGCAGCTCAATCAGTCCTGGTATGAGATAATCGCCCTCCATATCTTCGACACCGATTGCGCTGGATAGTCCATGATCGATATCGCAGATGACCCCGTCCTGGATTCTGATGCTACCCACGATGACCTCATCCTTGAGAACAATCCGTGCATTGGTCAACAGTAGTTCGTTTCTC
Source organism: Sedimenticola sp. (assembly GCA_002869585.1). Lineage (GTDB taxonomy): Bacteria > Pseudomonadota > Gammaproteobacteria > Chromatiales > Chromatiaceae > BM503. Next base: position 18,540 of record PKUO01000054.1, read on the forward strand.
ATGCGGCGTAATCCAGTGATGACATGTTCAGAAAATTCGTGGCAACAGCCTCGCGTACTTCGGCATCGTGAAAAATCCCCACAATGACCGAACTTTTTGCCTTTGCTTCCTGAATCAGATCGATAACAACCTGACGATTCTCCGCATCCAGAGAAGCAGTAGGTTCATCAAGCAGAAGGCAGGGATAATCGGAAAGAAATCCCCGTGCAATATTGATTCGTTGCTTTTCTCCACCACTGAAAGTAGCCGGGGCAAGGGAAAACAACCGTTCGGGGATATTCAAACGCGTCAACATATTATGGGCCCGCTGATAGGCCTCTTCTCGTTCGATGCCCAGTTGCATAAGCGGTTCGCATACCACATCGATTGCCGACACCCGTGGGATAACCCTCAAAAACTGACTGACATATCCTATGGTGGTTCTTCTCAGATTGAGGATCGATCTCGGCTCTTCTATAGCGATATTTATTTTCTTGTCATTATGCTGAATGACGATATCACCCTGGTCTATTTTGTAATTGGCATAAAGTGCGCGCAGTAAAGTGCTTTTACCCGCGCCCGATGGGCCATTCAGCACCAGACACTCACCAGGATTCACCTGGAAGGAAATATCCTTGAGCACCGTATAAGAGACACCACCCTGGGTATGCAGGGTGAATGTTTTGCTGAGATTTCTAACTTCGATCACTATACATCCCCAAGTCATGCCACCAGGACTGAAGAAACCAATAGCTGCGTATATGGGTGATGCGGATCGTCCAGAACCTGATCGGTCAAACCGCTCTCTACCACTTCGCCGCGCTGCATCACCATCAGCCGGTGGGAAAGCAGACGAGCCACCGCAAGATCATGCGTAACGATAATGACTGAAAGATTGAGTTCTGATACGAGTCTGCGCAATAGATCCAGTAATCTTGCCTGCACGGATACATCCAGTCCGCCGGTAGGTTCATCCATAAAAATCAGACGCGGTTTATTCACCAGATTTCTGGCAATCTGCAGACGTTGCTGCATTCCTCCGGAGAATGTCGCAGGAAAATCATCAACCCGGTTCAAGTCGATTTCCACCTTGCCAAGCCAACCCAGCGCTTCATGACGAATATCGCCATAGTGTCTTGCACCCACCGCCATCAAACGCTCTCCGATATTTGCTCCGGCACTCACATTGAGTCGCAATCCATCTCGCGGGTTTTGTTCAACAATACCCCAGTCCGTACGGGCCAACATGCGCCGCTTGGCCTCAGATACCGCATAAATATCATGCACAGCGTCAGTTCTGTCGCGATACAGAATGCTGCCGGTTGAAGGCGCCAATGAGGCGGATAGACACTTAAGCAGCGTACTTTTCCCCGATCCCGATTCGCCGACTATACCCAGTACCTCTCCCGGATAGAGGTCGAAACTGACATTCCTGCAACCGATACTGTTGCCATAGTAATGTGAAATATCATTTACACTCAGAAGCGGCTTATGATCGGAGAGGCTTATAGACTCATGCTGCATCGCCCTGCTCCTCCGGTTGGGTTCCTTTATAGCCAAGTTCTCTGCGCTCTTCACAATAGTCGCTATCTGAACAGACAAACATCCTGTCACCGGTATCATTGAGAACGATCTCATCAAGAAAGCTGTCTGATGCTCCACAGAGGGCACAGGTTTCATCCCACTTCTGAACCTCAAAGGGATGATCATCGAAGTCCAGGCTACTCACCTTTGTATAGGGCGGTATTGCATATATCCGCTTTTCCCTGCCTGCCCCAAACAATTGCAGAGCAGGCATATCGTTCATTTTCGGATTATCAAACTTCGGAATTGGCGACGGAGCCATAACATACCGATCATTTACACGAACCGGATAATTGTAAGTGGTTGCTATGTGCCCAAAACGAGCGATGTCTTCATAGAGCTTGACATGCATAACGCCATATTCCTGAAGGGCATGCATTTTCCTTGTCTCTATTTCACGCGGTTCCATGAATCGCAATGGCTCTGGAATGGGAACCTGATAGATGAGAACCTGATCTTCTCGAAGCTTTTTCTCAGGAATTCTGTGACGGGTTTGAATCACTGACGCCTCAGTTGTTTTTGTTGTCGTCGCGACACCGGCAGTACGTGAGAAAAACCGCCTGATATTCACCGCATTCGTAGTATCATCGGAGCCTTGGTCAATCACCTTCAGAGTGTCATCTGTACCAAGCACTGCAGCGGTAATCTGGATCCCTCCGGTACCCCAACCGTACGGCAAGGGCATTTCCCGACTGCCGAAAGGCACCTGATAGCCGGGAATAGCAATGGCTTTCAATATCGCGCGGCGGATCATCCGCTTTGTCTGCTCATCAAGATAGGCAAAATTGTAGCCATCAAGTCCGCTGTCATTCATGCGCATTTTTCGTCAATCCCGGATTGTTTATTGTCCCCTCTTTCCTTCCTCAATCGACGAACCAGTTCCAGCTCGGACTGAAAGTCAACATAATGGGGAAGCTTGAGATGTTGAACAAAACCTGAAGCCTCCACGTTATCAGTATGTGACAACACGAATTCCTGGTCCTGGGCAGGTGAAACAACCGTTTCCCCAAACTCCGCACACCGCAGTGCACGATCAATCAACGCCATGGACATTGCCTTACGTTCACTGTGACCAAAGGCAATTCCATAACCTCTGGTGAATTGAGGCGGCTTTTTCTTCGATCCTGTGAACTGATTGATCATTTCACACTCGGTGATTTCAATTTCACCAATCACAATCGGGAAACCAAGTTCAGGCGGTGTTATCTCGATATTCAGTGTGCCGTGGCGTATTTCACCGGCAAACGGATGGTTGTTACCGTATCCGCGCTGTGTTGAATAACCCAGTGCCAGTAAAAATCCTTCATCGGCACGCGCCAGCGCCTGCAACCTGAGCTGACGATCTGCTGGCAAAGTGAGTGGTTCCCGGGTCAGATCCGGGATATTGCCAGTTCCTGCTCCATCTGATTCGGTTTCTATAAGCCCTTCCGCATTGAGAAGATCAACCACCCTCGGCATGCGGGGCGTATCTGCAGCGGACTCCATCTGCTTCAGCTCATCTGTAGAAACAGGCTCATCTCCTTCAGCCATCAATGAAAAATCAAGCAATCGGTGCGTATAATCATAGGTCGCACCCAAAACCTGTCCGCCAGGTATATCCTTGAATGTGGAGGATATGCGACGCTGTATGCACATGGAATTGGTATTGATGGGCTCACTGACTCCGAGGCGCGGTAGGGTTGTCCGGTAAGCACGCAATAGAAAAATAGCCTCAACGAGATCACCCTGGGCCTGCTTGATTGCAAGCGCAGCGAGATCACGGTTATAGAGGGACCCTTCTGTCATCACGCGGTCAACCGCAAGACTCATCTGCTCTTTTATCTGTTCAATACTCAGCTCATCAACAGCAGTATCGCCTCTGCGCTTTTGTTCCAGCAGACGTTGAGAGTTCTCAATCGCCTCTTCTCCACCTTTGACAGCTACATACATCTCACATCACCCAGCATCACAGTTCTTGGTAATACAGCCACTTGCCTGCCGCATGCCAGATAAACATCCACGCCTAGAGGAAAAATCTGATGATTTTCGTTCCACTGTTGTAAAAAATCTATAGTGAACACTGGAGCATCGAGACGCACATCTCCTTTAACTCCTGGCCCTTGTAATCTCACGCCACCCATATGCGAGAGGTAATCCACTTGTATGACAACCGAGGTGGATCTATCAGGATACTCCTCGTTACCGGGAGAAAAGACCGACAATGACGGTAAATCCATAAGATCACCAATCAATGCAAAACCCGCAGTTGATGGATTTTCTGTAATTGAACAGCCACAATGAAACTGCAACGTCTGGTTGAATAACTCATTTTTCTTCAACCCATCTGACAACCAAACCGTTGTTTCATAATCGAAAAACGACAGACATAACGCCATGGAAGCGGTATGAAGTGAACCCACTGTGTCCACATCAGGCAAATCTACAACCGTACCCGGTCTTGCCATTGCATTCATAACCTGACGAAAGACCTGCTGCGATGCATATTCGGGATTATCAAAACCTTTAATCATTTCTGTATTGCTGACCATCAGTCATCACCCCGTACAAGTGTGAAAAAATCCACATTGGTCGATGCTATTTTCGTAGCGGAGACACTCCGTTTGTGCTGTTCTCTGTCTGCAACAGGTTCGATAACCGTTGTTTCTATCATTGAACGATAAACGGGATCCTGCATCATCGCATCAAACACGGCAGCCAGTTCCGCATGACGTTTCTGATGCTTCGCTGTATATCCGAATCCGATATATCCATTTGCAAGACGCACAGCACAACGGCTCATTGTCATTTCACCCAGATTGAACTGGGGTCCCACTCCACCTGTTCGAGCACGAATCATTATCTGCCCAGTTTCCGGTACGCGAATGAATGTATATTCCGGTTTACTTTCAATCTGACTCCATCCCTGCTCCAATTCCTGCAGAGTCGCTTTTGCCAGAAGGCCAATCCATCTTCTCCTTCGTTCTATATCCATAGTTTTCATCTGCTCAGCACTATTCATAATCAACACCAGTCCCCGCACCTAACTATATGACCATTTTTCTGATCCGCTGCGACAACATATCTAGCAGACTTACAGTGACTACAATGATGATCATGACTGCGCATGTTTCCCCAAAATAAAATCCACGGATATTTTCCCAGAGAATGACGCCTATACCCCCGGCACCGACCATACCGACAACTGTTGCTGAGCGTACATTTGATTCAAAACGATATAAGGAGTATGAAATCCATAAAGGCAGTACCTGAGGAATAACGCCGTAAATGATTTCCTGCAGGGCACTGGCTCCTGTCGACCTGACACCTTCAACAGGTCCGGGCTCAATAGCCTCGACAGCTTCTGAAAATAGCTTTGCCAGAACACCTGTGGTATGCACGAATAATGCAAGCACTCCGGCAAACGGTCCAAGTCCCACTGCAACCACGAAAAGCATGGCAAAAACCATCTCGTTGATAGCACGCAAGGCATCCATCAATCGGCGTGTCGGTTGGTAAACCCACCAGGGCACCAGATTCTCTGAAGACATGATTCCAAGAGGAATGGAAAAGACCACAGCCAGAGCAGTTCCCCAGACAGCAATCTGGATCGTGATCACCATCTCTTTAAGGTAGAGTTCCCAATGATGAAAATTGGGAGGAAAAAAGCCCTCAGCGAACTCCAGCATATTGTCCGCATCAGTGAACAATGCCAGCGGATTCATCTCGGCCCCGTTCCAGGACCAGAACAGTACGCCGATCACAATTCCCCAACTCAGTGTCTGAGTCAGTGACTTTCGTGAATCGTTTTGTTTCAGTGCCGCTTCGAAATGTTGTTCCATCGGAAAAACCTGATAATTCAAAAAGTGGGACACTTCGCAAAACGAAGTGTCCCACAAGGCATAAGAGGAGGTCTCTCTTATTGCTTTCTCAGTGACGCCATCTGCTTCTGCAGCTCTGCCAATTGGCCGTTGATTTCGGAAATCTTGCTGTCCTTCTCTGCCTGGCTGTATTTTGTGTCGTTTTCAATCTTACGACGCTGTTTCACGAGTTCGAGTTGGCGGATCGGCAACAATTGATTGTTATCTGACTCACTGAAAGGTGCCCACTGCAGATCGGCAAGAACTTTCTTCTCCTTGGCGACATCTTCACCCTTGACGCCATATGTCATGAAAAAGCCCTTAAGTTTAGCTTTGATGTCATCAGAAAGATTTTTACGCCAGACGATGGGGTCTGAAGGAATGAGTGGTGATTTCCAGATAATCTTCAATTCCTCGTATTTCTCAGGAAAGTTTTTCTGGATTCTTGCCATGGTTTCAGTGTTGTTGGTAGCGAAATCCACCTGCTTGTTGGCTACGGCAAGCGCATTGGTTTCATGATTGGAATTCAGCACACGCTTGTAACACTGCTTGACATCAATATTGTTCTGAGCAAAGACGTAATAACCAGGCACCAGATTTCCAGAGGTCGAATTAGGATCACCGTTTCCGAATGTCAGAGAATGGTTGCAGTTGAGAACATCTTCGAAGGTCAGCCCGCTATCCTTGTGGGTCAACAACAGTGACCAGTAACCGGGATTCCCGTCAACATCTACAGTCTGCGCAAAAATCTCGCCACCAGCACGATCCACTGCCAACATGGCAGACTTATTGCCATACCAGGCGACATCCACCTTATCAAATCGCATTGCTTCGATGATGCCGGCGTAATCGGGAGCGAAATAGGCATTCACCTTCATATCGAGCTTTTTGCCCATATCGTTCAGGAAGGGGTACCAGATAGTGCGAAGATTCTGAGAGGACTCGGTTGAAATAATACCGAAGTTAATCTCTTTCATACTCTCGGCGAAGGCTACCGAAGTCGCCAACCCAAACGACAATGCACCAGCAATCAATAAGCTTCTACGCTTCATTGTTAATCTCCGTTGTAATATCTGTTGATCGAGTCTAGAGAGTGGCCGTTGAAACAGCCTTGTTCAAATTGATGTCCGCATTACCATGTGCAAACGAATTTGTTGCTTTAAAGATGGTTTCCTGCCTAGCTCCATAAATATCACTGAAAACCTTTGCATCTATATCCAACGTCGATCCATCATGAAACAGGCGTCCGGCCTTCAAAGCGATGATGCGGTAACAATATTTGATGGCATAATCCACTTGATGCAGGGAAACAATTACGGTTTTCCCATCATCCTTATGAATCGATTCAAGCAATTCCATGACACACCGTGCTGATTCAGGATCCAGAGATGCTATAGGTTCGTCTGCAAGAATGATGGAAGGCTTCTGAACCAGCGTGCGCGCAATTGCCACCCTTTGTTGCTGGCCACCGGAGAGAGTCGAGGCCCGCTGATGGGCGTACTCAAACATTCCCACACGTTCCAAGGCTGATAAGGCTGCATATTTATCCGATTTATGATACCGACCAAGCGTTCCTCTCCAGCTAGGAGATCTCCCTAATGAACCAATCAAAACATTGTCAAGCACTGTCAATCGTCCGACGATATTGAACTGCTGAAAAATGAAGCCGATATCAGAGCGAATACTTCTAATGTTTTTGGAGAGTTTTCCGGATTGTTGAACATCCAACCCCAATGCCCGGATTCGGGATGAACCCTGATCACTGGTAACAAGTCCTGCTATATGCCTGAGTAATGTCGATTTACCTGAACCGGAAGGACCTACAAGGGCCACCATTTCATTTGATCCGACATTTAAACTGACACTATCCAGCGCCTTGAGTTTTTTATTGAAAGTGCGTGTTAGGTCACTTATTTGCAGTATAGGTTCCATGGCTTCCGGCGCTTGAATAAATTGATTGTCTATATTTTTTATTGCCAAAGAAGTATGACTTCATTTGATGTCAAATCACTTACACATTCATTTCATCCCTGTTAACTGTTCCTTTCTTTTTTATTACATTGCGTTACAAATATTTTTTCAAAAACTCATCAACACTCATTCTTCTCATATCGGGTAGTGCATCTATCAGCATTTCATGAGACCAGTCCCACCATGCCACTACTAACAACTGCCGAATGATCTGTTCACTGAAGCGTTTGCGAATCGGCCTTGCAGGGACTCCTGCAACGATGGCAAAAGGTTCGATATTTTTGGTCACTACGGCACCAGACCCCACAACGGCTCCACTACCTATATGGACACCTCCCTGAATTATCGCTCCATGCCCGATCCATACATCATGTTCCAAAGTCACCCTATTATTTCTTCGCATCTCGAAAAAGCCCTCGTCAGCATCACCCATATCGTATTGATCACTTCGATAGGTGACGTGATGCAATGCAACTTTGGAAAGTGGATGCTGGCCAGGATTGATTATGGTGTGAGCCGCTATCGAACAGAAGCGTCCGATATCTGTATAGATAATTTCTGAATCGTTGACCACGTAACTATAGCTATCCATAGTTGACTCGGTGATCTGCGTTCTCTCACCAATTTCTGTCCATGGAGCAAGACTGCACGAAGAAACAACTGCTGTAGGATGAATAGTTGGTCCGGCCGGACTGAGTAATTTACTGTTCATTTGCTTGTTTGCATCTTTCAATGAAAAAACATGCAGCGCAAATCTACAGTGTGTTGATTACAATTTAGCTAAACGATGAATGGTTAATATCTGAATCACCGTACTAATTCACAAGCACCTGCCATGCATTTCCCGAAGAATTTTACTGACACGAAAGAGAAGAATCGAACTCAAATGGAACGTAAGGGCTTAACCGCAAAAACAAAGCCGATGATTAACAAACCAATTGCATTTACAAAATTCTAAATCACAAATGCTCGGTGACTTTAAAGAGGGTCTAGAAGTTCAATCAAGCCTTAGGTATTCCGGCTTAGTCGTTAATCAAACCGCCTGAAGCTCATAGCACCCACAGTTCAAGTTCTCAGATACCATGCCATCATTATTTTTAACTCATGGTATCTATGTTCTCTACCTTCCTAACCGCAATAAATACCATTTCAGCGGTTACAAATTCTGTTCACTTCCACTAGATTGTAAATAAGCCTTTATTGTCTTTTATATTCAATGGCTAATTTCCCTGCTAAACGGCAATACCATGCAAGGTCTCTCCGATCAACGCGAGAGACTTTCTGGTTTATGGGTATCTATGTTTTGGCTCATGAAATAGTGTCCCCGATGGTATCCCCGCTTGCCGTGCGAAAGCATCCGGATGAGAGTCGGCCTGATCCTCAGTAATTCACGGTGACCGCTTCGCTGCCGCTGTAGTTCATACCGTTACGCTGGAAGACGCATACTGATTCGCTGATCAGCGATATAAGCTGTGCAATCTCCTGCGTGGAGCGGGCTGAAAGCTCGGCGCCGGCGGCGAAACCGCATACGCAAAACAGCAGCAAGGTGCCTTGCAGACACTGCAAGAGCGCCTGACGAATGGTAATGTTTGTCATCAAACTGTCAACTTCCCCGCTTAAGCTCGCGTCCAACTGAACCTGCCTGCAGGTCAGATCTGGATTTCATAAATATAATAAATCGCAGCCGACAATCATTTCCTGGTGCAGCAGCAATCAGACACGAGGGCAATACGCTTGAAGATCCTGATGATATCAGATGTCTATTTCCCCCGGGTCAACGGTGTCTCCACTTCCATACTGACATTTACCAGGTCGTTCATCGAACAGGGTCACGAAGTCACCCTGATCGCACCCGATTATCCTGACGTTGGTGAGCACGAGTTCGAGATCCTGCGCATCCCGTCATGTCAGGTACCGCTGGATCCGGAAGACCGCTTCATGCATCGGCGACACATCAGGCGCCTGCTGCCCGAACTGCGCCGGCGCGATTTCAATATCCTTCATATACACACCCCGTTCGTAGCGCACTACGCCGGCACCTGGCTGGGCAAGCGGCTCGGTGTGCCGGTGGTGGTGTCTTACCACACCTTCTTCGAGGCCTACCTGGAGAAGTACATACCGTGGATGCCGCACAGCTGGCTGCGCGCGCTGGCGCGGAGTTTCTCGCGCAACCAGTGCAACGCAGTCGATGGCGTCGTCTCGCCATCGAAGCAGATGCTGGCCAGGCTGCGCGAGTACGGCGTGACGCGGCAGGCGCACGTGATCCCGACCGGGCTCGATCTCGAGCAGTTCCGCGGTCGCGCAAGCAACACTTTCCGGCAGCGCCACGACATCCCCGGGGACGCCTTCCTGTGCCTCTACCTGGGGCGTGTCGCGCACGAGAAGAACATCGATTTCCTGATCGAGATGTTCGAGTTCCTCAAGCACGACATCGACCGCGCTCGCCTGGTCATAGCCGGGGAGGGTCCGGCCTTGCCGGGCCTGAAGAAACAGGTACAGCGCCTGGGCATGGACGACAGCGTGCATTTTATCGGTTACCTAAAGCCGATCGAGGCGGTGGTGGATTGTTACCGTGCCAGCGACGTGTTCGTGTTCGCCTCCGAGACCGAGACCCAGGGCCTGGTACTGCTGGAGGCGATGGCCTGCGGCACGCCGGTGGTCTCCTGTGCCTGCCTCGGCAGCGAGGATGTACTCAAGGACGGCGAGGGATGCCTCATCTCGTCGCTCGACTGGCAGCTGTTCGCGGACCGTGTGATCGCCCTGGCGAACGATGACGAACGTCGCCGCCAGCTGTCTACAGCGGGTCTCGAATACGTGCGCGACTGGAGCACCGAGGCCAAGTCGGCCGAGATGCTCGATTTCTACTGCCGCGTCATCGATCGCCGGGCCTCCCTCGGGCAGCATGAAGAAACCGACAGCTATGACTCTCTGGACCAGCAGGAGATGCAACCATGATCGATGCATTGCGTGAGTTCGAACCGCTCGATGACGATTTCGATGACGAAGATGACCAGCCCGATTGGATGCAGCAGACCACGTCTGACGATCCGGATCCGGAGCACCCCCATCACAAGCACTACCGCAGCATCTGGATTTCCGATGTGCACCTGGGCTCGAAGGGGTCGAAGGCGGATTTCCTGTGCGAGTTTCTCAAGTACCACAACAGTGACACGCTCTACCTAGTCGGCGACATCATCGACGGCTGGCAGATGAAAGGCCGTACCTATTGGCCGCAGGCACACGTCAACGTGATTCGCCGGGTGCTGACACGCGCCAAGCGCGGCACCGAGGTGGTCTACGTTACCGGCAACCACGACGAGTTTCTGCGCCGCTATTCCGGCATGTCGTTCGGCAACATCCACCTGGTCGATGAGTACGTGCACGAGTCGCCACTCGGCTACCGCTACTGGGTGATACACGGTGACGCTTTCGACAGTATCGTCTGCAACAAGAAATGGCTGGCGATCGCCGGCGACGTCGCCTACGAGACGCTGCTCAAGCTCAACACCCTCTTCAACCGGGTGCGCAAGATGCTGGGACTGCGCTACTGGTCGCTGTCGGCCTACGTCAAGTACAAGGTCAAGCGTGCGGTGGCTTTCATCGACGATTATGAAACCACGCTGACCGAGGAGTGCCGCAAGCGTGGCTACCAGGGAGTCGTTTGCGGCCATATCCATCATCCCGAGGTACGCATGATCGAGGACATCCGTTATGGCAACAGTGGATACTGGGTGGAGTCCTGCAGCGCCCTGGTGGAGGAGTTCGACGGCACCCTGAAGATCATCCAGTGGAAGCCGTCCGAGCACAATCATGACATGCTTTCTGAGGATCTGAAGGAAACGGCCGTCGCATGAGACTCCTGCTCGCCACCGACGCCTGGCAACCGCAGGTGAACGGCGTGGTGCGCACCCTGACCACAGTGGTCGGCGAACTGCACGACATGGGGCACGAGGTCGAGGTCATATCGCCCGCTGATTACCCGACAGTGCCGCTACCCAGTTACCCTGAGATCCGCATCGCGGTGTGGATGCGCGGGCTGGCCGAGCGCATCGATGCCTTCGACCCCGATGCGATCCACATCAGCACCGAGGGACCGATCGGCAGCAAGGTGCGACGCTACTGCCTGCGCCGCGGATACGATTTCACCACCGGCTTCCACACGCGCTTTCCAGAGTACCTGCACGAGCGCATCCCGGTGCCATTGAGCTGGAGCTACCCGCTGATGTGGCGTTTCCACGCTGCGGCGGTGCGCACGCTGGTGCCTACGCGATCGCTCAAGACCGAGCTGGAGGCGCGCGGCTTCGAGCACATGGTGGTCTGGGGCAGAGGGGTCGACACAGCGCTGTTCCACGCGGGCCTGCGCGAGGAAGCGGAGAGCGCCGATCTCGAGCGGCCGATCATGCTGAACGTCGGTCGGGTTGCGGTGGAGAAGAACCTGGAAGCCTTCCTCGCGCTCAATGTGCCCGGTACCAGGGTCGTGGTCGGTGACGGCCCTGCGCTCAAGATGTTGCGCGAGAAGTATCCCGACGTGGTCTATGCGGGCATGAAGCACGGCGCCGAACTCGCGCACTACTACGCGCAGGCGGACGTGTTCGTGTTCCCCTCGCTCACCGACACCTTCGGCCTGGTGATGCTGGAAGCGCTCGCCTGCGGCACGCCCGTCGCCGCGTTCCCGGTGACCGGACCGCTGGACGTGCTGCAAGCTGGTGTTACCGGTGTCATGGATGATAATCTTGCCGCTGCGATCGCGCAGGCGCTCGAACTCGACAGAGCCGTCTGCGCCGACAACGCCAGGCGATTCTCCTGGAAACACATCGCGCTGCAACTGCTGCAGGCGTTTACGCCGGTCAACAGCGACAAGCGCCAGGCGATGACTGAGGCGAAATGGGTAAACCAGGATATACCGGCCTAAAGCGGATCCTCCACGCAGCGTATTACTCCTATCTCGGCTTCAGGGCGGCCTGGAAGCACGAGTCGGCGTTCCGCCAGAAAACCGTGCTGGCGTTGTTGATGCTGCCGCTGGCGGTATGGCTCGGTCACAATGCGCTCGAGATAGCGGTGCTGCTGGCAACGCTGTTCCTGGTGATGATCGTCGAACTGCTCAACTCGGGGATCGAAGCGGTGGTCGACCGTATCGGCGACGAACCGCACAAGCTGTCGGTTCGCGCCAAGGACATGGGCTCCGCCGCTGTGTTTCTGTCATTGATGCTGGTGCTGGTGGTCTGGGGCACGATCACAGTTTCGCTTTTCTTCCCTGAACTGATCCCGTACTGAATCAGACCGCTTCCCTGTAGGACCATACACCAATTTATGGGTACCTATGTTCTGGCTCATGTGCTACATGATATGACTGCAGGAATAGATTAGAACATCAGTTGAAGGTGGTCAAAAAATAATCCCTCCGACACCTTTTGATACGCAACTGAAATGCCTGTCAGTGACAAACATTATCTGCGAGTGACGGTCACTCCCACTCGATGGTAAATGAGCGGTTTTTTTGTTTTAATTTCAGATAGTTAATATTGCACATATGGTCCAATACCATGAAAAATACCATGAAAAATACCATGTTCAAAAATTTCTTAAAAAATTCTTTCTCTTCAATTCACTAGCGATGGCGAATTGTGCTTTTCAAATTATTCGATAGAGAGGAAGTAAGGATATCCACGCTCACTCCTTCCCCGAAGCAGTCGGCACACTCGCGCCTGACTCAACAGCAGCCAGCCGGGTGGCCAGCACATCGGCCTGCTCGGCAAACTTCTTCTCATTGACCTTCCGCAACTGCGCCAGATTGTGCAGTTTCCAACGAATACCCGGCAGGTGCTCAAGATGGACAATACCCATTAGCGACCAATCAGGTTCACCTGCAACCAGTGAAAGCAGAAATCGCCGTTCGTTATCATGTAGTCCTTCTTGAAGTTCGCGCACCAGGCGCTCCCGCGTTGCCAGCAAGGCGTCGAGCGATACCGTTTCGGCCGTCATGCCCTCGAAGTTGTGCGTGTAGTCATGCCGGATGTCCTTTAGTTGCGGGAATAGCACTTCATGTACCGGACGGTTGTGACTGGCCAGGTAGACGACGAAGGCTCGGCGAATGTCGGGGGTGATGCCCTCATGCTCGAAGAGCTGCATCACGTCGAACAGGTCGCGCGGATGCTGGCGGTCCAGCGCGGCTACCAGCTTACCGCCGTAGAGGTCTTCCAGCGACGCTACCGGGATGTCCAGATCGGCCATCAGTACATCGCGGGCGACGGGCGTGAGCGATGCGCGGCGTACCGGCTGTACGGTCCCGCGCAGTACGAAATTGACTTCGATCTTGACTTCGGTCCTGCCGCGACGCACCAGCAGCTTGGTCTCTCCCGCCTCGGCCGCCGGTGCATGCGTTTGGAAACCACGCTTGTTCAAACGCTTGCCCGCCTGCCGGATGGCATCGTTGATCCGTGCCAGTGCCTGCTCACGTGGCAGCATATGTTCCGGAAATATCAGGTCGAGATCTACCGAGAGGCGCGGCATGTCACGCACGAAGAGGTTAATCGCCGTACCGCCCTTCAGCGCAAAGGTGTCATCCACAAATATCAGGGGTGCAACTTGCGTCAGTAGACGTGCGGTATCGAGATAGTCCGGATTCATGGCTTGAGCACCAGCAGGCCGTCGCCCGATTTCGAGACCCAGGGCCGGTCACTGCCGGTCGGCAGTTTGTCCGGGTCGAGTTTGTCGACCCACGGCAGTGCCCCTTCGCGGCCTAGCTGGAGGCACAACCGCACCGTCTTGACGCTCGTGCAACGCTGCAACAGTTCGCTCAGCACGTCAGCACGCAGGCTGTAGGTGCTCTCGACGAGCTCCTGGGCTTCTTGCAGCGGCTGGCGCACGCCGACTTCACTCAATAGCTCCAGAAGCGCCCTTTCCGGCGACGAAACCTGCGGCGCCCCATCACGCCTCTCGAACGGGCCAACATGCAGCAAAGCCCCAGGACGTTCGTCAAACAGGCGTTTGCGATGATACTCGGCTGGAAAGCGTTCCGTGAACCACTCAGGCAGGCGGCCAGCCACCCAGCCGTACAGCTGCAATACCGGCTGTTGCGACACGTACTGGCGCAAGCCGTACCAGTCGAGCGCCGACTTGCCGCCAACGTGCAGGCCATCCAGTTTACGTTGCAGCAGTAGTAGGCTGGGATGCAGGGCCAGCGTGTCGTTCGGGCGGCAGTACACACCGCGCGCAAGACGCGAGAGCCACCCCGCCCGGACATAATGGACGGCCAGATCGGCGGAGATACTCAACGCAGCCAGGTCTTCTGAGGTCAGCGGCGCTCCCGTCTTCAACTGGGTGTAGAGATTCTTTAGTTTACTTTGTTTAATCGTAGCCATACTACGATTAATACTCTATTTAAAAAGGGGTGTCAACTTTGACCGTTATATTTAATCGTAGCCATACTACGACAATTCTAATAAAATAAAACTCACTCCCACTCGATTGTTAATAAGCCATTTTTATCATTTATATCCAATGGCTTATTTTCCTGCTAAACGGCAATACCATGGAAAATACCATGTTCAGAAAATCCTTCGAAAAAACCGGATTCCACCTCACCCTACAACTTCAATGCCGCTTGCAAATCCTTGTGCTCGAACGCACTGGAACTGGTTATGGATGCAACGCTGCATCTATCTCTGCCACCCTTCAATTTTATACACACGCTGCGCAAGCTTGCGGTCTGCCTGTCCTGAGTCTGGGTCGAACCAGACCTCGAAGCGGGCAGCGTAGGGCTCGCCCCAGTCGCCTTCGAAAATCGTGACGCTTTCCTTTGCCCAGAATCGTTCTGCAGCATCGGATGACCAGGGCATACGGGTCTTCGAACTGGCTTTAAGGTGGCGAACGGATAAAGGGGTCTCATTGGTGACCTCGAACGCCTTTAGATACACAAAACCGGGTTCGCCAGGGTTGAGCGAATAGGCGACATCGTATTCCCCAGGATCCCATCCTTCGATCAGTCGGAATGGATGACCGTCTTCGCCTGCGAGCAGCCGAGCCAGTTCACGTGATCGGGCGCGTGCTTTGGTGAGTGCCGCGGCGGGGTTCTCGACAAACTGCGAAAACTCTTTCTCCAGATTGGCCACCGTGGCCTTGGTAAGGCGCCGTTCAGAGTTGTCAGATTGTTCATATATCTCGACCAGGACACCACCAGACTCGATAATGACCTGGCTCTCCTGCAACTGGCTGACCACGCTTATTTTTGGCACAACCGGTTCGTTGCCTTCCTGTACAGGCTGCACCGAATAATTACTCCACTGCTTGCGATCGAGGCTGAGCAGGCATTGCGTTTGAAAGCGCGGGGGGGCAGATTGATATATGGCACCGTAGCGATCATTCTTGGGCACGCCCGCGTAGCTCCAGCGCCGGGAGGCAAAGCGACTCTTCCTCTCGGTAAATACATGCCAGTCAGGCGAGGCCTCGACGTATTCGACAAACGCCTGGTAATGATCGGTCGATGCCCTGCGCAACGACGGCATCGCCGGTATGAATGCCGGGTTGCCGTTGCCGGGCACAGTCAAGGCTTTTCGAATCGAGGCCTGGAATTCATCGATTTCCTTGGGGGCGGGGTCAAACCAAGGGCGGGATTTAACCCGCTCGGGCTCGGCAATCTCAATGCCTTCGGGGATCGTCAGCTTGTCTGCAAACCCGTCCTGCATCTGCATGGATCCAAGCATCCGTGAGGCCAACACAAGCCCAAAGATGATGCCTATGGCCAAAAATAGCACCAGGTTGAGGATGCCATTAAGCCATCGTTTACGAATGAAATTGGCTATGGTTGCGATAATGAGACCGAGAAATGCGACGACCGAAAGCAAAAGCAGGATGTCAGCCAGAACTTGCAAAGTCTCCCATGGCATCAACCACAGTATTATGTGACTGACGAGCAGGCACAGGTAAACAAAGGCAGGCAACCACCAGCTATTAAAATAGTTTGTCAGATTTATTTTCAATATCTGTTACAGTTTTTAGCGGCTCGGCGCGGCTCGGCGCGGCTCGGCGCCTGCACACATAGCAACCGGGTGACTCCAAGGCAAATTTAGATATACACGCCAAAACGCAGTCTATCGCTTTGCAGAAAGTTCTCTAACCCTGCCAAAATGCCAGCCAGTGCCAGACATTGCCTGCCAGTTCCAGTCACTCCCACTCGATTATCAATAAGCCTTCTTTATCTTTTGTTTTCAATAACTTATTTTCCTTAAAATCGGTAATACCATGAAAAATACCATGCTCAGAAATTTCTTCAAAAAGTTTCATTTTTTCAATTGCCCGACCTGAAAACCCGAGCACAAAAATCTATTTAGTCGGGTATTCGAGACATCCAATCTCATGGATTTTCAGCTCCACTCACCGCACCAAAACATATATCTATCATACCCATCAAGCACCGCGAAAAATATCACAAAAACAGCGCGTTACCGCAAATACCCTTCAGCTGGACTTTAGTCGTTTTCAACTACGATACTGAAATGCTCTGTGCGTACTTGGTTACTTTCCAGGAGTAACTGATCGGGATACCGGCACGCACAGGCATACATAGAGATACTCGATCAGGTGGCAAACCAGCTCTGAATCGCACTCCGGCGGCATGATGCTGCAGCGTATCGTAACGCCTGGCCACAATAAACTTGTAATGTACGTTTCTTATTGTAATATACGTTTCCTATGAACACCAAAGCCCCCATTAACTGGCTGGTCTTTACCACCAGCCTCCCCGGCCGCTCGCAAAGCACACCGCGCGTGCGGCTTTGGCGCGCGCTGAAAGACCTGGGTGCGGCCACGTTACGGGACGGGGTAGTTCTTCTGCCCGCAACCGATACCCACCGTGCAAAGCTTGAAGCCATCGGTGAACAGGTCGAAGCGGACGGTGGGACAGCGTGGCTGCTCGAGCTGTCAGAACAACGGACTCACACAGAAGAGCAAATGCGTTCCAGCTTCGACCGCTCAGAGGCCTACGAGGAGCTTCAGGGAAAACTGTCAACCTTGCGCTCTGAGCTGCCTCGCTTGGATGAGGCCAGCGCACGCAGGCAACTGCGGCGGATCGAGCGCGAATTCGACGCCACTGTGCTTGTCGATTTCTTTCCGGGAGAAGCCCAGGCAAAGGCGGAAGAGGCCGTGGGCGAACTTGCCATACAGATCAACCGCCGCTTCTCGCCCCAGGAACCCACTGCGCAGGAAAGCGAGATACGCCTACTCGACGGCGACCTCTATCAGGGCCGCCTATGGGCAACTCGCAGACGCCTGTGGGTCGACCGGGTGGCGAGCGCCTGGTTGATACGAAGCTTCATTGATAAGGAGGCGAAGTTTCTATGGCTTGAACGGCCGGATGACTGTCCCGACAAGGCACTGGGTTTTGATTTCGACGGCGCTGCCTTCACGCACGTTGGTGATCGCGTGACCTTCGAGGTCCTGCTGGCGAGTTTCGGACTGGAGACCGACCCCGGACTGGCCCAGTTGGGGCGGCTTATTCACTACCTGGATGTGGGGGGTGAACCGGTCGCGGAGGCAGCGGGTTTCGAGGCCGTTCTGGCGGGCCTGCGGGATAGCACACACGACGATGACGCCCTGCTGGCTGCCGCCTCACCGGTGCTCGACGCCCTGCGCCGTCGCTATACTGCTGTCACCACTCAATGAACCGGATTGTCTTTTTTGACGACTATCGAGGAACAATACATGTCGACAACGACTGAAGCGTTGGTGGCCGAACACGCGCCGCCCGCACCTGTCTCTCTCCGGGAGGCATTTCTGTATTGGCTGAAACTCGGCTTCATCAGCTTTGGTGGCCCGGCCGGACAGATTTCGATGATGCACACCGAGCTGGTGGAACGCCGCCGCTGGATCAGCGAGCACAGGTTTCTTCACGCCCTGAACTACACCATGGTGCTGCCGGGGCCGGAGGCGCAACAGCTCGCCACCTACATCGGCTGGCTGATGCACGGCACCCTCGGCGGGATCATGGCCGGTGTGCTGTTCGTGTTGCCGTCGCTGTTCATTCTGATGGCGCTGACCTGGATCTACCTGGCCTACGGCGATGTGCCGGTGGTGGCCGGAGTGCTATACGGCATCAAACCGGCGGTTACCGCCATCGTGTTGTTTGCCGCCTATCGCATCGGCTCAAAAGCGTTACGCAACGGGGTGCTATGGGCGCTAGCCGCCGCAGCCTTCGTGGCCATTTTCGCGATGCATATCCCTTTCCCCTATATCGTGCTCGCGGCTGGCATCATCGGATACCTGGGTGGCCGCTTCGCACCGAACAAATTCAAGGCCGGCGGCGGCCACGGCGCTTCCGACAAGGCCTACGGTCCGGCATTGATCGACGATGACACTCCGGTGCCGGGCTGGGCGTTTTTCAGTTGGCGCGCCACCATCCTGCATATCCTGGTCGGCCTGGGCATCTGGGCGCTGATCGAGGGGGCGCTGTTCATGACCTACGACTGGCAAGGTCCGCTGACCCAAATGGGCTGGTTCTTCACCAAGGCGGCACTGGTTACCTTTGGCGGGGCTTATGCCGTGCTGCCCTACGTCTACCAGGGCGGCGTCGAGCAGTACCAGTGGCTGACCGGCACGCAGATGATCGACGGCCTGGCGCTGGGCGAGACCACGCCGGGGCCGCTGATCATGGTGGTCGCCTTCGTCGGCTTCGTCGGCGGCTGGGTCAAGGAGATCTTCGGGCCGGACAGCCTGGCACTGGCCGGCATGGCAGGTGCGACGGTGGCCACCATCTTCACTTTCCTGCCATCGTTCATCTTCATCCTGGTCGGTGCCCCCGCGGTAGAAGCGACGCGCCATGACGTCAAATTCACGGCACCCTTGACCGGCATCACCGCGGCGGTGGTGGGCGTGGTGATCAACCTGGCGGTGTTCTTCGCCTGGCACGTGCTGTGGCCCGAGGCCTCGGAAGCCGAACCCTTCAGCGGCCGTTTCGAGTGGTTCTCACTGCTGATCACGGTCGGCGCCTTCCTCGCGCTATGGCGTTACAAACTCGGCATCATCCCTGTCATCGGCACCTGTGCCGCCGCCGGACTCGCCTACACCTTTCTGATATGAGGAACATCAACATGGAACGCACCATCCATCCTGAGGTATTGAAAAACAAACTGGACAACAGCTTCCTGCTGGATGTCCGACGCACCAATGACCTGGCCGAATCGAATGAACAGTTGCCTGGCGCTCAATGGCTGGATCCGGAACAGATAGATGACTGGGCGGATACGCTGCCGCGCGATCAGGAGATCGTGCTCTACTGTGTGCGCGGCGGCTCGGTGAGCAATTCGGTGGTGGACAAGCTGCAGGCCAGGGGACTCAGTGCCCGCTTCATCGAGGGCGGCATCGAAGGCTGGAAAACAGCTGGTGGCGCCACGGAATCGAAACCATGAAGTGGATTACGCGGGCACTACCTACGTGCCAGGACAAAACCCACGATTGGCGGTCACTGGCATGAACAGGAGAAGTTTATGAATATCCCACGACTATCACTTTTGCTTTCAAGCCTGTTCTTGTCTTTCACCGTTCTTGGCGAAACCCTGCCGACACCCGAACGGCTCGCACCTCATAGTCATGCCTGGATCGGCCCCTATGGGCCGCCCACCAAGAAAAACCAGGGATTCCGGATGAATATGGGCTTTGTGGCGGGCAAACACGCCGTGGCGGTCATTGACAGCGGTTACGGCGATGCCATGGCGAACACGATGCTGGAGCAGATTCGCCGGGTTACCGACCGCCCAATCCGCTACGTCATTAACACCAACTCCCAGCCACACCGCATCCTCGGCAACGGCGTTTTCAAACACCAGGGTGCCGAGGTCATCGCAGCTGCGGATGCGGTGGCGCGTATTACCAATGAAGGCTCAGCAATGGCGGCTACTGCCGAAGGTATTCTTGGCCTGTCGGCCGGGAGTATCCAGGTTCCCGGGACCCCGGACCTCACCATCGATGAACCCTCGGAACTCGACCTGGGCGGTGTCAAATTGCGAGTCATCCCTGCAGGAACAGCGCACACTGCAGGAAGTCTTGTCGTCGAGGTCGTGGAGGACAACGTGGTCTATGCCGGCGACGTGCTCTACGGCGATCGCTTGCTGGCGGTACTGCCGATAAGTCGCGTCGATCGATGGATCGCGGCCTTTGATCAACTCCGAGCCTTCGACGATTCAATATTCGTACCCGGACACGGTATGCCCGGCAAGCTGACCGATTTCGAGGACTCGACCTACAAATACCTCACCACATTGAAAACCCATATGGATGACGCCGTCGAGCAAGGCAACGACCTGCAGGAAGCCATTCGAAGTAGCGACCAATCGGACTGGCAACACCTTGCTGATTTCGAAGCTTTGGCGGGACGAAACGCCCATCAAACCTATCTTGAGCGCGAGGCTGCGTCTTTCGAGTAATGCCGATACCATGAACAGTTCTACACGCATGGCATGGTATGGTATGGGAGCGCCACGCTGATATTGCGTGCGGTGATACCATGATTTATACCATTGGAAAATGGCACTGACTGCTTGCTGATGCCTGCCAGTGCCAGATGATGCCAGACAGTAATGCGAGTAAGTTATTGGTTTTGCGGACTGACTACGCCTTGATGCCTGTGAGTGCCAGCCAGTGCCAGATCTGCGCTACTCCCACTCTATTGTAAATAAGCCTTTTTTGTCTTTTATATTCAATGAGTTATTTTCCTGCTAAACGGCAATACCATGAAAAATACCATGCTCAAAAAATCCTTGAAAATACTCAAAAATATTTCCGATTAAACACTGATACACAGCACCTTAGGCAACCTTCCGGGCTTTGACTTCCAGGTGAATCCCCTCCTGCTCCTGCAGGTATTGGATCACCGCAAACAGGTTGCTCGCCTGGGGATTACCTTTTGGACCGAACATACGCATGAGACTCTTGCTCGATTTATCGAAGACTTGGGAGAGCCCCTCGAACCCGATCGTCGCGTTGATGTAGTCACGCAGCACCGCCTTGCCGGTATCGACATCACCGGCGAGCAGACATTCGACCCCTTCTTGTAGCAGGGCCTTGCGAAACGTCGGATCCCGTTGGGCACGTGCCTGTATGGTGTCCTTAAAATCTTTCGTCAAAGCCATCATGTCACCTCTTGCCGTTTTCGGTGCTTGTAGTCGCGCCAATGCCCTTTCGCGGAAGCAATATCTGCGTCCTGGCGCTTCTTGGTACCACCTGCGAGCAATATCACCAACCGGTCCCCATCCTTGCCAAAGTAGATCCGATAGCCAGGACCAAAATCGATTCGGTACTCATAGACGCCGGCACCAACACCTTTCACATTAGAGAAGTTACCCTGCTCCATCCGATGGACGGCTGTCGTCACCTTGACTGCAGCGACCACATTCAGATGATCGAACCATTTGGTATAAGGACTGTTTCCCTCAGCATCGAGGTATTCTCAAACCTCTATCATATGACCCATATAGTTGCATATATGTTACCTTTTGCAATGCCCATACACCGAGATTCCCATGGAGTGGCATCCGGGCCTGGCGTCTGAGCAGTTGAACATGTGGCATGCCCCCATAGTCCGTATTGATTAAGTATTTGATTCGCCTTATTGTACGCCTGACACCGAAACAAAAATGATTTATGTGTAGAAACTGGTAATCGCCACCTGCCACTGACGGCAACCATGTATCCAAGTAAATGTAATCCAGTCGGTGCTTGACATTACAAAATTTTTAGTTAGGATTACTAACCATGAACTTCGACAAAATAACAGAACCACTTGATCAACGACTGTATGATGGTCTGACCCGCTTGGCGGCAGTCGCGCGACAGCTGGATTGGCAGGCAGCCGAATCAGCCGGTTTGTCGCCCACCCAAGCCGATATATTGCGATTCGTTGCGAGCAGACCAGAAGGCATAAGACTGACAGCGGCCGCCGCACACGCCGGGATCCGGAAGGCTACGGCCAGTGATGCAGTAACCACTCTGGAAAACAAATCTTTGTTGCGCAAACAGACAGATGCTACGGATGGTCGGGCTATTGCGTTAAAAGCAACGGCGAAAGGTAAGCGGATCGCTCGAGAATGGCCAGCCAGTTTCGGACCGGTTGTTGAATGCCTGTCAGAGAGTGAGCAGGAATCACTGCTCGCTTTGGTCATCAAAATGATCCGGCAATTGCAGCAACGCCAGTTGATAGCGCCGCAGCGCACCTGCGTGACCTGCAGACACTTCCGCGAGAACGTCGCGCCGGGCACGAGCACACCGCATTTCTGTGCATTCGTCGACGCACCGATGGCCGAACGGCATCTGCGTGTCGATTGCCCGGAGCACGAGTCCGCCGCCTGACGGCGGTTATTAACCCCCGTTTCCAGTAAACGGGTTTATTATTAACTCGCATAGTTAGGAGTCCTACCATGAAAGAACAGGCTATTTTCTACCACGCCGGTTGTCCCGTCTGTGTTGCCGCCGAGCAACAGCTTGCCGATGCCATCGATTCTGCACGTTTCAACGCCGAGATCGTGCACTTGGGCGAAAGCAAATCACGAATCAGTGAAGCCGAATCGGCCGGAGTTGCGTCAGTGCCCGCGCTGGTCATCGCTGGACAGCCGTTTCACATCAACTTAGGCGCAGCCATCGCCGATCTGAAATAAGGAGAGACAACGATGAAACAACTTATCCTGGCTGCACTTTGCGCGACAACATCGTCAGCCGCACTGGCCGCTGATCCCCAGGTCCCCTACCCGGAGGGTTACCGCGACTGGCATCATGTGAAGAGCATGGTGATCGAGGAAGGTCACTCATTGTACGGCTCATTCGGGGGCATTCATCACCTCTATGCCAACGACAAGGCGATGAAAGGTTATCGGAAAGGGACTTTTCCTGATGACTCCGTGATCATCTTCGACCTGCTTGAAGCCGTGCATGATGGCAACGCCGTCACTGAAGGCGCTCGGAAGGTGGTCGGCGTCATGCACAAGGATGCAAAGAAGTTCGCAGCGACCGGCGGCTGGGGCTTTGAAGGCTTCGGCGGAGGCGACCGGACCAACCGGGTTGTGGGCGAGAATGCGGCCTCGGCCTGCTTCGCTTGTCATGCGCCGCAGAAGGCCCAAGACTACACCTTCAGCAAGCTAAGGGATTGAGGCAAGTATGGTTCAGCCGGAACAGGCGCCAACATGGCGCATCACCGAGTGGCTGAACACGCCGGAACCCATTGACTTGGGGGCGCAGCGCGGCCGTGTGGTGGTCGCCTGCGCCTTCCAGATGTTGTGTCCCGGGTGTGTTTCCCGCGCCATTCCTCAAATGAAGGCCGTCCATGAACTGTTCGCAAAACAAGGTGTGCTGGTTGTGGGTTTGCACACGGTATTCGAACATCATGCAGCGATGAAGCCTGTCTCGCTGCGCGCTTTTCTACTTGAAAACCAGATCCGTTTCCCCGTAGGGGTCGACATGCCCGCGGATGACGGTGGACCGATACCTCAGACCATGCAAACCTACCGGATGCAGGGTACGCCGACCTATTTGTTGATCGATCGGAGTGGGCGACTACGTCAGCAAATAGTCGGTTATGTCCCGGACCTGCAACTCGGTGCCGAGATTTCTCAGCTCGTCATGGAATCCGTGCCAAATGAGGCAGGTTCGGTTGCGACACCAGAAGAAGTGCCACCATCAGGAGTCAGAAAATGAACGTGACCGCTTTTTGCCATATTGCCTTTGAAGACCTCGGCCTGCCCGAACCCCTGCTGGAAAACCTCGTTGTTATAACTGGTTTCTCGATTGCCCCAGAGCACAAGCAGTTCAAGCTCACTGATACCATGCCAGCATCAATCTACCTCGCATGGTATCGATGTTCTCTGCCTTAACTACGCGCGAGAAATACCATGAAAAATACCATTGATGATGCAGATTATATTATCAATTGAATTATTTTTATTATTATAATTCAATAGGTTATAAATCAAAGTCACTCCCACTCTATTGTAAATAAGACTTTTTTATCCTTCATATTCAATGGCTTATTATCACGCTAAACGGTAATACCATGAAAAATATCATGCTCAGTAATTTCTTCAAAAAAATTCTTTAGCAACATAGTTACTTCCCTAGACCAATACATCCAGCCCCTTTTCCGCGACTAGATTTAGCAGCTCCAATGAAGGCCCATTTGGCTTTTCCTGGCCCTGTTCCTTGGGGCATCCGGGCATTTGTGTGGTTAGGGTATCACTATTCCCCGCCTGGCATGCCAGTCGATGTCCTCCACCCAGACCAGACGACTCACTCCAGGGTGGGACAAGATGATTTCCCGCGCCCGCCCTTGTACTTTGCCCAGTTTGTGCTGGGCGGCGATGATCTGAGGATCGTTCGCGTCGCGGCCGCGCAAGCGTGGCTCGACAATGGCCAGGAAGCGCAATGCCGGGATGCGCGTGGAGCGTGGGCTGTAGACCCGCGCCACGCCATTATCGATGGACTGAACCCGAAACGTGTAGCTATAGGCGGCCAGCTCTGGGTCGGTCGCCAACTGGTCGTTGAGGTCCCAGACCCGGGGATCAAGAGTCGGCAACCACCAGGCGAGCAACAAGCTGCCGAGCACGCCCAGAAAGATGAGGTAGTTGCGGGTAAAGCGGTCCCTGGGTGGCTCAATCGTGACCATGGGGCTGCGGAGGTGGTAGTGGTTTGCCTGCAAGCAGGTCGGCTGCCACGGCTTCAGGGTCGGTCTTCGAGGTGGCGAACACGCGCACGCCGTGCCCGGCCATGCGCCTTACGAAGCCGTCACCGCAACCGGCGGTGACCAGCACATCCAGGGCATAAAATGGATGATCCTCACCGTGGTACTCGTGCAGGCTCATCTCCTTGGGCAGATCGATGCGTTCGATCTCTACGGGACGGCCATCCGCCCCGGGTGAATAGACCAGAACCCGGCGTGCCTTTCCGGCATGACCGGTGACGGTGCGCCAGTTCTGGCTGGTAACGCCTATTTTCATATTCTTTCTCCTAAGCGGTCCGTTTGTTGGAAATCGACTTCACCCACTCTTCCATCGCCTGGTTGGCCATAGGCATGGGGGCTTCCATGAAGCTGATGATGTAGCGATCGGCTTTTTCAGTGGCGCCAATGGAGCGTGGGCGCACCGCCATCACATGGGCGTTGGGCAGCTTGGTGCCAAAACAGAAGACGATGCTCTGCGCAGCCAGGATATCTTCAGCAATCTCTCCGTCCTCCAGGGAGGCCGTATGATCGTAGTGGTCAAATGTAGCAATGTAGTGGGCGACCGGGTGCGCCTCGATGCGATCTTTGAGATAGCCGATAATCGCCTCCACGCTATCGAGCGTGGTTTCAGTCTTGGGAATTTCGAGATCGAGAACCGGGTATTTTTCCTGAAAAAGTGTCTGTTTCATTATCTGTCTACTCATGCAAAAGATTGGGTTGGTTCACTCGGGCTGGCAGATTTTGCCGGCCATGACGGCCTTGGTGGTGCGAAGGGCCAGATAGGCCACCACCCCGCTCAGCAAGCTCAACAGCACCCACCCCACCCATGCAAAGAAGGGCTCGCCGGTCACCTGCGCCATGACCAGTGTGGCCACAGTGATGGCCGATAGCGGGAAGGAGTAGGCCCACCAAGACAGGGCGAAGTTCAGCCGGGCAAAACGGCCGGTCTGGGTCAGCAGCAGGGTCAGGAACAGTCCGCTGTAGTAGAGGACTCGGGCGAACACATCCGACTCGGCATGTTGCAGCTTCATGTATAGAGAGAAAGGTCAGCACCATGAGCAGGAAGACGGCTCCAGTCAGCAAGCCAAGTACTCTGCCCGGATCAAGGCCGGGGATGAGAACCGCATGGGCCTTGTCCCAGGCGATGGTCAGACCGGACAGACCCATGATCACGGCAAAAAAGGAAACTGGAAAATGTTGAAGACGGAAAGTCGGGGGCATGGTGCACACCTGAGACGGATTGAATAACCTAGTGCCATACTATGATAATGACGGCCGGCGAGCATTGATAGTTCGCAATTAGCCCCTGGCTTTGGAGATCAGCCGGTGCTCCAGCCACACCGATATCCAGAATGATAAGATTGCCAGCGGAACATCACTGCAGTGGAAGTAAGCCTAGCTAAGCAGATTCAGCGAGGGGCTGGATGTCGGTGAATATCAGTAATAAGT
This sequence comes from Sedimenticola sp., assembly GCA_002869585.1. Lineage (GTDB taxonomy): Bacteria > Pseudomonadota > Gammaproteobacteria > Chromatiales > Chromatiaceae > BM503. The sequence continues at coordinate 45,051 of PKUO01000054.1, forward strand.
AAATAATACTTGACCTTTTTACTGTGCCTATATAACATAGCTTTCTACTTGGTTATTAATCTGATCTGGAGGTATTGATCATGATTCAGAGCTTCTTAATGGCAGTGCCCGTCATTGGATTTGCGATTACGGCTATAGCCCTTGTGGCATCCGCCTATCACCTGTTTTCCTGCACCATTGCCCGGGTACACGGCACGAGTTGTTAACACCCTATTCAGGACTGTCCAGTCTCCGGTCATAAACCTCGTGTTTTTCAGTGACGGAGACTGTTTTGCACAGGCATATCTTGCTGCTTTCCATGGGTTGCACAGACTTCCTGTAAACGCATGTAAAAAGCCCGATTACAGGTCAGCAAGCCCCCCTCTTCCACTTGAAATGAGGGGTCAGAACGCCTCGAGCCTCGCCAGCCCCCGTTGCCAGTCACTGACGAACTGCTCTATCGATTCGATAAAATCGGGATCGTGATCGGGCTGATTGATCGTACAGTGGATGCGCAGTTGCCCTTCCACTCGCGTTTGCGAATGAACCGTGAGAGTCCAGACCAATGCGTTGGGGCAGTCCGGTAGTGTGAAACGCAGGCCGTTGCGGATTCTCTCGCGATTGACCCTGAACTGCCCCCAGAGGCAGTAGATTTCACCCTGCTCGGAATCGTCGACCAAGACTCGATCGATAGATCCACAATAGCGCGCGAGTGAACCGATCGTCAGGCACCGCTGAAGATGCCCGGCGTCTACAGCTGTCGTCAACTCACGATAGAACTCCATAACCGTCCCAGTGCTGCGTTCAGTAGATCGGAATATTTGCGTAACCTTGCGCCTGATACCCTGTCAACGAGACAAAGGTGTTGCCGACCGCCTTGACGCCCTCCAGCAGCGTACTGTTGTCGATGCCGAACAGACGGGTGGCCACCGAACATGACTCGATGCGTGCACCCGCCTGCTGCAGATCAGCGATCTGTGCAGCGATCTGATCCATATCAGCGAAGTCGGTCAGATCCATCTGTTCGCGATCGGTGGAGATCAGCCTCACCGAAAGACCGCGAAAGGCAAGAATCACATCGGGCTTGGCTCCCTGGCGCTTCAGATCGTCGATCGTCTCCCGAATGACGCTAAGATAGAGCGTCATCTTCTTCGGATCGGCCATATTGACGTCGAACACCACCTTGCCGACGGAGACACCTTTCAGCGCATCCGCATCATCGGGTTTCTCGGCTGCAAGCGGCGGCATCGAACAGATCAGCAACAACAGAAAAAACAGACGCTTGGTCAAGTTCACCTTCATCTCTATCTCCAGTTAAAAAAAGTCATGAAGTCACCATTCAGCTCGGTGCCAGGAGCCGTTGACAACCGTTATTACTTCCGCAAAACGCTGCGCACCCATCAGTTCGTGTTCTTTACTCAACAGACTCAAGTCAGCACAGCCCGCCAACCACACTCGACCACCTCGTCGAGGTAGCTCGGCAGCGGCTTCTGCAACGCACCGTCCAGGCGCAGATTCATCATTCGCATGGCACCACCAAACATCGCGGTGGCGGCAACCCAGGGCTCCATCTGCCTCACTTCTCCGGCCACAATACCCTCCTCCAGCACCTGGCGCATACGCACGAAGGGCGACGACGAGCAGATCGGCGGCTCATCCGGCAGATATTCGCTGTGTTTCGCCAACAAGACGAACTGCATTACCTGCGGCTCGGCCTCAGTCAACTCGAAAAGCAACGACACCACAGCCCGGGAGCGTGCCAGACATCTCTCCTGCTCCATTAGAATCGCATCAATCTCGGCGTCGATCCGATCCAGCAACTGCAGGTATAGCCCCCTGGCCAACGCCTCCTTGCTCTCAAAATGGTGGTAGATAGCACCGATGCTGACCTGTGCCTGCCGTCGAATGTCATGGATCGATGTATTGAAATAGCCCTGCTTGGAGAAAAGCTCAAGCGCGATATCCAGCACCCGTTCCCTAAGCGCCTCTCCTCGAATCTGCTTGCGTGCCATTGCGGTCATGGAGAATAACCATACCGAACGTTCGTTCTCTTTTCAAGAGATATGCCCTGCGAGATAGCGATAGGTTTTTATTTTCGTGGAGCGCCCAAACACACGACAACCGCTGACCACGACTATTGGCTGCTGTACTACCAGGATGCGGACAAGTTTGAGGGCTCTATCGTGTTGGAAAACACCGCAGGACACCTGGTCGGTATCGATATAAAAGCTCCGACCATCGTTGATGCTTGTCGTTGATAGCCAGTGTTGGCGACTCGTACTCGATTGTGGATAAGCCTTTTTTACTATTTGATATCAATAAGTTATTTTCTCAAGTGATCATTCCATAAAAAAACACCATGCCAGGATCACAATGTCACATACCCTTTGCATTGGCATGGTTATTCCTCTTCATCTGATTTTATGAAGTATTAAATCAACAATCAGTCGGACGCTGGCACTGCCATATTGATAAAACCCGCATCCTCCATGATGGCGTACATCGCAGGCAGTACCAGCATGATCAGTACCGTGGATGTCAGCATGCCGAAGACAATGCTGGTAACCAGCGGAACCAATATCAAAGCCTGTGAACTGGTCTCGAACAGCAACGGCGTCATGCCGGCAATCGTGGTCACCGAAGTCAGGAAGATAGCGCGCGAACGGTCGAATACCGCCTGCTGCGCTGCCCGGTGAAAAGAGCTGCCCTCGGCCACCCGATACTTAGTGAACTCGACCAGCAGAATCGAATCGTTGACCACTATACCGGCCAGTGAGACAAAGCCGATCATGCTTGGCAGGGTAAAGTCTATCCCCATAATTAAGTGACCCCAGACGGAGCCAATCAGGGCCAGGGGAATGGTGATCATCACGATCAGCGGCTCACGATAATTGCCGAACTGAAGGCTCAATAACAGGAATACCGCAAACGCTCCAAGGCCAAAACCGGAGAGAATCGACAGTTTGGTCTCAGTACCGTTTTCTACTTCACCCTTGAAGGTGACCGTGACACCGGGGTAGCGCGCCAGCAGAGTCTCAAGGAAATTATCCTGCAGGCTGGCAATGACCTCGGAGGTATTGGCAACATCCGCATCGACGTCACCATAAAGATTGACCGTACGCAGATGATTGACATGCCCTATGCGTGAGAAGTCACGGGTTTCAGTAATCGTGGCGACACTGCCCAGGGGAAGCGCCTCACCTGTTTTTGAAAACACCGTGAAGTTATCAAAATCACGCAGCGCATGTTGCTTGGGGCTATCCACCCGGGCGACTATCTCATAGGATTCACGTCCCCGATAGATCTCACTGATCTTTGCCTCAAGGTAGGCCGAGCGAAGTTGCGATGCGATAGAACGGGAATCAATACCTTTGGCCAGCGCTCCCGGCTTGAGCCTTATGCTGTATTGCGGCAACCCCGGGCGCAGATCGTCCAGCAGGTTGGCCACCCCGGCATAGCCTCTGAGCCAGTTCTGAAGATCCCAGGAAGCCCGGGATAGCTGCTTGAGATCATCGCCACCGAGACGGATATGTATGGCTCGACCAGCGGCACCCACTTGCGGTTCCTTGTACTGAATATTCAGCACATCGGGCAGTACCCCGGTATTCTCTTTCCAACGCTGGATCAAACCCGCCATGGTGGTATTGCGCTGTTCGGTGGTAAGAATGTCGACACTCAAAGTGGCTAGGTGAGGCCCACTTTCAGGTACATCACCGTGCTCGCCGTAAGAGACTTGGATGTTCTTTACCAGGGTCTCAGGTTCCAACTCACTCAGCTGTTGATTGGTTTTGTCCAGCGCGCCTAGCAGTGTTGCCACCACCTGTTCCGTTTTTTCCAGCGGGGTGCCCTGGGGCAGCAGAATCCTGGCTTCCACATTATTGCCTTCAAGATCTGGAAACGCCTTGAACTTGACAGTGCCGGTTGCGATCAGGCCAACCGAGAAAATCAGCATGGAGAGTGCGGCGCCCACCGTGAGATAACGGTATGCCATCGCCCCTTTTGCAGCCCGGGAGATGGCGTGACGCAGACGATCAAACTGCACCTCAAAGACAAGACGCCATTTTGGCGGTGCCTTGTCATGCCCGTGTTCCAGCGAATGTTTCAGATGGTGCGGCAGGATCAGGAACGCCTCGATCAGGCTGATGGTAAGAACCGACAGCAGGACCACAGGCAGAACGCCCAGTATCTGCCCCATATCCCCCTTCATCATCAACAGGCTGCCAAACAGGAAGGCAGAGGTGAGAAAGGAGGAAAAAACACCCCGGATCACCTTTTTCGTCCCCTCAATGGCCGCCTCCAGGGGGGTTTTTCCCTTGCGGTATTCGTGATCGATATTCTCTGAAAGGACGATGGCATCGTCCATCAGGATACCGATGGCCATCAATAGGGCGACCATGGATATCATATTGATACTGATGCCAAACAGGGACATCAAGGCAACGCCACCGAGAAAAGAGACCGGCAGGCCCATGGCGATCCAGAAGGTATAGCGCCAGGAGAAGAACAGCAGCAGCATGGCCGTTGCCAGCAACAACCCCTGCCAACTGTTGGTAAGCAAAAGCTTCAGCCGATCGCGCACCGAGGTGGAGTTGTCATTCATCACGGTTAAACGGGTACCCGACGGCAGGATACTGTTCTCCCTTTCCACAAACTCCAGCAGCGCATCGGCCACTTTCAGTGTATCGTCGATGGTATTCTTACTCACCTTGAGCAGTGCCGCCGGCTTCCCATTGAGTTCGATTCGTACTTCCGGTTTGTCAAAGCGATCCTCAATAACGGCGATGTCACCCAGCCTTATCTCACCTCCATCCGGGGTATTGATCACCACCAGATCGGCCAACTCATCAGGGCTCTTTCTGAGATTATCAAACCGTATCTGATAAGAGGTCTCCGTGGCCTCCACTAGGCCAGCAGGCAACTCCAGCGCCTGAGATGCAATCAATCCGGCTACAGTTTCAACACTCAGATTGTATTTTTTCAGGGTATCGGGGCGCAGCAGCACCTGTAACTGGTGGGTGGAGAAGCCGTCGATCGTCACGATTGGTATCTCGGGCATCGCCACCAGACGGTCCCGATAATACTCGGCCAAAGCTTTCAGTTCAGATGAGGTCAGGTTTTCCGAGGTGATCGCAACATTGGCGACCGGGTTGATCCTTCCCAACTGGGTGATGATCGGCTCTTCCGAGTTTTCCGGAAAGTTACTGATGCCATCAACGGCACGCCTGACATCGTCGGTGAACTGCCGAATATCCCCGGTCTCGTGCATCTCGAGGGTGACGATGGCGATATTGTCCCGGGCATCGCACTCCTGCTCAACCAGGAAACTGATGCCATCGGTGGCGTCTTCCAGCGGGTTGCAGATGCCGTCCTCCACATCCGCGGGACTGGCGCCGGGATAGGCGACCGTCACCTGCACCTTGCTCGGCTTGAGCAGAGGAAAGGACTCCTTGTTCAGACCACCCACGGAGACCAGCCCCATGGCAATGATCGCCATCATCAGAATATTGCCGATAGTCGGGTGCGCAGCAAAAAAGCGGATCATTCTCTACCACCTTCAGCTGTCGCCGAGGAAGGCATCGACTGCTGCTTATCCGCCCCACTCCCTTCAATCAAGGCCGTAACGCGGTCCTCACCCAAAGCCTCTTCCTCCAATTCACGCTCATACTCCTCCGCCACAATGGGAGCGACAGGCAATCCTTCCATAACAGGAATGACATCCGTAACGATAACCCGTTCGCCTTCATTGAGTCCCGCTTCAATCAAAACCAGATCACCCTGTTTATGCAGGACGGTGACCTGACGAATCTCCAGCCGATTCTCGCTGTTGGCTAGGTAGACCCGCCCCTGGTGTATTGCCTTTCTGGGAATAACCAGCATCTTCTGCGCCGGCGAATAGAGTTCCACCATTGTATACATCCCTTTGAGCAGTGGCGGGCGCTTGCCTGGAATCACCCCGTCATAGGGCTTATCAACCGCGACCACCAGGCCGATGGTGTCACGCGCGGGATCAATCGCTTCACCTATACGCAACAGATTACCCTCCCATCTGGGTACATAGCCGTCATACCCCACCAGGCTGACGTAGGCCTTTAACTGCATTTGCGAAAGTCTCGACTGCAGTTCCTCGGGTTGCCGCATATTGATCGATTCAGTACCGGACGCAATCAGCAAGGGACCTAGTTGACGGGTGGGGATCTGCGCATTGATCTCAACCGAGTGCGTCCCCAGCGCCTCGAACAGGACACCGCCGACCGAGGTGAACTCCCCCTCTTCGACAAAGACCTGGCCAACCCTGGCATCAAACGGCAGACGAATCTCTGTTCGCCCCAGGGTGTCTTCACTCTGAGCAAGTTGTGACTCCGACTGCTTTATCTGTGCCTTGCTGCTGGCCTTTCTGCTCTCATAACTCGCCAGTTTGCCCTGCAGATCCTCGATTTGCTGTTGCAACTGCAGTACTTTCTGCTCCTCAGCGTCAACCACAGAGCGCGCAATCAGCTTCTTGTCCCAGATCGCAAGCAGGCGGTTTAGTTCCTTCTCCCCAACCTGGAGGTTCTTCTTAACAAGACGCAGAGCGCTGCGGGTGGAGGCCTCTTCAGCCTCCAGCTGCGTCAGGCTGGACTGGTTGCCTGCCAGGGCCGCTTCTTTCTGATCCAGTGAAAATTCGTAGGCGGTAGGCTCAATACGCATGACCAGCGTACCCTTGGAGAGACTCCCGCCTTTTTCCAGTCCGGGATGTAGATAGCTGATCTTGCCAGCAACCTCGGCCTTCGCCTTCAACAAAACCGACGGTTCCACATTTCCGTAAGCGATGGCCCGCGCACGAAATGGCAGCTGCTTCAGCCTGACCACCTCTACCGCCTTGGTCGGATACTGCAACACATCATGTCCTACCGGCGCTTTCGATTTCACCATGTAGATAACCAGCGCCAGGGCAACCACCACGATCAGGGGCAGTACAACCGCCTTACGTAATAACTTCTTCATTGCCCGCTCCGAATCCCGCAAAGAAAGATCGCAAAGACCCTCGGCGCGTCTTTTCGAACCAGCTCAACGTCGCCAGCAAGCATTGACTGCATGACCAACCCCTGGATCGTGCCTATGAACAGGGTCGCGGCAGCGCTGGTATCAAGGGAAGCGGACAACTCGCCAGTGGCCTTACCCTCTTCGATAAGGCCATGCAGACGCTCGCCGTAGCGGCGAATGAGTGTTTGCGCCATGCGTTTAGGTGCCGTCAGCTTGGCGTGCTGCAACTCCCCGAACATCATGCGTGGAACGCCCGGGCGCTCAACTACGAACTCGACGTGGGCCATGAAAATCGCCTCGATGGCTGCGACCGGCGAGGATGCGGCGCGTGCGGCCTTGTCCACGCGGGAGAGCAGACGGTTCGCCACAAACTCCATAACCGCCTGCAGGATGGCATCCTTGGTCGGGAAGTGCTTGAACAAGGCGCCCTGGGTCACGCCCATGTGTTTGGCGATGGCCGTTGTCGTGATCTCACTCGGAATCTGTTCGGCAGCGAGTTCTACTACCGCGTCGACTGTGGCAGCACGGCGCTCATCGGCGGATAGGTGTTTGGGGTGTTTTTGCATGATCAGTCACAAAGTAAGTAAGTTATTACTATCTTACTCGATTGGAATCAACAGTCAAGGCATTACGTTACGATTGGAGGACATCACATAAGCGGAAAGACAGAATCAACACCCAAAAGTTAAAAACCCGCGCACTGGGACGAAATGGAACTTCTCTTGAATGAACTCAGATAGCCGGATCAAGGTGTCGGGTAATCTGGTGGCGGCGGATTCTAAAAGGAAGTTGCCAACACTGCAGAAACAGACTGAAACATCTTGCCCGGCCAAGGAAACAACTTGGAAACAGTTTACCTGTAACTTGCTCACCATAGCCCAGAGGCATTACATCCACTTCTTTTTATGGTCATTTCAAGGAACCGACAGTAATAATGAATTCCACTATCCTGAAAGTATCTATTACCTTACTACTCCCAGCCTGCCTGCTAGCAAGCAACAGCCAGGCACAACAGACAGACAGTCACCTGCCTATCATCAATGCAATTGAGCGCGATGGCGTTGTCATTGATCAGAGCCAACACCTGCCTGCTAAGCAGACACTGACTACTCCATCTGAAGTACTGCTGGAGGAGGTCAAAACCAGTAACCGGCTGCAAGCCGCCCAGATAGCTTACCGACAAAGCAACATGGAACGGGTAAAACATCACCCAGAATCTGCTTACAGGTACCTGCAGGAAGCAGTGGCGCTGCACCCATCAAACCTTGATTACCTACAGCTGGCTTCACAGCTTGCCTATACCCTGGAAAGATATGACGAGGCTGAGGCCTATCAATTGAGGGCAGTTGAGAATGCCCGAATCACACTGACCATTGAAGATCATAGAATGGCCACCCTATTGGAAAACCTGGCAGCGATCTACCTAAGACAGATGCACTTGGATAAGTCTGCATTGCTACTACAACAGGCACTATCGATAAGGGAAAACGTATTAGGCAAAATGGATCCAATGGTTGCTGTCAGTCTCAACAAGATAGCCAGTCTTAAAATCATTCGTGGCCAGATCCCAGGGGTTGAGGAACTGCTGACACGCTCACTAAATATCATGCAGACTGCATCAGGTCACGAGCACCCCAATACGGCTTGGGCAATGCACAAACTGGCCGATTTTTTACGCACCCAACAGCGTCTTGAACAGGCTGAGACGCTCTATCAACAGGCTGTGGCAATCTGGGAATCTGCACCTGACGACCGGCGTATTGATCAGGCAACAAGCCGTAGAGCACTGGGAGAGGTACTGATGGCACAAAATCGTCCAACCGAGGCAGAGAAAGAGTTCAAACAAGTTGTTACCCTATTGAACGAACTACTGGGTGAAGAGCATCCGTTTACCGAGGCGGCAAGGAACCAGCTGGCTAAGGCGGCCGAAAAACCTCCTATCAGTGATGCTAAAACCACAGCCGGACGCGGGTGGAAGACAATCGTCGTCCCGCCACAAAAAGAACAGTCATAAGCATGGCTGTAAAGGGTCTGAGTAAACATACCAGTCAGCGGGAGATCCATACTCAGGGGAAGAGTAGGCAGGTGGCATATACAGACGCCGGGTAGCAGCCCGGCCAGTAACTTCATTGTCTTTTGGATTGCTGGCCATAAAAGTGACGTTGAAAATCACCGCGAAACTTTTGGTGACAGACAAGGCAGCTGGTTTGCAGGGTTGAGAACGCAATAATCACAGCCGAACCATTCTGCTCTCCAGCCAGCAGCGCCAACTCCTTTGCTACTTGCCTAGTTTCACCATCATACTGCTTAAAATCGGTAACCCGACTGCCGGCAAAACTGAGGATACGAAGTTTCTCGCCAAAGGGCGGTTGCGGGTGCTCAGCAATCTCTCTCGCTGATTGCTCAACCTGTTGCCACTCCTGGCGCGAAATACCATCAGTAATGGCCTGCATCCTCTCTCCCATCTGCTCCATGATGCCGTGTAACGCTAGGGGCTCTGCTATGGGATCACTGTGTACCCCGGCAGTATAGAATGCAACCAGGATACCTGCCAGCAGACCCAGGTGATGAAGGCCATATGATCTTATCTCTTTCATTTTGATGACGATATCATAAGCTCCCACCGCTCAGTGTCAGGCGAGCCTCCACCCCGCCCCCGGGGCGCTCCAACAGCCTGATCCGCCAGCCTTGGGCAGCGCACAGTTGGGCGACAATGGCCAGGCCGAGTCCACTGCCCCCTGTATCCGGGTTGCGAGAATTTTCAAGGCGGAAAAAGGGCTGAAAAACCGCTTCCTCCATGCCCGGAGGTATACCAGCTCCGCGGTCAAGCACCCTGATCACCGGCCCCTCACCGGTTTCCGAAAGCTCTATCGTCACCGGCTGACCCTCCCCATAGCGCAGGGCATTCACCAGCAGATTTCCCAGCACTCGTTTGAACACCTCCAGGGGAAGAGGCCACCAAACAGTTATTTCTGGGGTCCAGTTGATCACCGCGTCACCTTGCACACAGGAGTTAACCACGCCGGAAACCACCTGGCCAAGCTCCACCTCCTGGGGGGGTTCGCGCTGACCCACTCCCCGCGCCAGCATTAGCACTTCATTCAGAAGATGATCCATCTCTTCGACATCCTTTGTCAGCCCCGTGTAAAGCTCCTCGTCCAGGCCATCCGGCAGCAGTTCCAGCGCCAGGTTTATCCTTGTCAGGGGTGTGCGCAGATCGTGAGACACCCCGGCCAGCAGGGTGGTACGGTTCTCGATAAGGGCGGCAACCTCAGCCGACATCCGGTTGAAGTTTCTTGCCAAGGTTGCCAGCTCATCAGGCCCATTTTCCGCTAACGACAACTGCTTCTCACCCCGCCCAACAGCGGTTGTCGCCGCCGACAGTGTCGCCAATGGCCGGCTTATCCGCAACGCCAGGGTAAGTGCGGTGACCAGCGCCAGTAACAGGATGGCGACAGTGATCGTAATCAGGGCCATCGGCGGACGGGCGCCAATTCGCTCCAGAGGAAAACCAAAGCGCAGAGTCTCTTCAGCTATCGGGATATCAACCCATAACCATGACTCATGGTCAGGCAGGGACCCGACCGAAACCGGATGACCTGTTCGCTGTTCAATACCCTGGTGAAGAATCGTCAGGTAGGGGTAACCGGGATCTGACAGTGGCGACAGTGGAGTCCCTGAAAAGAGCTTCAAGCGGTGCCGGGTGAAGAGCTCATGCTCAAGGTCAGGGCGTGTTTCCGGAGGCAGTTCGACCCAGGTCTGGGCCGATAGCATCAACAACGCAGCCAGATCATCAGCCGCCTGCTTGCCGACCGGGATCAATACATAGTAGGCCAGTGTTCCCAGGGTAATCAGCACCAGCAGGGATGAACTCGCCATCAGTGTCACTGCTGTTCGAAAGAAGAGTGAATTGGGCAAGCGAATCACAACCTGTCACCCATCGGTTTTGCCATTCGGGGTGAAGCAGTAGCCCTTGCCCCATACGGTTTGTATATAGCGGGAGGGGGCCGATTTTGGCTCGATTTTGCTGCGCAGCCGGGTGATCCGCACATCGATACTGCGATCAAACGGGTCGCGCTCTCCCCCTTTCAGCCGGTCCATCAGCTGATCACGACTCAGCACCCTCCCGGGACTCTGTGCCAGAACAATCAGCAGGTCCATCTCGCCTGATGTCAGCTCCACCTTCTTGCCCTCCCGCAACAGCTCCATACCGTTGACACTCAGGCTGAACTCACCGAAGGTTATTATCCGCTCTGGGACTGTGCCATCATAATCCGCCACCCGCTCATGTCGTCGTAGAACCGCCCTGATACGCGCCAGCAGCTCCCGTGGACTGAAAGGTTTGGAGAGGTAGTCATCGGCCCCTGACTCCAACCCGATTACACGATCCACCTCTTCACCCTTCGCCGTCAGCATGATGATCGGGATATTGCCTGTGAGCCTGATCTTGCGAATTAACGACAGGCCATCCTCACCCGGCAACATCAGGTCGAGAATAATCAGATCAGCGTGGTGATGCTGGAGCCACCGCTCCATTCCCTTGCCATCACTGACGGCGGCCGTTTTATAGTTCTGCTGATTTAAATAGCGGGTAAGGAGTCGCCGGATTCCCGGGTCATCGTCGACCACCAGGATCAGCATTTGTGAATTATCTCGATCTACACTCATTGTTCACCTGCAGTTTCGTCACTGTAACAATTTGAAACAGTTTCCCTGTGCACAGAAATAATTGCGAAACAGCTGGTTCGCATAATGTGCTGCATGGTTTGAGGGTGTAGTTGATTAGCGTCTGACACATTAACAAACCAGCAACCGTATTCACAAGGAAAAAATAAACATGAAAAAATATCTGAAAAATGTCGCCGGCATCATGCTGCTCTCCATCGGACATGCCGGCGTAACCCTGGCCGCGGACTATTCCGAATTCAGCACCGATGAACTGACAGAGATGCGGTCACAGGCCAGCACACTGAGCGACGAGGATCGTGCAAGTTATCGCAACGAGTTGCAGAGCCGTGTGCAGTCGATGAGCAGCGAGGAGCGTAGCCTTTTTCGCGAGATGAATGGTGCCGGTGCCAACGGTGAAGGGAGTGGCAATATGAACCGCTATGGTCAGGGCAACAGCAGCGGATCAGGCAACATGAACCGTTATGGCCAGGGCAACAGTAATGGCTCAGGCAACATGAACCGCTACGGTCAGGGCAATGGTAGTGGCTCAGGCAGCATGAACCGTTACGGTAGCGGTTATGGATCGCGTAGCGGCGGGAGATGACGTAACTGATGATTATCTGTCACGTTCGCGTTGACATGACAATCAGGCGTGGGATTGCATCCGGGTAGCCAGGACGGCACCGCCCGGCTTGCCTCGCACTACAGTCGTGATCGACAACCAACTGCACCGCATGCCTCCAGCATGAACAACTTGGCCATCGACCACCACGCCCGGCGGGGACTGACCACCAGACATCCCTGCCCATGATCGAGACCATGAAGTCTTCCGGTACATAACCATGGATACCGGCTCCTACCGCGATACCAATTAAGGTATAGGGCCAAATCTTGCCAACGATCTCGAGAACGTTATGTAAGCCGATTCTGAACCGGTCATGCCAACTGAGCTTGCCAATCGAAGAGGCCGAGCAACAGGAACAAGCTGGCCACTACCTCAGCTCATCAGCGAATTAATTAATTGGAGACTTACTTCGAGGACGAGCCGAGTCCAAGGCCGGAAAGGAGCTTACGCAGCTGTTCCATCTGATCCGCGATATCGTGGTTGATACTGAGGGCGTCTGTCACAGCCTGGGTGGTATCTGAGGCGGCCTCGGCAATGCGTTTGATGTTGCAATTGATCTCCTCCGTAACACGGCTCTGCTGTTCAGCGGCGGATGCAACCTCGATGTTCATTCCGTGGATAGTATTCACCGACCCGATTATCGATGCCAGCGTATCCCCTGTGGAGTGCACCTGCTGAGCGCTTTTGTGCGCCATTGCGCAGCCCGTCTTCATCTCTCCCATCGCCGGTGAGGCAAGCCCCTGCAGCAGCTTTATCATGGTGCGGATTTCTCCTGTGGAGTCCTGTGTGCGGTTTGCGAGCTTGCGTACCTCGTCGGCCACCACCGCGAACCCTCGTCCCTGCTCACCAGCCCGTGCAGCCTCTATCGCTGCATTCAACGCCAGCAGGTTGGTCTGTTCGGCGAGTTCGTTGATCACCTGGAGTATCCTGCCAATGCCCTCGCTCTGCTCCTTGAGTTGATGGATCACGCCCGTACTATGATCGATCTGTCGGGCCAGGGCGTCGATGGTCTCATTGCTCTCGACAACGACGAGTTGTACGCTGTTCGCCTCATCCTCCGCCCGTAGCGCCGCCTCTGCCGCCTGAGCAATACTGTGCGCCACGTTTTCAGACGCGGCGCTCATCTCTGCCATGGCGGTCGATGCTGAATCCAACTCCGACTCCTGTCGCTGTACGTTGCGGCTGGTGTTATGGGCAGACCCTTCCAGCCGTTCGACTAAAAGTTTCACTCCGGTGGTTACCCGGTTGATCCCGGAGGCGAAATCCTCCAGGTCCTGCAGCATTCCGTTGAACGCACGACCCATGGATGAGAGTTCACAGCTGCCTTCAGCTGGCAGGCGCAGTTGCAGGGTCTTCTCTTGCTGAATACGTGCCAGAATCACCTCCGGCTGGCGCAGTCGTTGCAAGACGTAACCCACAGCGAGGAACATGAGCATCATGCTTGTCAATGCAGCGCAGCTGATAGCCAGCGCCTTCCACCAATCGGCATTGGCCTGCCTCTTGGCCTGTTCAGCATGCCAGGTAACATCTCGGCTTACTACATTGCCGAGGTTATGTAGCGTTTCGATTGCTCCTGTTGCCTCAACCAACCAGGTGTTTGCCCCCACCGGATAGTTACCGCTCTGGGCTGCGGCAGAGATCTCCCCTCGCAGCGTCTGATAGCTTCCCAGAAAGCGCTCGTGGACCGCCTGCCAGGCCTCCTTGTAGGTCCCTTCAAGACCTGACTGAACACTGGTTCCCGGGCTGAACAGTCTCATTGCCTCGCGCTCCAGGTAGTTGATCTGGCGTTCGACGATACTGCGAAATCCCTGGAGTCGGGTGATCGACTGCTGATCCATGGGGCGGCCGGATGCAATTGACTCACCGATCAGGGCGCGTTCCCTGCCTGCATATTCGGTGGCGAGCCAGAGGGCATGCTTCAGGCCACTGTTCTTTGCGACCGCAATCTCGAGATCGGAGTCGGGTAGCAGCAGCGACAGGCGCAACGCCGCCAGCGCCTCGATCAGTTCGGTCGCGGCGGTTTCCCACTCTTCCACACTAGGCATGGCATGGCTTCCTGCATCCACCTGCGTACGCAGGCGCACAACCTGTTCATGGATCGTTTTCACCCATTGCTGCATCTCCTGAATTCGGCGGCTGGGTGTAAGTTCAAGCAACCGTGCCAACTTCGGGGCGATAATGTCCAATTGCGACTGGGCGCTTTTGCGCAGGTTGTGGATTTGCTCCCGAAGGCCCGCGATGTCGCGTTCCTCGTTTAGCACGGCCAGATAGGTGATGGTGAATCCCCGCTCTTCGGCCTGTCTTGCCGATGTCAGCAGCAAATCGTCAGTTATTTCGTTGGCCAGCAGTACAGCCTCGGCCCGGGTGCCTGCCGGTCCATAGATCACCAGGAGCTGCCAGAGCATGTTCGATGTCACCACTAGGCTGAGCAGGAGGATGGGCAGCAACAGCAGCCATTTGACAGGTATGGATTTCAGAAAAGACGTCACTGCATGTTTTCCCTACGAATTGGAGTGGAGTCCGCGCTCGCCTTGACCGCTTCGCATGACTGAGCGATCCAGGAGGGGATCAGCTCCTCGGGCATTGGAGGGCTATAGAGGTAGCCCTGGCCCAGCATGCAGCCCTGCTCCAGTAGAAACAGGTGCTGTTCCTCGGTCTCTATACCCTCAGCCAGGGAGAGCTTGCCAAGGCCGTGAGCGAGTTGGATGGTGGAGGTGACGATCTGCACGTCATCGCCGTCCTCTGGCAGGCCGTCAACGAAAGACTTATCCACCTTCAGTGTGCGGATGGGCAGCTCACGCAGGCGGCGCATGGATGAATAGCCAGTGCCGAAATCGTCCAGCGCCAAGCGTACGCCCGCCTCGGTCAGCCGTCGTATGACCTGCTCGGCCTGCTGCGGATCGCAAGCGGCCGTGCTCTCGGTGATCTCCAGTTCCAGCGCCTGGGGTGGGATTCCTGCCGAATTCACTACCTTCCAGACTATCTCCTCCAGCCGGCCACCCAGGAACTGGCGTAGGGAGATGTTCACCGCCACGTAGTAGGGGCGGTCGCCCCTTCTCCAGGCCGCTATCCGGCCGCATGCCTGCTCCAGCACCCACTGGCCGATGGGCACGATCATGCCATTGTTCTCAGCGATGGGAATGAACTCTGCGGGTGATACCCTGCCGTGTTCAGGACTGTTCCAGCGCAGCAGGGCTTCGAATCCCACCGTCTGGCGGTCGCTGAGGCGCACCTGGGGCTGGTAACAGACTGACAGCTCACCTTTGTCGAGGGCTTTGCGCAGGCTCTGCTCCAGGCTATGGCGCCGGGCAAGGCGTTCGGAGAGTTCACCGGCGAACAACGCCATGCCCCGCTTTCCCTGACCCTTGGCGTGGTACATGGCGCTGTCGGCGTGCTGCAACAGGACCTCCGGGGTTGCCGCGTCCTCGGGGTACAGGCTGATGCCGATGCTGGCGCTCAAGTGCGTATTCCGGTGAACGTGAACACCGATTCCGGACGAACGTGAACACCTGATTTCTCAACGCATCACGAACGTGTGTTTTTATCCCAACTGTTCATCTTGGGTCAACTGGCTGAGGATTTTTCTCATCGACTCACCCTTCAGTTGCAAGCGGTGAGCGTTGTGCATCAGCCGGTCCAGAATGGCGTCTGCCAGGGTGTTGTCNCCGATGCTGGCATACCACTGATCGGTCGGTAGCTGACTGATCATCAGGGTCGACATCTGGCCATGACGGTCGTCCATGATCTCCATCAGATCGTTGCGGTGTGCCGGCTTTAGCGGCTCCAGTCCCCAGTCGTCGATAATCAACAATTGCACCTTGGCCAGCAGCGTCAGCTGCTTGTGGTAGCTGCCATCCGCCTTGGCCTGGGTCAACGCCAGCAGCAGCCGAGAAAGACGGTAATAACGAACGCTGTAACCGTGCAGGCAGGCGTTGTGGCCCAGCGCACAGCCGAGGTAGGTTTTACCGCTGCCGCAGGGTCCGGTGATCAGTAGATTCTGACCGCGGTTGATCCAGTCGCCTTGCGCCAAGCCTGCAATCTTTTTCTGGGTAATGTTGCGCGGGTGCTGGTAGTCGATCTCCTGGATCGATGCCCTGAGTTTAAGACGAGCTTGGCGGACCAGCCGTTCCTGTTTGCGCTGCTCACGACTGAGACACTCCTGGTCGACCAGCAAGGTCAGCCGGTCGACGAAGGAGAGCCCCTCATAAGTGCCGACCTGCTCCAGTTGCTGCTGTAGTGCGGTGGCCATACCACCCAGTTTCAGTTGGCGTAGCTGCGCCAGAGTTTGTGTACTCATGATGTGCTCCTGGTTTTAATGGTAGTTACGGGGACCGCGGATGTTTTCGTGGTCCTGAGGCAACTCAGTTTCGATGCTGAGTTGTTCGGGGAGTCGGTCCCGGTTGCTGACCAGGATCGACTTGATCTGTTTAAGGCGAAGGAGCCCTGCTTTACTGGCGATGCGGCAGGCCGCGTTGAGTCGTTCTGATGGATACTGCCGACTGAGATTGAGCAGGCCGAGGCAGACCCGGTAAGCCTGCTCAGGATGATCTTTTGTCGTGAGCTGGGTATCGATCCACATCAGGACATCCGGGCCAATGTCACGGGCCCAGTTCTTCAGTCGCCCCGGAGTCCATTGCTGATGCTTCTGATGCCGTTTCGGCATGTGTGCCGGTTCCGTGGTGGTCCCTGGCCGGAATGCACGGGGATGTGAGGCCACTGACTGCTGTCGGAAGTAGAGGGTGATCAGGGTGTCCCCAGCATGCAGTTCCAGGTTCTCACCGACATACTGATGGGGAACCGAGTAAAGGTGATCTTCATACTGTACGTGGTAGTCGATATTGACCTTGACCGGCTTGATGTCGACATAGCGATAGGGGTGTTTGGGTAAGGGGCTGAGAGCGGGTCTGTCGAGTTGCTCAAAGGCCTGTCGGCGGTTGCCTGGCAGCTGCTTGAACGGCTTCTGGTTCAGTTCCTCAAGCAAGGCGCGGATGCACTGATTGAGTTCGGCCAGCGAGAAGAAAGTGTGGTGACGCAGGCGCGCCAGGATCCATCTTTCGACGATCTGTACGCTCACCTCCACCTTCGATTTGTCTTTGGGTTTATAGGGACGCGCCGGAATCACTGCGACCTGGTAATGCGAGGCGAGTTGCTGGTAACTGGGATTCAGAGAGGGATCATAGCGACAGGCTTTGGAGACGCCGCTTTTCAGGTTATCCGGCACGATGATCGCGCTGGTTCCGCCGAAGTATTCGAAGGCCCGTACATGGCTGCTCAACCAATCAGGCAGAGACTGAGTCAGTGTCCCTTCTGCGTAGGTGTAGTTGGAAGCCCCTAGGACGGCAACGAAGATCTGAGCCTGGCGCATCTCCCCGGTAGTGGCGGAGATGATGGGAATGGTCTGCCCGCAGTAGTCGACAAAGCACTTCTCACCGGCTTTGTGCTGTTGACGCATGGAGCGTTTCTGCAGACGTCGCCAGTGATTGTAGCGGTCGCAGAACTAGGAGTAGCTGTAGCAGCGATTTGGGTACTGCTGAGTGTACTCCTCCCACAGCAATTGCTTGGTTACACCCTTACCCTTAAGTTCCTGATGGAGGGTGGGCCAGTCGGGTGTCTGGTGGCGGGAGGAAGTACGGGTATCGGCTTTGGGATAGAACAGGCCTGCCAGTTGGTTGTCATCCAGTTCCGGCGGAAGCGGCCAAGTCAGCCCCAACGCCTCGGCCTGAGCCATCAGCTTCTGAATGAGGCCGACACTCACCTTGGTGCTGGCATTAATCTGCCGATAGGAGAGACCGGCTTCCAGTCGTAATCGTAAAACATCGCGTAATTTGCGCATTGTGATCCTCAGTGCTGCCATTGCCTCTTCCCCAAAAAGCAGGAGAGGGTAGCAAATCAATGGAAAAACAATACGTTGGGAAATATTCCGGTTGAACGTGAACAGCGATTCCGGGAATGTGAACAGCTATTCCGGAAAATCGGTAAAAGTGTTCACGTTGAAACCGG
>PKUO01000008.1 GCA_002869585.1 Sedimenticola sp.
GCGGCATGGATCACAGCAAGATCGGCGCTCTCCTGGCGGCCTCCCCACTGTGACGGCCTGACGCTCTAACAGAGTTGATTCCACAAAAAAGCCCTTCCAGCACAGGCTGAAGGGCTTCTTGGTGCATATTCTGACAAGCAAGCTATTTTTCGCCTAACTCCATGCGTTCCACCTCGGCCAGATTGACCTGACGGCCTGTAACCGTCACAAAGCTGCGGCCCTCGACATCTCCCTTGTACGCCTCGTAGGTTGCCTCATTGCCAGTCCGGGTATCAATCACGTGAACAGTCACCACCTGGTAGGTATCCTGCCACTGGTAATAGAGGAAAGAACCAAGCCCAACCAGCATCAGACCAACCAGGCCAAATGCGGCAAACTTCAACAGAGGTGTTTTGATCGCACTCTCGGTACCGGATGCGGGCGGGAGACGTCGCGAAGAGGGCTCCACGCCCGGATTTCGCGTGCGCAGTCGTATTGCCAACACGGCACCGGCAATGACTAACGCTGTCAATAGGAGCTTCCAAATCATGGGACGCTACAATAGCACGCTGCAGTTGACTGATCCATGAATTGCACGAGGTCGCTTGCGATCTATGGGTTTGGGGCTATACCATGTCAGGTAATATGAAGATTAAATACCTGCTTGTTATAACCTTATTGATAGTACTCACCGGCTGTTCTCAACCGGACGAGCCGACCATCGGATTATATCCGGCGGTTCACCGTGAGGATATCGACCAGATTGAGCGCCATATCTACTGGGGTGCGGATATCAACCAGATCGATGTCGACGGTGAAACGCCGCTGCATATCGCCTCCGCGGCCGGAAGCTATGTGGTGGTCAAACTGCTGCTAAAAAACGGCGCCGACGTCAATCTCAAGGACAACAAAGGGCAAACCGCCCTGTTCAATGCCGTGATGGCTGGCAAGACAGAGGTGGCCGAACTGCTGATAAAGCAAGGCGCTGAATTCGACGCCAACGACCTGCTGCTCACCGCCGCCAAAAACGGCATCACCGACCGCGACGTTATCGAACTGCTGAAACAGCAAGGTGCCGACATCAACCAGCCCGGCGAAAACGGCCAAACGCCCCTGCTTGCAGCTATCCAGACAAGTAACCGCGTGATGGTCAAATTCCTGATCGCCGCGGGCGCCGATGTCAACCAGACATCAACGGACGGCATGCCACCCCTGACACTGGCCCGGCAGAAACAGGACCAGGACATCATCCGACTGCTTCAGAAGAATGGCGCGACCGAGGCAATTTCCCGGTGACTTAGGGCGCATCTTCTGTTAACTTCCGCGATCTGCATGCAAATCAGGCAACATGACACAACATGCTCCGACAGACGATCAATCACCATATCGAGTAGACAATGGCATCAAGCGTAGACGAATTGACAATAAATTATTCAGAAGACGGCATTGATGTCGTTAAGGAACTCGACAAAGTCGTGCTGTCGAAAGGCGCCTGGTCCACAGTGATGTACCGCTACCAGGAGTGGAACCGCTCCAAAGGCGAATACAGTGGCGACAAATACAGCATTCGCCGCTACAAGAAGCGCAATGGCGAGTATCAGCAGAAGTCGAAGTTCAACATCTCCAGTCCGGATCAGGCAAAGGCCATTATCGAGGCCCTGCAGCAGTGGACCAAGGCCTGACCTCCGAGCTGTTCGGCACGGGCTGAAATCTAAAGCCCGATATTATCCGGCCAATCTGCCAGGGCAGACAAAACTGTCCTGGCATCTTCATCGAGCGCCGGGTCGATCATCAGCCTGGCCAGGCTCTGCCGATACTCCTGCAGGGTGATGCTGGCGCCATCCACCCCTCCGCTCAGACGATCTCTCCTGAACTCGTCCCAACGCAGGCGCTCTTCACCGCTGAGGGTTTCAGGCCAGTTTCTTGCCCGGTAGCGAAACAGCATCTCAGGCAGCCGCGGATCCTCGAAAAACCAGGCAGCATCTGTAAGCTTCCCGGGCTCGGTAGTACGAATCGCCGTCATCTGCCGCCGATCCGCATCACTGAAAAAGCCCCCACCGTACAGGTTCTGATCAGGATCGACTGTCTCGGAAAACTCCCTGAGCCGGTGTACGGACTGCACCTTTTCGACCAGGCCCGCGGCGTTCTGCAGTCGTCGCAAATAGTCCCAGCCTTGCGCGATATCGAGCTGCCATTTTCCGGCCATCTCATCAGTCAGGGTATTCAACGGGACGATAACCGGCGCTTTATTCACATGCACCGTCTTCAGAGGAACTCTCTCCATACCCTGGGGCAGTTCATCCCTGGGCGTAAACAACCGCCTGTGAATTTCATCCACATCCAGTTCAATCAAATCGGCCGGATCCTGGCGCAGATCATAGACGATGATGCCATTGGCGTTGCTCGGGTGGCGCGCGATCGGCACCACCATCGAAATACACCCCAGCGAGGCTGGAAACATGGATGAGACATGCAGCATGGGCTGCATTTTCTGCGGATCGAGCAACCCGGCCAACTTGTGTTTGTCACGCAACTGGAAGATGTGATCGAACAGGCGCGGCTGGCGGGTCTTTACCAGTTTCGCCATAGCAATAGTGGCATAGACATCGGACAGCGCATCGTGCGCGGCTTCATGGGCGATGCCGTTCGCCTCGGTCAGTTTTTCCAGGCGAAAACTGGTGCTGCCATCCTCATGCACCGGCCACTCGATGCCTTCGGGCCGCAGCGCCCGGGTCAATCGGACCATGTCGATGATGTCCCAGCGCGAGTTGCCGTTCTGCCACTCCCTCGCATAGGGATCAAAAAAGTTCCGGTACAACCCGTAGCGGGTGAACTCGTCATCGAAGCGAATGCTGTTGTAACCAACGCCGCAGGTCCCAGGGTGCGACAGTTCCTGATGGATAACGTCGAAGAACTCCGCCTCGATCACCCCCTCGGCAAGCGCCCTCTGCGGGGTGATCCCGGTCACCAGACAGGCCTCGGGTTGCGGCAATATGTCATCGCTCGGCCGACAGTAGAGACTCAGCGGCCTGCCGATGATATTAAAATCCAGATCTGTTCTGATCCCTGCAAATTGTGCAGCCCGATCCTTGCGGGGATCAGCTCCCCAGGTCTCGTAGTCATGCCAATAGAATGTCAACGCCACACCAATCTCCCTCACACTACCCTGCCAGACCCGCCGCTTGCCTATCCATATAAAAACCGCTGAACGGAGCTACCTGTTTTTTGTCTCTAATAGGGTATAGATTATCCCTTGCATCATCTCATATGGAGTGGAACCTCGGGACCCATGATCAAAAACAAGCAATCCATGCGTTCGTTTATCGCCTTCGTCGTCACCTGGGCATTTCTGATCCTTACCGTTACCGGCATCATTCTTTATATTGTGCCACAAGGACGCATCGCCTATTGGATTGATTGGCAACTGCTCGCCCTGGATAAAACTGAATGGGCGCAGCTGCACATGATCTTCGGCGGGCTGTTCATTGCCACCGGAATCCTGCATCTTTACTACAATTGGAAGCCCTTCAAAAAGTACCTCTCAGAACGCATTGCCGGACATATCAGAATCAAGCAGGAGCTGATCACCTCACTGCTGTTCACCCTGCTGATCATCGGCGCTTCCATTCTTTACCTGCCACCGGTGAGCTGGGTGTTCGATCTCAACGAAACAATCAAGGACAGCTGGATCACCAGCCCTGACCTGGAGCCGCCATTCGGTCATGCCGAGGAGGTTTCCCTGGCTGCCCTCTCACGGCGCAGCGAACTCGATCTGCAACAGGCCCAGGAGGCATTGCGAAAGAACAACATCAGCCACAACAGCGCACAGGATTCGCTGAAAAGCATAGCCCTCGCCAACAATCGAACTCCGAAAGAGATCTGGCAGTTGATCCAGCACCTGAAGAAACCGAGCGAAACCCCTGTCGATAAGATCCTGACGCCACTCGATGTCGAGTCCCAGTATGGCGGCAGCGGCCTTGGCCAGAAGACATTCTCAACCATCGCCGAGGTGACTCACACCGATTTATCCCTGGCCTTGAACAGGCTGAAGGCCGCGGGGATCGACTGCGTGGCTGAGGATAAGCTGAAAGCGACTGCAGAGAATCACAGCCTGACACCGATAGATCTGTTGAAGATCATTCTGATACCGGACTACCGTCCGAACAGCGGTTCGACTGGACAATAAAACCGCAGATAAAAAACACCCCGCGATTGCGGGGCGTTTTCAAACAGGATTGAGTTAAGCGTTGAGCGCTTAAATCTTTTCCTTGATTCGGGCGGCCTTGCCGGTAAGCCCACGCAGATAGTAAAGCTTGGCGCGGCGTACATCACCACGACGCTTGACCTCGATAGCGGCGACAGACTGGCTGA
The DNA here is from genome assembly GCA_002869585.1 of Sedimenticola sp. Lineage (GTDB taxonomy): Bacteria > Pseudomonadota > Gammaproteobacteria > Chromatiales > Chromatiaceae > BM503. Next base: position 4,351 of record PKUO01000008.1, read on the forward strand.
AGGTCTGGAATACACGCTCGACACCTTCACCGTGAGAGATCTTGCGCACGGTGAAAGCGGAGTTCAAACCGCGATTACGCTTGGCAATAACCACACCTTCAAAGGTCTGTAAACGCTCACGCTCACCTTCGATAACTTTTACCTGAACAGCCACAGTGTCACCTGGACCAAACGCTGGTACCTCGCGGCCCATCTGTTCGGCTTCAAGTTCCTGGATGATATTGCTCATGGTCCTATGCTCCTGTTTTCTCAACTGGCGTCAATCTGCGCCTGTATAAATTCGTCTAACAAAATCTGTTCTTCGTCTGACAGCTCCCGATCCTGCAACAGGTCAGGGCGCCTCAGCCATGTTCGACCCAGGGACTGCTTCAGCCGCCAGCGTCTGATCTCTTTGTGATTGCCACTCAACAGCACCTCGGGCACCGATTCGTCATCGTATACCTCCGGCCGCGTATAGTGCGGGCAATCCAGCAGTCCATCTGTAAAGGAGTCCTGCTCCGCTGAATCAGCCGCACCGAGCACCCCCGGCAGCAGCCTGATCACACTATCCATCAGCACCAGTGCGGGTAGCTCTCCCCCACTCAGCACGTAATCGCCAATCGACCACTCTTCATCGACATAGCGATCGATAATCCGTTCATCAATCCCTTCATAGCGACCGGCAATCAGGATCATCCCCTGCCGCTCGCTCAGTTGCCGCACGGCCGACTGATCAAGCCGTCTTCCCTGCGGACTCATGTACAGCACCGGCGAATCGGGTGACGCACTCCTGGCCTGTTCGATCGCAAGCCTGAGCGGCTCGATCTTCATCACCATGCCGGGACCACCGCCATAAGGACGATCATCAACGGTGCGATGAACATCCTCGGTATAATCGCGCGGATTCCACAACGCCAGTTCAACCAGCGACTTGTCGAAGGCCTTGCCAGTGACACCTTCACCCAGCATTGCCTTGAACATCTCCGGGAGCAGCGTGATGACGTCGAATCGCATCGCGGCTCTCAGAAATCAGGGTCCCAGTCGACAGTCAGCACGGCATTTTCCAGGTCGATGTTGACCACGACATCCTGAATGAACGGGATAAGTCGCTGTTTATCGCCCTTCACCACGATCACGTCGTTGGCCCCTGTTTCAAACAGGTGATCCACCTTGCCGAGGTCCACACCTTCGAGGGTGGTGACCTTCAAACCTTCCAGGTCAGTCCAGTAAAACTCATCGGACCCCGTCTCCGGAAGCTGAGTTCTTGGCACCTTGATCTCGGACTGCAGCAACAACACTGCCGCATCCCGGTCATCTATGCCCTCCAGCTGGGCGATGATGCCTTTTCCGTGCACCTTCCCCGAGCTGAGCTTATGCGTTGTCTGCTTTCCGTTCTGCACCAGCGTCCAGACCGGATAGCTTAATATGTTGTCCCTTGGCGAGGTGTGCGAGAAAACCTTGAGCCAGCCACGCACACCGTACAGGCCGGATATCTGTCCCAGTGTCACCCACTGCGTCCCGTCGTCGGCTGTTGCCTGCGCCGGGCCATCTCGCTCGCCACCACGTTTATCCGGCATTGTCTGCGGGACTCCCGGGGACAAACCCCAAATTATCAGGCGGCCTTGGCGGCTTCCTTGATCAGCTGGGACACACGATCTGTGGTTTGCGCACCGGTTGCAACCCAGTGCTGAACCCGTTCGCTATCGACACGCAGACGCTCTTCAGCACCCTTGGCGATGGGGTTGAAGAAACCCACCCGTTCGATATAGCGGCCATCACGTGCGTTACGGCTGTCTGCTACAACAATATGATAGAAAGGCCGCTTCTTAGCGCCCGATCTTGAAAGTCGAATCGTTACCATGACCTACCCTTGAGTTAATCTTTCCGCGCACCTACCAGCCTACCAACCGGCCGAAGGTAAACGCGGAATTCTACGCAATTTGAAAAAAAAGTGAAGCCTTTATTTACATAAAATTGTGGTTAAGCGGGGTCAAAACCACAAAATATGGCGATTCAGGGGAGAATCGCCGCTCAGCCGAAGGGAAAGCCACCGCCTGGCGGCATTCCGCCGGGCCCCATGCGTCCCTTCAAACCCTTCATCATTTTCGCCATACCGCCGCCCTTCATCTTTTTCATCATCTTCTGCATCTGGGCGAACTGCTTCAGCAATTTATTGATGTCCTGAACCTGGGTACCCGAACCCACGGCAATCCGGCGTTTACGCGACCCTTTGATTATATTGGGAAACTGGCGTTCCTGGGGTGTCATCGAGTTGATGATGGCGATGGTTTTCACCACCTCTTTGTCGTTCACCTGGTTTTTCACGTGATCGGGAACCGATCCCATGCCGGGTAGTTTATCCATCAGCGACGAGAGCCCACCCATGTTGGCCATCTGCTCCATCTGCTCCTTGAAATCCTCCAGGTCAAAGCCCTTGCCCTTGTGGATTTTTTTCGCCAGCTTTTCAGCCTTGGTGTGATCGACCTTGCGCTGAACCTCCTCCACCAACGACAGCACATCGCCCATACCGAGAATCCGGGAGGCCATGCGTTCCGGATGAAAGGGCTCCAGCGCGGCAACCTTCTCCCCCACGCCGAGAAACTTGATCGGCTTGCCGGTGATCTGGCGAATCGACAACGCCGCTCCGCCCCGGGCATCACCGTCGGTCTTGGTCAGGATCACGCCGGTCAGTGGTAGGGCATCATCGAAGGCCTTGGCTGTATTCGCCGCATCCTGGCCGGTCATGCTGTCGACTACAAACAGCGTCTCCACCGGCTTGATGCCCTGATGCAGCGCCTTGATCTCGTCCATCATCTCGCTGTCGACATGCAGGCGACCTGCGGTATCGACGATCAGCACATCTTTATAGAGTTTCTTCGCCTGATCCAGGGCGGCCCGCGCAATATCCAGGGGCCGCTGATCGGGATTGCTCGGAAAGAAATCTGCACCCACCTCTTTGGCCAGGGTCTGCAACTGTTCAATAGCCGCCGGCCGGTAGATGTCGCAACTAACCACCATCACCGATTTGCGCTGGCTCTCGTGCAGCCATTTGGCCAGTTTCGCCACGCTGGTGGTTTTACCGGAACCCTGCAGGCCCGCCATCAGCACAACCGCGGGCGGCTGGGCGGCCAGATTGAGAGACTCGTTGGCCTCCCCCATCACCTTGATCAGCTCATCGTTGACAATCTTGATCAGCACCTGGCCCGGGGTGAGACTCTTCATCACCTCTTCGCCCAGCGCCTTCTCCTTGACCTGGTCCACAAAGGTGCGCACCACCGGAAGCGCCACGTCCGCCTCCAGCAGCGCCATGCGCACTTCACGCATGGTCTCGGTGATATTCTCTTCGGTCAGACGCCCCTGACCCCGAAGTTTATTGAGGACGCCGCCAAGCCGTTCTGTCAGATTGTCAAACATAGAAAAATCCGTTCAATCGCATAATCCGTGCATTATATAGGCAAGTCGCTGGAAATTGTCAGCCGTACCTCAGATATGCGATTATCACACCCTATATGAACAGTTCACTACTCGCCTTCGCCGCCATAGCCTGCTACATCTCGAGCACGCTGTATATCGCCTTTCGCCTGTTCCGCCGGGACCGCGAAACCGTCCCCCGGGCCGTGGGTATAGCCTTGGGGCTTTCAGGGGTGGTTTTCCACTCGCTGTTCCTCTATCTCACCATGTTTACCGGCGAGGGAGTCAATCTCGGATTCTTCAGCGCCGCATCCTCGATATCCTGGATTATCCTGGTATTGCTGATGCTCTCGTCGCTCTCCAAGCCGGTGGAAAACCTGGGCATATTGCTGCTGCCGCTGGCGGCTGTCAGCATCGCGCTGCAACTCCAGTACCCATCCGTACACTTTCTGTCGCCGGATACGCCCTGGATTCTGCGCCTGCACGTCCTGATCTCGATGCTTGCCTACAGCCTGCTGACCCTGGCCAGCGTCCAGGCGGTGCTACTGGCGATTCAGGACCATCAGTTGCGAAACCGTCATCCGGGGGGGTTCGTCAGGGCCCTGCCGCCGCTACAGACCATGGAGGTTCTGCTGTTCGAGATGATTGCGCTGGGCTTCGCACTGCTCACAGTGGCGCTGATCAGCGGTTTTATCTTCCTGGAGAATATGTTCTCTCAGCACCTGGTGCACAAAACCATCCTCTCGCTGGCGGCCTGGGTGGTGTTCGGCACGCTGCTGTGGGGTCGATTCCGGTATGGCTGGCGCGGCCAGAAGGCGCTGATCTGGACCCTGGTTGGGTTTGTGGTGCTGATGCTGGCCTACTTCGGCAGCAAGTTTGTTCTGGAGTTGGTGCTAACCGCGTGAGGTGTCGGTGTAGGCCTTGGTGGCCTGCTTTCCCTGGTTGATCTTGCCCAGCGTATCCCCCAGCTCTTTTTTCGCGGATACAGCCAGTGCGGTTACCTGTGCTTCCAGAGAAAGAATTTTTTTCAGGTGTGCCTGGGCATCCGTCAGTGCAACCGCTTCGTCCAGAGGAAAACTTTTTTCGATCAGGGCAGATCGCTGCCCCTGAACCTCCACCACCCGATCCCAATCCGATGACAGAGCCAGCCGGAGCATCTCCTCGCTCAGGGTGAGCAGTTGTTCCAGCTGATCGGCGCTGTTCATTTGTTCGGGGAAAAACTCAAACCGCCGACTTCCGGCTCTCTTCGTTCAGCCTTGCCGGGATCACATCCCAGCCTGCCTTGATCTCGGCCATCAGGGAAGATACCTCGTCAAGAATAACAGGATCGTTCGCGGCGCCAGCCTCTGCCAGTCGGCGCACCATGTAATCGTAAAGATCAAACAGGTTTTGTGAGAGGCCTCCGGCTTCCACGTCCATATTCAAGCTGCTCTGCAGGCCACTGATTATGGAAATCGCCCAGCTGATGTGCCGGCCCTTTTCTGCAACCTCGCCACGCAGCATAAACCCTTTCGCCGCGGCGATTTTATCCAGCGCGCCTTCCATCAGCATCTGCACCAGGCGGTGAGGTGTGGCGTCCTCAACCCCGGAGGTCACGCTGACACTCTGGTACTGGGATAGCGCATTGTTTCTTCTTGATTTCACCATGGAACGAATTCCTCGATTCGAAAATTCAGAATCACTTGTTTCTATTGATTGTCAAATTGGATAGCGCATCCAATTGAGAAGCCAGATAATCACTGGTTGAGTTCATGTTCGCCATCAGGCTATCCAGGGCGCTGAACTGCTGGAGATAGCGTTGCTCGGTGGATTCCAGGCGTCTTTCCAGTGACTCACGGCTTCTGGATATGTCTTTGATCCGGCTGTTTGCCCCATCGATAATACTGTCTATGACCCCGTCAGAATCCAGATACCCGGCCAGCATACCATCCATTCTGGTGGCAAAACCTGAATCTTCAGCGGCAAAAAAACTGATCACGCTATCCGGATTGTCCGCCAGAGCGGCATCGAGTTTCGTGCCGTCAAACTCCAGTTTGCCGGTATCGGAGTTGGTAGTGACGCCCATTTGCGAGATATACGCATAGGACCCCTGTCCGGAAACCCCGTTCATCACACCCCTGATCTGGTTTTCAATTCCCCGGATCACACTGCTGCTAGCGCCGTTGCTGGACAATGTAGACAACTGCCCCTTGAGGGCATTGTAGGCGTTAACAAAACCCTCCACCGCCTTTTTGGCGACCAAAGGGTCTTTACTGGTGCTGACTGTCGCTTCGCCGGTGGTTTTGAGATTGAGGGTCAGACCGGCAACGGCATCATCTATGCTGTTGCTGCCGCGGGTCACCGGGACACCGTCAATGGTCAGCGAGGCATCGAGATCCTGCTCGGAGCCCAGCGCCTGGTCATCCGCATCGCGGTTGAGCATGGCAAAATTAAATGTCGCGGCATTGACGTCGCCGCTAAAGGAAAGCTGTACACGGTCCTCATAACCGCTGCTGCCGGATGACAGAATCAGCGTCTGCATACCGCTGTCGCCGGAAATCAGCCCGGCGGTAATGCCGGTATCATTGGCCTCCACGTTGATCGCCGCCTGGATCTCCTCCAGGGTCATGGCCGTGGAAAGGTCAATTTCAAAACTGTCTGTACCGGATGTTATGGTGAGCCTGTCATTCGGCCCGCCACCAAAGGTAGTCTCGGCGGCGAACTCGCTGGAGCCCAGTTTATGCTGCTGTGCCAGGCGGTTAACCTTGATGTCGTAAGACGAGGTCACCGCACCGGTACCCGAAGTCACGCTCAGGACATCGGCATCCGAAGAACTGGTCTTTGTGGATTGGAAGGTATCCTCACTCGTCAGTTTACTGAGAGAGGATTTGAAGCTGGACAAGGCGCTTTTCAACGAGCCGTAAGCGGAGATTTCCGCCTGTACCTTGGCCTCTTTCTGGTTGAGGCGCGTCAGCGGCTGGCTCTCGACCTCCATCAACTGGGATACGATCGATGAGATATCCAGTCCGGACCCCAAACCAGGAGCACTGATGGCCATTGCCTAACCTCGCTTGCCTAAATATGGTAGGAGCGCCAGTTGGCGCCCCTACACCCTTATGCTGCTATGCCTTGTCGCTGAACAGCAGCGATACACCTGCATCTTCAGTACCGAAGATCATATCGCTCACCTCTTTCAAACGCTTCTGCATATTCGCAACTTCTTCAGAGGGGATCTCTCGAATAATATCACCCGACTCTGCATCTACCACCTTGATGCGCGTTTTACCGCTCTCATCATCTACCGTAAACTGCAGCTGCCGTTTAACAGCCTGGGCAAATTGGTTCAAATCATCAACTATCCCACCCAGTTGCTCACCGGTCATGACCGGTTTCTCAGCCCCTGCGGTCTCTTTGGTATGTGATGCAGCAAGACCCGAAGCCGCGCCTTTTACAAATTGCGTCTCCCGGGCCTCCTCAACACGACTGGCATTACCCGAATCCCCTCGACTCTGGGGACTCGTGACCCCCGTCATTTTTTGAGAGATTTCGCTAATCATGGTATTTACCTATTTGTACTAGGCGGGAGGTCAGCCACCCGGGCCAACCTCCCTACCATTACCAGGTTACTGCAACAGAGACAGTACGGACTGCGGCATTGAGTTAGCCTGTGACAACATGGCTACACCGGCCTGCTGCAGAATCTGCGTACGGGTCAGCTCAGCGGTTTCGGCCGCGAAGTCAGCGTCGCGAATACGGCTGCGTGAAGCTGCGATGTTTTCACTGGTGGTGCTCAGGTTTGCAATCGTGGACTCAAAGCGATTCTGGATTGCACCAAAGTCACTACGCAGGGAGCTGACTGTGGTCAGTGCAGAGTCAATGCGATTGATCGCATCATTGGCGGCACTGACATCCAGAATATTCACGGTTGACAAGCTACCTGCCGCCGTAAATGATGCGGCACTGAAAACACTTTGTGTATCCGTGTCGATAGTAACGTCTTCGTTGCTGACAAAACTCATGACATTGGTAGTTGCATTCAGTTCAGCCGTCGCATTGCTGCCCAGTGCGGTATTCACGGCGTCAACCAATGACTGCATGGATGTATAGGTACCCGCAGCTACTGTCATCTGATTGCCATCACCAATGGTGAACTGAAGCTCATTGGCGCCCAGGGTCAAGGATGACCCAGCTACAGCATCTGCAGCTGTTACCTGTGTTCCACCACTCGCGCCGGTTATTGATGTGGTCTGAAAATTATCAACGACAGTAGGATCAGTGGCATCCTCAGCAATACTGGTGATACTGAAGCCTGCAGCGCCGTCGGCCGCTACAGTCCAAGTCCCTGCACTAGCAGTATTGAGCTGCCCCTGAATATCTGATACCAGGGCTGCTAAATTGCCTGAGTGATCCGAATTGACGGTAACTGTATTGCCATCCACGTCAAACACCAAATTACTTGTCTGCGTCCCAGCAGTACCTGCGCTATCAGCAAAACCAGCCGCTTGAGCTGCAGCATTGGCACTCGAAATTGCCACCGCTGTCGTAGTATCGTCATTGGTGATTGTTATATTGAAGTCACCACCGCCTACCGTAACAGTAGATGCAACCGTATAGTTCCCTGTGCCTCCATCTAAATCGGCCTGGATTTTTGCGACGAGGGCCCCTTCATTCGCATAGGCAACACCCGTTAGAGTTACTGTTGTATTTGCTCCACCCGCATCGACAACAAAAGTACCATCACCGCCACTAAAATCTAGTGTAGATATTGCAGTCTGCGTGTTGGAGCCACCTGCAAATGCAGTTGAGAAATCAAGACTGGAAAGCTGTCCGGTTGTATAAGAACCAGCTGTGCCAGCAGTCCCTTCGGCAATCAGAGTACTCAGATCAACCGAGGTTGCGCTGGTAATTTCACCGATACTATCTTGGCGCATGCTGGTGGCCAGATTAACACTGATGGTCTGACCAACCTCGGAACCCACCTGGAAGGCGGCATTGCCGAAGGAACCGTCCAGCACTTTACGGCCATTAAAGGAGGTCTGTGACGCAATCCGATCAACCTCGGCCAGACGCTGTTGTACCTCGGCATCCAGTGCTGCACGGTCGGAATCGGAGTTGGTCGCATTGGCAGACTGAACGGCCAGTTCGCGGATGCGCTGCAGGTTGTTGTTCAGCTCGTCAAGCGCGCCTTCAGCGGTCTGTGACAAAGAGATACCGTCACTGGCGTTACGAATGGCCTGGTTCAGGCCGCGTATCTGGGTAGTCATACGCTCTGAGATGGCGAGGCCAGCCGCGTCATCCTTGGCGCTGTTGATGCGCAGACCGGAAGAGAGACGTTGCAGGGAAACCTGCATGGATGACTGCGATTTATTCAGATTCCGCTGTGCGGTCAGCGACATTACATTTGTGTTGATGACTTGTGCCATTTTCTTGCTCCTAGTTCCTCGTGGCTGCCTGTTGTGTGGCGCACTGGAGGTCAGGTTGATATTTGGCGGATATACCTGAGTAAGTTCTGGTATTTACCGCCTCCGCAATATGTAACGACCTTGCCGGGGAATTCTTTAATCTTTTTTTGAAAAAAATACTGGTTTTTGTGAATGCGGGAAATGATATGTAACTGTTTGTTTATGTTTACTTTTATTTTTTCATTAACAAACAAGTCGGGTGGATTTTAATTCTTGACTTACAACACCATCGGAATCAATAACCAACGATGGAAAATATTGCAGGAGATGTTGTAGGAGATGCTTCAGCTTAGACCTGTTCGCGCCTGAAGGCGCTCCTACAATTTGGTGATGCCCTGTAGGAGATGCTTCAGCTTCGACCTGTTCGCGCCTGAAGGCGCTCCTACAATTTGGGGATGCCTTGTAGGAGATGCTTCAGCTTCGACCCGTTCGCGCCTGAAGGCGCTCCTACATCCCGAACAACCCAGATCACGCCAACAGACTAAGAACAACATTCGGCATGCTATTGGCCTGGGAGATCATGGCGATCTGGGCCTGGTTGAGGATATTGGACCGGGTCAACTCCGCGGTCTCCTGGGCATAATCGGCATCGACGATGCGTGACCGGCTGGCGCTGGTGTTTTCTATCCCCACCTCCATGCTGGCCGCTGCCGATTCGAGACGGTTCTGGGCAGCGCCCATTCTCGAACGCTGGGAGTTAACGGCATCCAGCGCGGCATCGAACCTACTGATTGCACCATCCCAGTCAGTGGTCAGATCAATATCGGCTATCCCGAGATTGCCGGCATTGACCCCCACCAGATCTATTTCGATAATCTCACCGCTGTTGGCACCGATCTGGAACTGCAGGGATTGCGTGGACGCCAGCTGGATTGCCCGACTGCCCGTCGGGAAGCTTTCCGAAAAATTAGCCAGGGGATCGCTGGAGTAGTTATCGATATCGGGGACAGCACTGGCGAATGAACGCACCGCGCCACCATCGGCATACAGACCGCCGATGCCACCGCCGTCTGCATTGGCCAGATCAAGCGTATTGTTGATGAAATCGACGCCGTTAGTAGCACCTTGCACATGGTTATCTATGAAATCATTCGCACCGCTAAAGGATGTGTAGGTCGAGAGATAACCATCCAGCGTGCGGGTATTATCCGCCGCCAGCCACTGCATCAGGTCTTTGACACCATCAGCCGCGCCGGCCGAGGTCCCGTTGTTCTTGATTTCCTCATGCAGCATGCGGGTAGCCACATACGCCGCCGAGTACTGAATATCCGTAGTATCCCAGTTTGAGCCCTGAATATTATCCAGTTCAGCAATGACGCTGGCTGCCGAAGTGCCGCCGGTTAGCACATTGTTCAGGCGTACATCCCCGCCCGGCAGAAACTCAGCCGCGCCTTCCGTGAACCACTTTGGCATCTGACCCGCGCCGGCAGCGGTGCCCATGCTGGTGGTGGCCGCCATCACCGCATGAACCATTTCATGAGCAACCAGATTATCCAGCGGCTGGTTGGGCCAGTCGCCATAAGCATCCATCGCGCTCAGGGCCACCTGGGTGTTGATGTGTAACTCAAGACCAACCGGACCATTGGCGCCGGGGGTATAGCTGACATAGGCGCTTGCATCACCCGTATCGGTATCGAAGATGATCTCGATCTGCTCCTTCGAGGCCTTGATGCCGTAATACTGCTCAACAATCGATTCGCTTTGCTCAAGCCAGGATGTTTTCAGGCTGTCCAGGATGCGTTGATCATCCGCTGTCAGGCCGGTGCTGTCCGGATCATAGCTGACCTCTGTAGAACCTCCAGCGAACAGCTTGATCGAGTTGAATTCGGTATCGGTGGAGATTCGATCCACCTCGCTGATCAGCTGGTTTATTTCTGACTGGAGGGCGGCGCGATCGCTGTCGGAATTGGTGGCGTTGGCCGCCTGCACCGCAAGCTCGCGACCACGCTGGAAGATTTCGGTGAGTGAGCCCAGGGCACCCTCACTGGTTTGCATCATGGAGATGGCGTCGTTGATGTTTCGCCGGGCCTGACCCATGCCACGGATCTGGGTCTCCATCCGCGTTGAGATGGCAAGCCCTGCGGCATCGTCTTTGGCCGAATTGACCCTGAGCCCGGAGGACAGCCGCGCCAACGTCGTGGCGAGCTGGGACGAGCCTTTGGCCTGAGAGCGGATCGCGTTCATCTACGCTATGTTGGTGTTTGTTGTCAGCATCGCCAACGTCCATACCTTCCGGCTGCCGGATTTCAGGCGCACAGGAGGTTGGTTGATATCTAGCGGATATACCTGAAAGGGCCGGGTATTTACCGCCTCCAGTGGTTGTAACGGCAGCTGAAGACAGGGCTTTAATGTTTTTTGTGGCTGTTTGGGGGCTCGCGCCTGAAGGCGCTCCTACAATTTAATGGTGCCTTGTAGGAGATGCTTCAGCTTCGACCCGTTCGCGCCTGAAGGCGCTCCTACAATTTGGTGATGCCCTGTAGGAGATGCTTCAGCTTCGACCCGTTCGCGCCTGAAGGCGCTCCTACAGATAGTTGAACAATGATAATCCCTGCACCTTCACATAGGCCTGCTGCGCAGCCTGGAGGGCGACCATCTGCCGTTCGAAGCGTGAAATCGCCTCGGTATAGTCGAGATCCTGTTCTTCCGAAAGGTGGGTTTCGAGCACCAGCTCGATATCCCGATTCACCTCATTCTGTTCATCGATGGCATTCAAGCGTGCGCCCACCGAGGTGTGTATGGTGAAGATATTTTCAAGGGCCAGTTGGACATCGGCAATGTATCGATCAACCGAATTGCCATTTTCCAGTTCGGTCGCCAGCTGATTCAGGGTATCGAACATGCTCTGCCGGGTGGTGGTCGGGGGTGTGGTGCCCGCTGTCAGGCCGGTTGTGGTCGTATCCGCTGCACCCGATAGGCCAATGGTTATGCCGTTTCCACCAATAGCGGTAAGTTCAACCGTGGTGGTTGTGTCATTGACTGCCGTTACCCCGGTCTCGGTAGAAACGGCGTTGATGGCGTCCCGAATCTGCTGGGCTCGTTCCTCGGCGCTGGCGGCGGCTGGAATTGCGCCCAGACTGACCGTCCCACTGCCATTGCCACCATCGATGGTTATCTCTCCTGCATTGATTGGGGTATCCCAGGTTGTGGCCGGTGGAACCGGAGCCAGCACGGCTGTGCTCACTACCGTTGCGATCGGGCCTCGGGGCACATCCATGAACACCTCGTAGCCGTTGTTGCCATCGGCGATCTGCCGGTCAGCGGATATCTGTAGCTTGCGGTTGCCCAAATCACCATCGTAGCTGTAGCTTCCGGCGTCAAAGGAGAAAGGACGGGTGTTGGACTGGTAGCCGGCAAAAATATACTCGCCATTACTGCCGCGTGTATTGGCGAGACTGAACAGCTCATCCTGCAACTGCCTGACCTCAGCCGCGACTGCAATCCGGTCGGACTGGGTCAGGGTGTCGTTGTTACCCTGCACCGCCAGCTCGTTGGTCCGCTGCAGCAGATTGGTGACGCCGACCAGCACGCCCTCTTCTGTATCCAGCCTGGCCTGGGCGCGATCGGCATTGTTCAGGTACTGGCGGACAGTCTCCACCGCGCCGCTGAGGTCCAGTACGCGTGCCGCACTTGTGGGATCATCGGCGGCGGTGAGCACGCGCCGTCCGGTGGATAGCTGCAACTGGGTGTTGGCCACCTTGTTTTGTTGGTTGAGCATGGCGGTAACCGCACGCTCAGAGATCATTTGGGTTGATATACGGAACATGGTTATCTCCTGACCGCGGCGATCAGTGTGTCGAACAGAGTGCTGGCCACCGTTATCACTTGGGCGGCGGCCTGATAAGCCTGCTGAAATTTGACCAGATTGGCGGCTTCTTCATCGAGGTTTACCCCGCTAACCGAAAGCAGCGCATTGGTATGGCGCTCCAGCAGCCCGCTGACCGATTCATAACTGACTTCTGCCTGGTGAGTCTTGGCGCCGATACCCGAAACCATCTGCCCATAGGACTCCTGGAAGGTGGCGGTCTCGCCGATTCCACCGGTTTGTCCCAACAGGGTATTCTCGGTCTGCAACCCGGCCATGATCAGCGCATTGCGATTGTCACCCACCCCGGCGCTGTTGTTCTCGATGACAAACTGATCACCATCGGTGGGCGTACCGGAAATACTGAAACTCATGCCACCATAGGCCGGAAAGGTGAAAGTGGCCCCGTTACTCTGGGTGGCAGGATCAAAGGCGATGGTGCCACCCGGTCCGCCGGTGACATTAAAACCCGGGATGGCCGAATCGTATTCGAGGGTGATTGTCGCAGGAGTAGTCAGCGGCAGGTTGCCGGTGCCCGTTATTGCGGGCTGGCTGATCGCGGCATTGCCCTGGTTCGAACCCCCAGCGGTGTTGCCAGAGGGTTGAGCGCGTACCGGACTGGCGGCTGCCAGCTTGCGCGGATCGGTCAATGCCATCTGTATCGCGCCGGCCGCCTCTCGGACCGGGCGAATAACAAAGGTATCACCGGCTGCGGCTCCAGCCGTCAGCGTCAGATCAAAACCGTCGATCTCACCCGTGGTATATGGATAGGCCCCGGCCGTGTTGATAGTTGCCACCTGTGTATTGTCGGACAGGCGCGTCAGTACAAAGTCATTGGCATTGATGGCCCTGAGCTCGTAATCGCTGCTGGTCAGGTTGCCGGTATCGACAAAGCTGCCGGCGACGGTTGCGCTGCCGGTATTCTGGTCATTGACCACGACACCCACGCTGGGAGAGCTGAACAGCTGTCCGCCGAACTGGCCGTTCAGATCCAGGCCCAGCTGATGCTGGCTGTTGAGCCGTTCACTGATACACACCGCCAGTAGCCCAAGCTGATTATGTCCGCTATCGAGTATCTGATCGCGAAACGCCAACAGGCCGCCCATCTGGCCGCCGCCCAACTGGTCGCTGATCACCATGGATCCCAGCGAGTTGGTCAGGGTCACTTCGTAGCGGCTGATATCATCTGCAGATGGCCTTGCGCTCAGCTCGGAGGGAATACTGCCCATCACTAGCGTCAGTCCCTTGCCGGTAAAGACATTCCAGGCGCCGTTGTCCTGGGGCACCACTTTGATATCGACCTTCTCTGACAGCTGGTTGAATAGCACCTCGCGTTCATCCAGCAGATCATTGGGCGAGTTGCCGCCGGAGGCCCCGATCGCTTCAACGATATTCTGGTTCACCCGGGCAATCGAGCTGACCAGGTTGTTGATTTCATCGGTGATGCCGACGATCTCCTGATTGAGCTTTTCCCGGGCATCGCTGAACTGGCGATTCAGGTCGTGAAAGCGATCCACCAGCGATTCCGCCTCAGACAGCACCAGTTGCCGGGTGGGTACGGAGGAGGGATCATCCGCCAGCACCTGCATGGCATTGAAGAAGTCCTGCATGGCCGGATCGAGACCAATGTTCGGGTCGGAGAGGACATTGTCGATGCGGCTGGCGTGGCTGTAATAGGCTTCCAGTTCAGAGGCGGTTGACTGGGTGGAGCGCATCTGGGTAGCGATAAAATCATCATAGGTACGCTGGATTTGCGTGACCTTTACGCCAGACCCAATGAACCCCGCGCCGGTTAAATTCGGCGTATGGGTCGCCAGCAGGGTCCGCTGCCTGGTATAGCCTTCGGTGTTTGCATTGGCGATATTGTGGCCGGTGGTGCTCAGCGTGCGCTGATAGGCCAAGAGTGCCGATACACCTATATTGAGTATGCCTGCCATATCACTGTCCCGGTTTTTCCGTGTGTCGCCCCGGCATCAGAGATGCCTGAAGACGACCCGCATCTGGTTATAGCGGCTGATTCTCAACCGCCTTGAGTCTTTCGGTCGCCGCACTCATCTCGTTGCCGTGCAGTACGGCGGAAATTTTCTTTGCATAATTCGGGTCTGTTGCATACCCCGCCTTCTGCAACTCCTGAAAATAGGCGACTGGATCATCTGTGGATTGCAGCGCCTTCGCATAGCGGGGGTCGGCCTTGAGAAAATCGACATAGTCGAGAAAACTCTGCCGATAGTCTTCATAGGCCCGGAAGTGCGCCTTCTTACGCACTGCCACACCCTGCTCATATTCCAGGGTGGATACCGTCACCTTGTCGCCACCCCAGCGGCTGTCCGCCTTGATGCCAAACAAATTGTTGGCAGGATCGCCATTGGCAAACTGCATCACATGCTTGCCCCAACCGCTTTCCAGCGCCGCCTGGGCCAGCAGGGCCTGGGGTTTCAGGCCCAGCAGGGATGCCGCCTCGGTTGCCATCGGCAGGAGCTTCTCGACAAATTCCTGGGGTGATCGAGGGACAAAACTGGAAAAGGCGCTTTCCGCCTTGGGCTGCACTGGCGTGGTTTCCGCCTTTGCGTGAACAACATTATCAGTGGAAGTACGCAGCGCAATTTCCTTGGCGGATGCCGGTTGTACGGACACTGCCTGACGCCGGTAATCCTCCATCGATTTAACCGGCAATACGGTTGTCGCCTCACCACCCAGTTGACGCTTGATCACCTCCGCCAGCCCCATGCCGCCGCCATCTGCCAAGTGGATTGCCAGTTGCTGATCGAACATATCGCGGTAAAAGAGACTCTGCTCATTGTCCAGCAGCCCATCACCAAGACTGGCCTGGCGCATGGACTTGAGCATCTGGTGCATCAATAGGGATTCAAACTGTTTTGCCACCTGATCCAGCGAACCCTCCGGGTCCTTTCCGGCCTTGGCCTTGAGTTCGGCCAACCCGTTCAGATCGGTATAGTTGGTGGCGCTGATGCCGCTCATCAGATCACCAGCAGTTCCGCTTTCAGGGCACCGGCCTGTTTCAGCGCCTCAAGTATGGCAACCAGATCCGAAGGTGCCGCACCCACCTGATTCACCGCACGCACCACCTCGTCGAGGGTCACGCCGGTATTGAACAGAAACATCCGGCTGCCCGACTCCTGGATATTCACATCGGACTGGGGCACCACTGCGGTGACACCGCCGGAGAGGGCTTCAGGCTGGGAGACCTGGGGATTTTCGCTGATGGTCACCGTCAGGCTGCCATGCGACACGGCAGCCGGGGTGACCCGCACCTGACTGCTGATGACCACGGTGCCGGTGCGTGAGTTGACAATGATCCGTGCCGGCGCTTCGCCGGGATTGACCAGCAGGTTCTCGACCAGCGAGACAAAACTGACCCGCTGCGCGGGATTCAGCGGACTGCTGACCCTGACGGAAGAGGCATCGATCGCCTGAGCCACGCCGGGGCCGACCGCCTCATTGATGGAATCGACCACGCGCTGTGCGGTGGTGAAGTCCCCATCGTGCAGATTCAGGGTAAGGAAATTACCTTCGGCAAAGGGCGTGGGTACACCACGCTCAACCGTTGCACCATTGGGTATGCGACCGACACTGGGGATATTCACAGTGATCTTCGAGCCATCCGCACCGGATGCGCTCAATCCTCCCACCACCAAATTGCCCTGGGCAATCGCATATACCTTGCCATCGGCGCCTTTCAAGGGAGACATGAGCAGCGTGCCACCACGCAGGCTTTTGGCGTCACCCAGCGACGAGGCGGTGACATCGATTTTCTGTCCGGGCTTGGCGAAGGGATGCAGTTCCGCATTCAGGGAAACCGCGGCCACATGCTTCGGATTGATCTTGGTGGTGGGAGGCACCACCACACCCAACTGGCTCAACATGCTGCGCAGGCTCTGTTCGGTAAACGGCGACGAGTTGACCTTGTCACCAGTGCCATCCAGCCCGACCACCAGACCGTAACCGACCAGCTGATTGGAGCGAACCCCGGCGATGGAAGCAATATCCTTGATCCGTTCGGCTTGCACCGGCAATGCCAGCAACAGCAGAAAGAAGATCCATGCCAGAGCGGGTTTGAACGCGAAAGGGTTATCTTTACGTCGCATGACGATCACCTAAAAAGGGAAGAGTGAGCTGATGAAAAAGCGTCCAAGCCAGCCCATGACGTTGGAGTCGGCCACCGGGCCATCACCCACATAGACGATGGTCGGATCAGCCAGACGCGTGGACAGCACGGTATTGGTGGAATCGATATCCGAGGGCCTGACGATTCCGGCCACCTTGATATATTCATTGCCCTGGTTGATGCCGATGCGTTTTTCACCGCGCACCATCAGGTAGCCGTTGGGCAGTACTTCGACCACGGTGACAGTGATATCACCGGTCAGCTGATTGTTCAGACTGCTGTCGCCGTCGCCGGAGAAATCGGTATTGGACTGCAACGACACGCCCAGCCCATTGTTCTGGTTACTGGCGAGGGGCACCAGTCCCGGTGCATTGAACTGCAACGGCGAACCCAGCAGAGTCGGATTGGTAATGTTGGTGCTATTACTCTTGGCAACCGCAGTAGATGCCTTCTTTTTGGCATCGTTTCTTTCCGCCAGTTTAATCGTCAGCATATCGCCCACATGCCGCGCACGCAGATCCTCGAACCAGGCATTCTCATAGCCAGCCTGGTAGATCGCACCGTTTCCGGTGGGTTTCTGGGGCATCACCACCGGGCGCGTTGCGGCATATTCCGGGTCGCGCACCGGCGCGGTATTGCAACCGGCAAGAATGCCCAGGCCGGTCAGGGTGATGAATAATTTGACGATCGTTTTCATGTTACTAACCTGTCGGGTTAGAGCTGCGATGTAATGTAAGAGAGCATCTCGTCCGTGGTCGAGATCGCCTTGGAATTCATCTCGTAGGCGCGCTGGGTTTCAATCATGCTCACCAGTTCTTCAACCACGTTGACGTTGGAACTCTCCAGCATGCCCTGCACCACCGTACCCAATCCATCCGCGCCGGGAATGGCGGTAGTCGGCGCGCCACTGGCTGCGGTTTCCCGGAACAGGTTCTGGCCGATGGCAGACAACCCCATCGGATTGATGAAATCAGCCAATTCGATGGTGCCGATCTGGGTCGGAGCAGTATTACCAGCGACCATAGCGGTTACCACGCCGTCCGAACCTATGGTTACATTCGTGGTGTTGGCCGGCACGGTGATCGCAGGTTCCATGGCATAACCGTTGGACGTGACGATCTGCCCGTCGGCGTTCATGCCGAAGGAGCCATCGCGGGTATAGGCGAGCGAGCCATCCGGGTGGAGTATCTGGAAAAAGCCGCGCCCCTCGATGGCCACATCGAAGGAGTTGTCGGTTTTCAGCAGATTGCCCTGGGTATGCAGCTTCTGGGTCGCCACGGTCTGTACGCCGGTGCCGATCGCCAACCCGGAAGGCAGTTGCGTATCCTGGGATGACTGGGCGCCCACCTGCCTGACGTTCTGATAAATCAGGTCTTCGAAGGATGCACGATCCCGTTTGAAGCCGGTGGTATTCACATTGGCCAGATTGTTGGAGATGACAGACATGCGTGTCTGCTGGGCATCAAGACCTGTTTTCGCTATCCAGAGTGCGGGATACATAATCTATTTCCTCGATTCAATTTTTTGACTCTGCCATGGATGAATGCAACATCCCTGCCACTAGTCCAGACGCATGATGCCGGCGGAGGCGCTGTCGATCTCTTCCGCGGACTTCATCATCTTCACCTGCAATTCATAACGCCGGGAGAGTTCAATCATGTCCACCATGGCGTCGACAATGTTGACATTGCTGCTCTCGATGGCGCCCGTGGTCAGTTGTACATTGGCGTCGGCATCGGCCTGCTCGCCGCTTTTCAGCCGAATCAGTCCATCCAGCCCCTTGTCCAGTTCACTGAGATCCGGGTTGACCATCTTGATCCGGTCGATAATCGCCAGTTCGTTAGCCGCCTGCCCCAGAGGACGGATCGAGATGGTGCCATCCGCTGCAATCTCCACCTTCTCCGCTGGCGGTATGGCGATCGGTCCGGCATTTCCCATGACCGGCAAATCATTGCCGGTGGTGAGGATGCCATTCACATCAATTTTCAGATCACCACGCCGACTGTAGGCCTCGTTGCCATCCGCAGCCTGAACCGCCAACCAGCCGTTGCCATTGATGGCGACGTCGAGATCACGGCCGCTGTGAATCATCGAGCCGTGGGAAAAATCCACCGCCGGACGTTCGCTCATGCCGTAGACCCGTGACGGAAAGCCATCGCCAAACACCGGCATGCTTCTGAACTGCTGCAGCTCCGACAAAAAGCCGGGGGTGCTGGCATTGGCCAGATTATTGTTGTTGGTTGACTGCGCCAAGAGCGTCTCTTTGGCGCCACTCATCGCAACAAAAAGCATGCGGTCCATTCTCTTCTCCTTCGGTTCTGGTCAGGCGGTGCCGGCGTTACGCTGAACGCCGGCACCGTCAATCATTACCGGATGTTGATAATGGTCTGGGTAATGGTGTCTGCAGTCGAAATCACCTGGGCATTGGCCTGGTAGTTTCTCTGCGCGGTTATCATGTTGACCAACTGGTCGGCGATATCCACATTGGAGTTTTCCAGGGCGCCGGACTGAATCAGACCGAGCCCGGAGGTACCCGCCTGGGCAAGCTGTACGTCGCCTGCTGAGAAGGTATCCTGCCAGGCGGTATTACCCAGCTGCTTCAGTCCCTGGAGATTTTTGAATTTCGCCAGAGCAACCTGACCCAGCGCCTCGGACTGGCCGTTGGTAAAACGGGCAAACACCACACCCTTGTTGTCGATATCCACGCCACTCAACTGACCGGCGGTGTAACCGTTCTGGGTCAGATCGTTGACGGCGAAAGTGGTGCCGTACTGGCTGGTGGTTGAAAAATCA
>PKUO01000108.1 GCA_002869585.1 Sedimenticola sp.
GCGTCCAAAAGCCTCACTTCTATATGACAATGAGACCGTTGTGCCGGGTTGCTCAGAGATCGCAAGAGCCGCTTCCAGTGCGCTATCACCACCTCCAATGACCAATACATGCTGGTTTACGTACTGCTCCGGATCAATCAGCCGGTAAACAACTTTACTTAATTCCTCACCGGGTACACCCAGTTTTCTCGGTGTGCCTCTGCGGCCAATTGCAAGCAAAACAGTTCGTGTGGGATATTTACCTTTCGTGGTATTAACTACATAACCACTGTCAGATGGCTCGATAGAAACCACACGCTCTTTATAGTTGATAGAGATTCCGCTCTCTTTTTCAATATTTTCCCAGAAGGAGAGTAATTCCTCTTTTGTGGTTTCTTTTATCTTCACTTTACCAACCATTGGTAGATCAACAGGAGCAGTCATAACCAGTTTACCTCTTGGGAATTGGAAAACCGTTCCACCAAGTGATTCCTGTTCAATTGTGACGTACTTCATGTTTTTTGACTTTGCATATAACGTTGAGGAAAATCCAGCAGGTCCGGCTCCAACGATAACAACATCGTTATCTAACGAATGGCCACTTTTGCATACCTCTTCAATAGAAAGCATTGCTTTTGTACCCTGTTCAATGGCATTTCGAATCAACCCCATGCCGCCAAGCTCACCGGCGATAAAAATGCCGGGTAAACTGCTTTCATAGTTTGGAGCGAGTACCGGGAGCTCGATCCCCCGTTTTTCTGTTCCAAACACTAGAGTGATTGCATCAAATGGACAGGCCTTTTTGCATGCGCCATGCCCTATGCAATTGGTCGGAGCAATTAGTTGCGCCTTACCCCGGATTAAACCCAGTACAGGGTGAGAAGCCTGTTCCGGGCAGGCTTTCACACAGGATCCGCACCCCATGCAGAGCAGGGGATCAATCACTGGATGCAAGGATGCGGGCTCAGTCAGACCCGCTTCAAACTCCTCATTTTTTATGGCTTCACTATGTTTGGCCTTTTTGTGTTTTCTGTAGACATGGATGGCTATCAGTAACCCAATTGGGAGGAAATAAAATAGTAAGAAATCAATGGAAATTCGGGTCATTGTTAACTGGGTCAGTATAAAAGCGTGAATTGGCACTCAAACTCAGTGACACGTGAAAAGGGTTAATTGACATGCCATATACATAACATATCATTCGCGCAGTTAAAGAAAAATAATACCCATTCTTATTATTGGGAATATCGGGACAAAGCACTCCAAAGCAGTTGCTAAATTGTGTTAGTCGGAAATCCAGGTTGTAAAGCGATTTCTTGTCGGTGATAACAGGAAAAATACAACCATGAATAACGATCGATCAGAAACCATTCCACAGATTGCTGCGCTTTACAGTCGTTACAGCAAGTCATTCCGCTTCGCATCTGCAAATGCATTCGTATTTACCCTGTTGGTGGTATTTCTACTCTATACCGGGTGGATCAACAGGGCAGAGAAGATATGGACACCGGAACATGGGTTGGGATACTACCTGGGCATTGTTGGCGGAACATTAATGTTGCTGCTTCTTCTTTATCCACTGCGCAAACGCATCAAGTGGATGAACAATTGGCTGCCGGTAAGGTACTGGTTTCAAACCCATATGATATTTGGTGTTCTTGGGCCTGTACTTATTCTTCTACATTCCAGTTACAACCTGGGATCGCTTAACGGCCAGGTTGCCCTATTCAGCATGCTAACTGTTGCGATCAGCGGTCTATTTGGACGCTATATCTACGTTAAAATACATTATGGATTATATGGTAGTAAGGCAGCCTTTGAAGAAATTAGGACGGATTCAGAATTTCTTAATATTAATATGGGTATGCTCTTCTCGCTGGTGCCTGAAGCCAAGACTCAACTTGCAAATTATGAAGAGGAGATACTGGCATCAGTCAACCATTCAGTAAGTGGGTATTTTAGAAGAACGCGGATACGGCTGAAGGGTAATCGGCTCTATAAACAGATTTCTGACCAGTATAAACGTCGATTCAGACGAGTGGCTGTGAAACAAAAATTAACAAAAAGAGAGTATAGACATGCACTTACGCACAATATTCGCCTTTTAAGTATGCATAAGCGCGTGTTACTGAAATTAAACGACCTTAATTACTACGAACGTTTGTTTTCTGCATGGCACATATTGCATCTGCCTCTTTTTATCATGATGGTAATCACGGGTCTTATTCATATATATGCCGTGCATGTCTACTGATATCAATGCGTAGATTGTCGTTTGTCTCTTTATTCTTGGTGTTTTTCATGGCTCTATCACCCGTACAAGCCGGTATATTAGATGCGTTTCTAATGCCAGGTCCTGTGGTGGAGGCGCATGCGCCATTCGAGGATAAATGTGAATCCTGTCATCTTGATTTGGAAAAAGAGAAGCAAAATCTACTGTGCCTGGATTGTCATGATCATTCCAATATAGCTAAAGATATAAAAGAGAACACAGGATTTCACGGTTTGAACAAAATTGTGAAATCTTCACCGTGCAAACATTGTCACACGGATCATAAAGGACGTGATAAGAATATCGTCCTGCTGGATCAGGATTCCTTCAATCACGACAATACGGATTTTGTTCTTAAAGGCGCTCATACACATATGGTATGCGCCTCCTGTCATGGCGTTAAGAAATATTCAGAGGCGCCATCTCTGTGTATAAGTTGTCACGAGAAGGATGATACCCATAAAGGTAATCTGGGTGATAGATGTGGTACCTGCCACAATGAAAATAATTGGGCAGATAAAAAATTCGATCATGATAAAGACACAAAATATCCACTAAAAGGTAAGCATGTGGAGGTCATATGCGACCTTTGCCATATAGGCAAAAAATATAAGGATATTCCCAAGGATTGTGTCGCCTGTCACCAAATCAACGATGTGCATGACAAAAAAAACGGTACTCAGTGTGAAACATGTCATACATCAAAAAAGTGGGATGAAATCCAATTCGATCATATGCGTGATGCCAAGTACGAACTCACTGGGAGACATCAGCAGTTAAACTGTATTAATTGTCACAAAGGCAGCTTGTATAAGGACAAACTGGAAACATCCTGCATCTCCTGCCACAAAAACGACGATCTGCATAATGGTAAAAACGGCAACGAGTGCAAGAGTTGTCATACCACATCTAAGTGGAATAAAAGCACATTTAGCCATGACAAGGATACAGATTTTCCGTTGCAGGGACTGCATAAGGATCTTGTGTGTGAGTCATGCCACAAAGCACAGAAAAACGATCAGCTTAAGCGAGATAAAAAGTGTATTTCCTGCCATCACGATGATGATGTTCACAAGGGGCAGGAAGGGGATACATGCAGTAATTGTCACAATGAAAAGGGCTGGGGAAATGAAGTATTTTTTCAGCATGATATAACAAAATTTCCACTTATCGGCTTCCACGCTGCCTTGGCTTGTGAAGAGTGTCACCTGTCTAGTGAGTTCCAGGGTGTCGAGCTTGAATGCAATTCATGTCATGCCCCGGATGATATTCATGAAAAAAGATTGGGCGTGACTTGCCATACATGCCACAACCCCAATGGCTGGGTTCGCTGGGTTTTTAATCATGATATCCAGACAGACTACGAATTAACTGGAAAACATGATGGCCTGGATTGCCACGCCTGTCATCGTGAACCTCTTGAAGAGAAGAATAAAATGAGCCAGTCCTGTGTCTCATGTCACCGCAAGGATGACGAACATGAGGGACGATTTGGAAAGGATTGCGTGCGTTGCCATAACACTGAGTCATTCAGCGATATAACTTATCGCAACTGACTGTAGAGAACCAGCCGGGTACTAATTATGCATTCGATTGTCACGAAAATTGATTACAGAGCAGCAATTGCAACACTGCTGACCTGGATGTCAATCATTCTAACAGTGAGTTTGCTGATCAACTCTCCGGGGGCTTTCGCGAAGGAGGAGTTTGATCATTTTGCCACAGGATTTCCTCTCACCGGTGGACACAGAACCGTTGAATGCGAACAGTGCCACCTGAATGGTCTGTTCACCGGTACTCCTGTAATTTGCGCCAGTTGTCACAATAATTCCCGCGCCGAGGGTAAACAGTCTGGTCATATCAGTAGCACAGACACCTGTGATGATTGTCACACAGTCGCCACCTGGCGTGGAGCCCGGTTCGATCATTCCAATGCCTCGGATAATTGCCAGTCATGTCATAACGGGGCGTCAGCCGTTGGAAAAAACTCCACCCACATAAAAACCAGTAGCGCGTGTACGTTCTGTCATTCAAAGTTCAGCTGGGCCAAGGTTATGAAGGTGGACCATGCTGCTGTTATTGGTACATGTTCAAGCTGTCATAATGGCAATTCTGCAATGGGTAAACATCAAACCCATGTGGCCACCAACAGTCAGTGTGACAGTTGTCATAACACTACAAAATGGGAAATGGCGAAATTAGATCATTCCGCTGTATCCTCCGGTTCCTGTTCAACTTGTCACAATGGCATAGAGGCTACCGGAAAGCCCCAGGCACATATCAGTACAACGGCGCAGTGTGATACCTGCCATAAAATAGGCGCCTGGAGTGTAGCTCGTTTTGATCATACCAATGCGACCGGGACATGCAGCAGTTGCCACAATGGTCTCAACGCGACAGGTAAAACGGACAATCATGTCAAAACGACCCAGCAGTGTGACAGCTGTCATTCACAGGAAACCTGGTCAATCAGTCAGTTTGATCACTCCAACGTAAGTGGAACATGCTCATCTTGCCATAACGGAGTGAATGCAATAGGCAAGACAGCAACCCATATCCAGACATCCGCCCAGTGCGATACCTGCCATAGCTCGACGAATGACTGGGGTATTGTTCGCTTTGATCACGCTAATGCTGCCGGAACCTGTTCAAGTTGTCATAACGGGGTTAGTGCAACAGGCAAGGGTCGAAAGCATATCCAGACGGCCGCCCAGTGTGATAGCTGTCATCTCTCTTTCAATGACTGGAGTTCGGTAAAATTCGATCACAATAATGTCTCTGGTGCCTGTTCCTCATGCCATAACGGTACTAATGCCACGGGTAAGGGGGCTAAGCACATACAGACAACCGCACAGTGCGATACATGCCACCTGTCCACAGCCAGCTGGAACACCGCTCAATTCGATCACAGTAATGTATCGGGCACCTGTTCAAGTTGTCACAATGGCGTCAGCGCAACCGGCAAAGGGAATAAACATATACAGACGACCGCGCAATGCGATACTTGCCATCTGTCTACAGCCAGTTGGAATACAGCAAAATTTGATCACGCTAATGCCGCCGGAACCTGCTCAAGCTGTCATAATGGCGTCAGCGCCACAGGCAAGGGGAATAAGCATCTTCCAACAACGGCACAATGTGATACCTGTCATCTTTCAACAGCCAGCTGGAATACAGCAAAATTTGATCACAACAATGTGTCAGGAACCTGCTCAAGCTGTCACAATGGTGTGAGCGCCACAGGCAAAGGGAATAAGCATCTTCCAACGACAGCACAATGTGATACCTGTCATTTGTCTACAGCCAGTTGGAATACGGCCAAATTCGACCACAGTAATGTGTCTGGCACCTGCTCTAGCTGTCATAACGGATCCACTGCAACTGGCAAAGACAATAAGCATGTCCCAACGACAGCTCAGTGTGATACCTGTCATCTGTCAACCAGCAGTTGGAATTCGGCAAAATTTGATCACAGTAATGCATCAGGAAGTTGCTCCAGTTGCCACAATGGCTCGACTGCAACCGGAAAAAACAGCAAGCATATTCAAACGACAGCCCAGTGTGACGCCTGTCATTTGTCAACTTCAAACTGGGGTGCTGTAAAATTCGATCATAATTCCACAAATGGAAGCTGTTCCAGCTGTCACAATGGCACCACGGCAACCGGCAAAGGTGGCAAGCATATCCAGACAACGGCCCAATGTGATGCCTGTCATTTGTCTACCGCTAACTGGTCTTCAGTAAAATTCGACCATAATTTAACTAATGGAAGTTGCTCAACCTGCCATAACGGTACGCAGGCGACGGGTAAGAATCCTGGGCATGTAACTACCACGGCACAATGTGATTCCTGCCATGTGTCAACTTCGAACTGGTCGAATGTGCGTTTCGATCACTCGAATGTGGCAGGTACATGCGCAAGTTGTCACAATGGCAGTACCTCTACCGGAAAACCTGGTAATCATGTGCCAACAACAGCGGCATGTGACACCTGTCATAACACCTTATCCTGGAGTGTTGCGCAATTCTCCCATGAAGGGGTGACGGGTACCTGTTCCAGCTGCCATAACGGCAATACAGCTACAGGCAAGACAGGCAATCATGTACAAACCTCGGCACAATGTGATAGCTGCCACTTATCGCAAGCCAATTGGACTGCCGTGAAGTTTGATCACAACGTGGTGAGTGGCGCTTGTGCAAGCTGTCACAATGGCAATACCGCAACCGGAAAGCCAAATGAGCATGTACAGACTGCTGCTCAATGCGATACCTGCCATCTCTCGCAGACATCCTGGACGTCCGTTAAATTCGACCATAATGGTGTAACCGGCAGCTGTTCAAGTTGTCATAATGGCAATACCGCAACCGGCAAACCGAATGGTCATGTTCAGACCAATGCGCAATGCGACACTTGCCATAATTCTCAGACATCATGGTCTGTCGTGAAATTCGATCACTCGGGTGTAAACGGCACATGTTCGAGCTGTCACAATGGTAATACAGCTACCGGAAAGCCAAATGGGCATGTGCAGACAACTGCCCAGTGTGATACCTGCCATATTTCCCAGTCAGCCTGGTCCGTGGTGCAGTTTGATCACGGTGGTGTGTCAGGTAACTGTTCGAGTTGTCACAATGGAAATACCGCAACCGGTAAGCCCAATGGCCATGTGCAGACGACAGCGCAATGTGACACCTGCCATTTATCGCAGAACAGCTGGTCTGTTGTTAATTTTGATCACGCAGGGGTAACAGGTAGCTGTTCCAGCTGCCATAATGGCAACACGGCGACGGGTAAACCGAATGGTCATGTACAGACCACTGCCCAATGTAATACCTGTCACTTATCACAGAACAACTGGGGTGTGTTTAATTTCGATCACAGCGGTGTTTCCACTAATTGTGCGAGTTGTCTCAATGGCAATACTGCAACCGGCAAGCCAAACGGTCATGTACAGACCCTAGCTCAGTGTGATACCTGTCATTTATCTCAATCGAGTTGGGCGGTCGTTAATTTCGATCACAGTGGCGTTTCTGGTAGTTGTTCCAGCTGTCATAACGGCAATACCGCTACGGGCAAGCCCAATGGTCATGTTCAGACCACTGCACAGTGCGATACCTGTCATATATCCCAATCAAACTGGACGGCAATACAGTTTGACCACAGTGGTGTGAGCGGTAGCTGTAACAGCTGTCACAACGGGACAACGGCAACGGGCAAACCGAATGGCCATGTCTTGACCACAGCGCAGTGTAATGTCTGCCATCTCTCCCAGAATAGCTGGAATGCTATACAGTTTGATCACAGCGGCGTCTCCGGAACCTGTTCGAGCTGTCATAACGGCAATACCGCCACGGGCAAGCCAAATGGCCACATTCAGACAACAGCTCAGTGTGATACTTGCCATGTCTCACAAAGCAGTTGGTCCGCACTGCAGTTCGATCACAGTGGTGTATCCGGAAGCTGTTCAAGTTGCCATAACGGCACTACCGCTACAGGCAAGCCGAATGGTCATATTCAGACCGCAGCTCAGTGCGATACCTGTCATGTCTCACAGAATAACTGGGCTGCGGTACAGTTCGATCACAGTGGTGTATCCGGAAGCTGTTCAAGTTGCCATAACGGCACTACCGCCACGGGCAAGCCGAATGGACACATTCAGACCACCGCACAGTGCGATAACTGTCATGTGTCCCAGAGCAACTGGACCTTTGTGCAGTTTGACCACAGTGGTGTGAGCGGTAGCTGTTCGAGTTGTCACAATGGATCTACAGCCACGGGTAAACCCAGCGGACACGTTGCGACCACTCAGGAGTGTGATACCTGTCATAGCTCCCAGACTAACTGGAGTTCGGTGGTGTTCGATCACAGCGGCGTTAACGGCAGTTGCTCGACCTGTCATAATGGTAACCAGGCGACCGGTAAACCGAATGGGCATTTCAATACAACAATCCAGTGTGACAGTTGCCATAGAACAACATCCTGGTCGTCATTGTTGACCTACCAGCACACCTCTGGCAGCTATCCGGGAAATCATCGATCCAGTGTCACCTGTCTTGACTGCCACAAGTCGAACAGTCAGGTTGTCACGTGGTCTTCACCAGCCTATGCACCTGATTGCGCGGCCTGTCATGCCGGTGATTACAAGTCGGGTCCACATAAAAAGCACGAAAACCCCGATGCCAAATACACTGTGTCGGAGTTGCGGGATTGTTCAGGGGCTTGTCATGTCTATACCAATAGTTCGATGACAACGATTAAGGAGACGCGGAATCGTGAACATCGGGTATCAGATGGTGATTTTGATTAAGTGTTTATACTTTCCCTGATATGTGAGAATCTCATTGAATAGATGAATGCATTGGAAAGAATAATGAGAAAGCCATTATATAAGAATATAAATAAGGTATTGGTTGTCATTCTTTTGTTGGTGTGTGCCAGTGCCTATGGGCAAAGGCGCATTATCGACCATGTTGAAACCAAAATTGGCTCTGAGACGAATACAGCAACTATTTTTTTCAATGTGCCCATCAGGTATGTGTCGCACCTTGAAAATGCCAGAAACAATGAGATAGAGATCAGGGTCAAGCCTGTGATCACCCCTGGATCCGAGGAAGAGTTTCTCGGTGAAGAGGAGGTGATCACCTGGCGTGGTACGGCAGAAATTCCATTGGAACGTATTGTTTTCCAGGGTGAATTACTCGGAACATCCACTCTGTTGTTATCTTTTGGTACGGCAATCGGTCCATACAGGATTAATGATGGAGGAGATCAGTTCTCGCTTTCAATCCAATTGGAGAAAGGAAAAGTAGTTGAAAATATCGAATTGAAACAAACAGACCAGGAAGTTCCAGTTAGCACGACACCTGCTATTGATCAGAAGGAACAGGTAACAACAGCTATTGGCAGTAAGGCGACAGAAGATGTCAAAATTCCCGAAGGCAATTATGTGGTAAATCTTTTATCTCAACAGAGACCCATAGATTTCTCGAAAATTGCACCGGTACCTCTTTCTGCAGATCAGCGCCTGTACAGCACCGAGGCCGTAGTCAAAGGTGCAAAGTGGAATAGGTTGCGTGTAGGTTTCTTCAAGACACAGCAGGATGCAATTAAGGCACTCACAGAACTCAGGCATTTTTACCCACAAGCCTGGGTTGATCTCGCATCCCCAGAAGAAAAAGGCTCATTTCTCTTTGAATCGGGAGAGAAAAAGGATACTCCCGGGGAAGTGCCAATCATGCTGCCGAAAGGCGAGGAGGTTGCGCCTGGTGACAGTCGTCTGACCAGTATGATGGACAATGTCAGAAGGGTCATGACGGCGGGCGATTATCCCAAGGCGATTCGCATGCTGACGGCCGTCCTGGAGACAGAGAAAAACCCCTATGAAAAGGAAGCACTCGAACTTTTGGGACTGGCGCGCGAACGTAATGGTCAATACGCCCATGCCAATGCGGAATACAATAAATATCTGGAGAGATACCCCGAGGGTGAAGATGCCGACAGGGTCAGGCAACGCCTGGCTGGATTACTGACGGCATCACAAAAACCCAAGGAGAAATTACGAAGTGTCAAACAGGAAACCCGACCAGCGGAGACGCCTTGGGATATCTATGGCAGCCTGTATCAGGCCTATCGTGAAGATCGCATCGATAGCGAATTTGTTGACGATGAGGATTCGGTAACCCGCTCACAGATAGACACTAATCTGGATATCACGGCGAGGAGAAGGACAGAGGACTACGATATTCGTGTTCAGCTTTCTGGGGGCTATGAATACGATATGTTGTCGGATGGGCCAGGTAGTGATGAATCACTCAGCGCAGCCTATATTGATGTGGAAAACTCAAAAACCAATATATCAACCCGGTTCGGTCGCCAAAGATTCAGATCAAGCGGTATTCTGAACCGGTTTGACGGTGGCGTGTTGGGCTATAGGTTTAATGACGATACCAAAGTCAATGTATATGCCGGTGTCCCCGTTGAGCGTTCCTCTGATACGTTTATCCGTGATGACAAGTATTTCTATGGATTGAATGCTGAGCTTAATTCCCTGTTTGACGATATCGATATCACCTTGTTTGCCATGGAGCAAAGATCGGACGGGCTGGTTGATCGGCGTGCAGTTGGCGCCGAGGCAAGATATTTTGACGATAAGAGGTCCATATTCGGTCTGATCGATTACGATATCTTTTACAACGAGTTGAATACTATCCTTGTTCAGTCAAACTGGACCGTAACCGATAATATTCGTTTATATGCGAACTACGATTATCGAACCAACCCGATTCTCACCACTAACAATGCATTGCAGGGGCAGTCGGTATTCAGTATCGAAGCCCTGAAAGATCTCTATACTTCCGAACAGATATATGACCTGGCTCAGGACAGAACCGCAACCAGTAATGTCTTTTCCTTTGGTGGGACGATGTCGCTGTCCGACGAATTGCAACTCAGCGGTGATCTGACACTGTCCAACGTATCTCATACCCCGGCGTCAGGTGGCGTCGAGGCAACGGAAGAAACCGGAAACGAGTTGTTCTACACTGCACAGGTGATAAAAAACAATCTGATCAAAAAAGGCGATATTGGTATTTTGTCATTGAGATACGCCGATACGATGTCTTCAGATACAGTAACACTGAGTGCCAATAGCCGTTATCCGATCACTAATCTTTGGCGTATCAAGCCCAAACTGACGGCTTCATACCGGGATAACAAGAATAACGATGACACGCGCTTGCAACTTGGCGGCCTGTTGCAGGGTGAATACAGGTTCAGAAATGATTTCATTATTGAGATGGAGATCGGTGCGAACTGGTACGACGAAAGCAGTTCTACCTCCGAGGAAGATTTTCTCGACTATTTTCTGGGTCTCGGTTATCGTTGGACCTTCTGATCCCCGGATGGGCCTGAAAGATCTTCTGTCAGGGAAAACGAAAACCGCCACCCGTGAATTTCAGGATGAAACTCATGCGGTTGGAGACTACCATCACACCGATTCAAACAGGATGAATACCCAACTCTTGACCTGACAAGCCTCCTTTATCGAGATCTCCACAGGCATCTCACTGCCAGATGTTATTGATTTCGGTCAGCCAAACTCATTAAATTCTTAAATTTCTCACCAGAATAAGCGTTAAGTGTTATTCTTATATCGGTATAAACGAATTATAAATCCAAGAACATACAGCTAATCAAGGTCGGCCATTGAGCAGAAATGGATGAATGAGCTCATTGAATTCTATGACTCTCTGGCGCTCACATCCTCTGATGTTGAACTGGCCGTGCGTGCCCTGTTCCAGGTTCTTTTGCTCAGTCTGTCGGCTGTCTTCTCCGGCTCCGAAACGGCACTTTTCTCACTCAGCCGTATTGACCTGCAAAAACTAAGACAAACCCGGGATAAGCATTCGGAAAGCATTCATGCCATGCTGGATGAACCGAGGCGTCTTATCATATCCATTTTATGCGGCAACGAACTGGTTAATATCGCTTCGGCTGTGAATATGGCAGCCATTCTGCTTATTCTGGTTGGTGAGGCGGATGTAGGCTGGGTCAATATAGTCATTATGGTGCCTTTGCTACTTCTGGTTGGAGAGGTTACCCCGAAAACGATCGCTGTCAGTTTTCCGGTCAAGTTCTCTACCCGTCTGACTGCCCGTCTTCTGCCGCGCTGGATTGTCTTCATCACGCCGCTTCGGGAGGCCGTCCGGGTAGTGGCAGACCGGATTACCACCCTCATAGTTGGAGATGAAATCAACAGGGAAAACATTCTGCAAAGGGATGAGCTGCGAACCCTGCTGGAGGAGGGTGAGGAAACCGGCATTATCGATGCAACCGAACGGGTACTGATCGATAATGTCCTGGAGGCTGCGGAAACCGATATTTCCCATATCATGACACCAGGGCCGCGCATACTCTTTCTTGATGCCGCTCTTCCGGTAGATGAACTGATTGATAAGTTCCGCAACTATCAGCATCCCAGGATTCCGGTCTATCAGGGACACTGGGATAATGTTATCGGCTTTATCCACTCCGAGGACATCCTGAAGCTGGTGCGTGGGGGTGGTGATCTCTCCCAGGTAACCTTGGATATGATCCTTAAGCCCGCCCATTTCGTTCCTCCAACCAAAAAAGTAGATGAAATGTTCGACTACTTTCAGGCACACAATACCCGAGTGGCCATTATTCTGGGTGAATATGGCGAGGTACTGGGCATAGTTACCATGAAGGATGTATTGACGTTCATTTTTGGTGAGATATCCGGAAGGATGGAGGGGCAGGAGTATTACAAGGAAGAAGACGAGAACAGTTATATCGTTCCGGGCGATATGCGTCTGGGTGATTTCTATAATCTGACCAATTTTGATTTTGACGACCCGGTAATGACCACGATTGGCGGAGTGGCCTTCCGTTTGTTCGACAGAATCCCAAATGTGGGTGATAAAGTCTCTTACGAAGGCTATGAATTTATAGCACGTGAAGTAAAAGGCTTAAGA
>PKUO01000060.1 GCA_002869585.1 Sedimenticola sp.
CCCGCATTCGACAAATCGTTGTCAATCTCTTGGGTAATGCGATCAAGTTTACTGATACTGGAGAGATCATCATCAGAGTAATGATCGAAGAAGACAATGTCGACAACTGCCTTATCATGTTCTCTGTGACTGATACAGGGATGGGTATTGACAATACAGTCCGCGATAATCTGTTCTCCTCCTTTCATAGAAGCAATTCTGGTCAGAAAAAGATATATGGTGGTACCGGTCTCGGACTGAGTATCAGCCGAAAGCTTGCGGAGACGATGAAAGGCCGAATAGAAGTGGAAAGTTCGGAAGGTCAAGGTAGTTGTTTTCGGGTATATCTACGCCTGAATAAAGCCGCGAATGAACCTGTAGTCAATAGCAACAGAGTGTTGCATGACTATAGGGTCAGTGTATTCGATAGTCATGCCCTCTCCCGTAATGTCCTTAAGCACAGTTTGAACAAGGCAGAGATTTCCGTAACAACCAGGGAGTTAAAAGATATCTTTCAGATGGATCTTGCACATCTGGACCTGATTGTCATTGGACTGAGCGCAAAAGAGTTGGCTGACAGTGTTTTAATCAGTCAACTTCAACCGGTAATACAAACCGCCCATATGCCAATTTTAATTCTGGCCAGCACAACCAATCAGTCGGTTTTGAATAAATTTGAAACTATGGGTGCAAAAAAATGCATATCAAAGCCAGTTAAGCACCTGGCCTTGATAAAAACCATCTCCAGCTTACTGACTGATACACCAAATCAATCCGATGCTGTTCTTAAAATTCAACTGCCTCTCTTGAATGGTTTCAATATTCTTGTCGCTGATGACAATCTGATTAATTTGAAATTAATGGAAACATTATTGCATGAGAGCCATGCAACAATATTCACAGCCACCAATGGGGAAGAAGTCGTAAAGCTTTTTTATGAACAGAATATCGATTTTGTCATAATTGATGTGCACATGCCCATCATGGATGGTAAGCAGGCCATCCATATAATCAGAGGTGGATCGGCAAACAATACTGTACCAATCATTGCCCTGACCGCTGATGCTATCCCCGAGCATAGAGAGGAAATTCTGAATACAGGTGTGGATGCCTATCTGATTAAGCCAGTTTCCGATATCACACTCTGGGAGACGATTTGCAGCCTGCTGAAAATGGAATGCGGGAAATTAATCGAAGGCGAAACGGTGATAGATGCAGTGGATCGATACGATGGCATGCGTGATCATTCAATTGCACTCTATGCAACGGGAGGCAATGAAAAGCTTGCGGACGAACTTATGGGTCAGTTCGTAAGCGAACTTCCAGAGTGTGTCGCTGAAATCACTCATGCCAGCAATCAGGAAGACTGGTCCGATTTATTTCAAAAAGTGCATAGATTGCATGGAGCATCATCAATTTGTGGAACAACAATGCTTACTGAATCTTTATCCAACCTTGAGAGCCGGCTTCTTGCCAAATCATATGGTGATATTGATAGCGATGTCCAGCAAGTCTTACACCAGTGTCAGAGTATTCTTGGCGCCCATGGCAGAAGAGCGGACACATAACTTTCACTACGTTATCTGGCAGATCAGTTTTTTCATGTCAGAAACCGCTTTTCCCAAGCCGGAAAATATTGCCCTGGCTACAATTGAATGTCCAATATTCAACTCCCTGATGACTGGAACAGATGCAATCGCAAGGACATTGTGATAGTCGAGACCATGCCCTGCGTTGACCTGTATACCCAATTGATGGGCATACTCTGCAGACTCCACGATCCTATTCAGTTCACTTTTGATTTGCTCCGGACTGGTTGCATCCGCATAGTGTCCGGTATGAATTTCTATAACCGGTGCGCCGATTTCATAAGCTGCATCAATCTGTCGTTTATCCGCATCGATAAACAGCGAGACTCGTATGGATGATTCAGTCAACTCGGCACAGTAATCCTTGAGGTACTCGACTGAGGCATGCGCATCCAGTCCGCCTTCGGTCGTCAACTCATCACGCTTTTCGGGAACGATACAACAATCACTGGGCCTGATTTTTCGTGCAATGGCGAGCATTTCAGAGGTGGCGGCCATTTCGAGATTAAGTCTGGACTGAATGCAACCACTGATAATTTCCACGTCCCGTTCCTGGATATGACGCCTATCCTCCCTGAGATGGACCGTTATGGCATCCGCCCCGGACTGTTCTGAGACAAGCGCCGCTTGTATCGGTTCTGGGTATCTCGTCCCGCGCTGTTGTCTCAGTGTCGCAACATGATCAATATTCACACCCAGAAGGACATTTCGTTCAAAACCCATATTCAAGCTCTCATTATAACTTTGTTCTAAATAAATCCCGACTCTTCAACGGTACGTTACCTAAATAGAAATTGAGTATTTTCCGTGTGAGTCTTCTTGCTTCACGCCACTGTTCCACATCCATGGCTGTTTGATTGGACAAGGCATGTAGTGTTCTGCCTGAGATGGTTTGCTCTGTTTTTCGACTACTACGCACAGG
Source organism: Sedimenticola sp. (assembly GCA_002869585.1). GTDB lineage: Bacteria > Pseudomonadota > Gammaproteobacteria > Chromatiales > Chromatiaceae > BM503. Next base: position 2,491 of record PKUO01000060.1, read on the forward strand.
CCCCTGCTCCAGCACGAAATCGTAATATTTATCCTGTTCCACAGGCTGGCCTGTCTCTGCATCATAATCGAGTGTTATACCATACCCAAGTTCGTGGAGTAATTTAAGTTCGAATTGCCTAAGTATGGGATCGACTGGATTATTGCACGCCAGATCGGTTATCGCCTTGGCATAGCTATGGAATATGTTGGGATGAGGATCATTTCTTTGTAACAACCTCATGGCCAGTTCATTTAAGTAAAAGCCGCACAAAAGCGACTTCCCCTTCAACAAGACAGGCTTGTTATCCTGATCGTACTTGACCAGCGAAACCACCTCGCCTTTTCCTCGCCATTGAATTACCAGCGGGGAGAATGGCTGGAGCAGATTGCCCGTTCGCGATTTACCGCTGGAAACACCTCTGGCAATTGCAGGGAATCGACCATAGCCGGCTGTGAAGCATTCGACCAAGAGACTGTTGTTTGAATAAGGTCGGCGATGCAGTATGAAAGCCTGTTGAAAACTGTCTGCTGTCTTGCTGGAATTCACATTAGTAAAACAGGATCAGTCAAAATATCCGAGTTTGGTGAGCGCAGACTCATCGCTCGACCAGCTTTTTTTGACCTTGATCCAAACAGTAAGAAAGACCTTTTTATCGAACATCTTCTCCATTTCAATTCTGGAAAGTCTGCCGACCTCTTTTAGCGCCTCGCCCTTCTGGCCGATGATAATCTTCTTCTGACCTTCTCTCTCAACCCAGATTAATGCATTTATACGATACAGATTACCCTCTTCTTCAAACTTTTCGATCTCGACAGTGACCGAATAGGGGATCTCTTTAGCATAACGTCTCGTGATCTGTTCACGGATCAATTCTGCCGCGAAAAATCTTTCCGGTCTGTCGGTCAACTGATCGTCCGGGAATATGTTCGGGTTGTTGGGAAGACGAGCAAGAACAGAATTTTCCACCTCAATAATGCCGGTTTCCCTTTTCGCTGAGATCGGTATTATCTCGGAAAAACTGTGCAATGATGAAAGCATTTCCATGAACGGAAGCAGGTCTTCTTTGTTTTTCAGGTTATCGATCTTATTAATCAACAGAATCACGGGCTTGTTGGTTTTCTTTACCGCCTCGAGTGCGCCCTCGTCTTCTTTCTGCCATCTCTCAGCTTCAACCAGAAACAGAATCACATCCACATCCGCTAGCATGGTTTTGGCTGTTCTGTTCAGATATCGGTTCATCGGCTGATCACCACGCTGATGAATTCCCGGGGTATCCACAAATATTATCTGTCCGCCATCAAGGGTTTTTACTCCAAGAATACTGTGTCGGGTGGTTTGTGGCTTCTTTGACGTAATCGCCAATTTTTGTCCGACGATGGCATTCAACAGGGTTGATTTGCCCACATTCGGGCGACCGACAATGGCACAGTATCCACAACGGTTAGTGGTTTTTTCATTCATTAGTCAGGATTTCCAGGAATTTTTTTGCCGCAGACTGCTCAGCACTTCGCCGACTGTTGCCTACTCCCGTGGTTTGATAATCAAGATTTGATACCTTGCACGCTATGGAAAACTGCTGGTCATGCTGTAACCCGGTGATTTCCAGAATCGCATACTCAGGCAAAGGCAGTTTTTTTGATTGCAGTAGTTCTTGCAACTGGGTCTTGGGGTCTTTCTGAAAGGCCTTTTCAGAAATTTTATTCAAGCGCGAGGTAAACAGCCGAAGGATGACTGTACGGGTGTTTTCATAGCCGGAGTCAAGATAGATTGCAGCAAGAATTGCCTCAAAGGCATCAGCAAGAATCGAGTCTCGCGAATGCCCGCCACTTCGCAGTTCGCCGGGTCCGAGATTAAGGTAGCTACCGATCTCAAGTTCCCGCGCAATACTCGCCAGTGACTCTTTTTTTACCAGTTTGGCCCTTAGACGGCTCAACTGGCCTTCATCGGCGTCGGCAAAACGGGAATATAATTCGTCGGCAATGATAAAGCCAAGAATTGAATCACCGAGAAACTCAAGACGTTCATTATTATCACTGCCTGCACTTCGATGCGTCAGTGCAGTATCTATCAGCTGACTGTTCGAGAACTGATAATCGAGTGCTCGTGACAGCCGTTCAACGGGCTCTCTCAATTAGCCACCAATCGTATCTGATCCGCAAATTTAACGACGATATCCAGATTGCCCGCCATGTTTTTCTGCACGGTATATTCTATTTTGACATCCATGATACCGGGGCTTTTCTTAACGGTTACGTTATCTGACTTCAGGTCGTAGATGCCATTGATATCAATACGCCTGATAACCATTGATTTAACTTCCCGTGCGGTTTTTTGTGTAATCAATGGTTCATCGTTCAATGACTCAAGAATACTTTTAACCGTGTAGTTTTCCAGATAGATTGGAACAATTTTGATGGTCAGCAGCGCAAAGAAACCGATCAGGGCCAATACAATCAGCCAACTGAGAAAAGTCATACCCTTTTGATTTTTGAGATTCATTTCCGACATGCTTTTTACCCCTACTTAATCAATGCTGTTCCCAATTCGCTCCCATGCGACAGGCAAGCCATCTTTATTCCCATCCCAGTTCATCCAGATGCCAAATGCCTTACCTACAAGATTTTTCTCTGGCACCAGCCCCCAGCAGCGACTGTCGTTACTGTTGTCACGATTGTCGCCCATGACAAAATAGTGGTCATCGGGCACAGTAATCGGGCCACGGAGCAGTACCTGGCAGCCATAGCCAAAATCCGGTGCCATCGGGTTGACCAGCACCTCATGTTCAATACCACCCAAGTCTTCTATATTTTTAAGGGTGCCCGTCTCACGTGCTCCGCTGCCGACCCCCGTATACACGCCTATTGGAGTCTGCTTTTGTGGAACACCGTTTATAAACAATGTTTTATTCTGATAATGGACAGAATCTCCGGGAACCCCGATCACCCTTTTAATATAGTCGAGTGTAGGATTTTGTGGATACTTGAAGACAACCACATCACCGCGTTGGGGATCATTGTTTTCAACGACCTTTTTATTCAGCACAGGAAGGCGGATGCCATAGGTGAATTTGTTGACCAGAATAAAGTCACCGACCAGCAGAGTTGGCATCATCGATCCCGAAGGGATACGGAAGGGCTCCACAATGAATGAGCGTAAAATCAGGACAATCAATATCACCGGAAAAAATGACCTGGAATACTCAACCAGAAGGGGCTCTTTTCCTGATGCGCCGATCTGCCCCACTCGCTGTTTTCTTTTTCTCGCGAAAAACAGTGCGTCAACCAACCATATTCCACCGGTCAGAAAGGTGGCCAGAACCAGAAATGTAGGAAAATCAAAATGCATTATTTTTATCCGTTAGTCCGAGGTCCGATCAGTTGTCTTTTCCGATTCGCAATACCGCCAGAAAGGCATCCTGGGGAATCTCAACACGACCGACCTGTTTCATACGTTTTTTGCAGGCCTTTTGTTTCTCCAGCAGCTTTCTTTTGCGTGTGATATCACCACCATAACACTTGGCGGTTACATTCTTTCTCAGTGCCTTGACGGTTGTTCTGGCAAGAATCTTACTACCGATTGCCGCCTGTATGGCCACCTCAAACATCTGCCTGGGTATGATTTCCTTCATCTTTACCGTCAGATCACGGCCCCGCGATTCTGCAATATCGCGATGAACAATGATTGACAGCGCATCTACTTTATCGCCGTTGATCAGTATATCAAGCTTCACCAGCGGGGCTGCCTGGAAGCGCTTGAATTCATACTCAAATGAGGCATAACCTCGACTCACGGACTTTAGCCGGTCAAAAAAATCGAGAACCACCTCGTTCATCGGCAGATCATAAGTTATCTGGACCTGGCCGCCCAAATATTGCATGTTTTTCTGGAGTCCGCGTTTTTCGATACAGAGATTGATTACATTGCCCAGATGACTCTGGGGAACCAGGATATGCGCCTCGATAATCGGCTCTCTGATCTCGGTAATCTTGCTGGGATCGGGTAGATCAGACGGGTTGTCAATATAGATCACCTCACCGCCATTCAATTCGATCTCATAGATTACCGTTGGCGCTGTTGTGATCAGGTCAAGATCATACTCACGCTCAAGTCGCTCCTGCACAATTTCCATGTGCAGCATTCCCAGGAAGCCGCACCGAAATCCAAATCCCAGAGCCTGGGACGTTTCCGGCTCAAAATGCAGGGCAGAGTCATTCAGTTTGAGCTTCTTGAGTGCCTCGCGGAAGTCTTCGTAGTCTTCGGAGTTTACCGGATAAAGACCTGAGAAAACGCGCGGGCGCATCTCTGCAAATCCGGGTAGCGGCTCGCTGGCCTTTCTGTCGGCCAGGGTGATGGTATCCCCCACCGGAGCACCATCAATCTCCTTGATGCCCGCTATCACAAAGCCCACTTCGCCGGGACTAAGCTGGGTCGTTTTGAGCATTTTCGGCGTGAACACACCAACAGACTCTGTCTGGTAGGTTCGACCGGATGACATGATGCAGATTTTGTCCTTCAGTCGGATAATTCCATTGAAGACCCGTATCAGTGAAATTACACCGACGTAGGGATCAAACCAGGAATCGACGATCAACGCCTGAAGGGGCTTTGTTTCGTCACCCACAGGTGGCGGGATAGTCTGAACCAGTTGTTCCAGAAGATCAGGTATGCCGAGCCCGGTCTTTGCGCTGACATGTATCGCATGCCGGGCCTCCAGACCGATGATCTCTTCTATCTCGGTAATGACCCGCTCGGGCTCCGCAGCCGGCAGGTCTATCTTGTTGAGTACCGGAAGAACCTCAAGACCCTGCTCAATGGCCGTATAGCAGTTGGCCACACTCTGGGCTTCAACGCCCTGGGCCGCATCCACGACCAGCAGCGCACCCTCGCATGCCGCCAGAGAACGGGAGACCTCGTAGGAGAAATCGACATGTCCCGGGGTGTCGATGAAATTCAGTTTATAAATCTCACCATCTTTTGCCTTGTACTCGAGAGTGACGCTCTGGGCCTTGATGGTGATGCCTCGCTCGCGCTCGATATCCATCGAATCCAGCACCTGGTTGGCCATCTCGCGTTCTGTCAGCCCCCCGCAGATCTGAATAAACCGGTCCGCAATGGTCGATTTGCCATGATCGATATGGGCAATGATGGAAAAATTGCGAATGTGCTGGAGGTCGGTCATAAACTCTATGGATCTAAGGGTATCTGGACATCAATCACCATGGATCGCGGTCACAAGGTGGGATTATTTCATAACTTACTAAAAAAACGGAACTTTTCATCTGAAAAGTTCCGTTCCTAGCGATCTGTTGAAAAGCTTAAAACAGCCTGGGCATGATACCCTAGATTGGGGACAGCACAAATAGCCTAGGCATTTTCTGTGCCTAAATAGGCATGCAATGCCATGCGATCGAGGTAATAACAACACAATATCCTGCCTTCCGCCTCCAGAACAGGAATCAGCGTGCCATATTTTTCGTTCAATGGTTGATTCCTGTCGATATCGAAGGACTCAAGCTCAAAAGCGCTATCGGCCCCCTCTTCCAATAACTGCTGCCACATGTCTTCACAGAGGTGGCAGCCTTGGCGGAAGTAGAACTGAAGCTTGGGCTTCACGTTCCTAAACCGTTGTTATTCCGGCACCTTCAAGGCAAGAAACATCGGTCCTGAACGACGCTGCACCAGCACGGCAATGGTCTGGCCTTTCGGCAGTTTTTCCAGCTGCTGGGTAAACTCATCAAGGTTGTCGACCCTCTGGTTGTTGATCATCTGGATCACGTCACCCTCACGAATACCGGCGGTCTGGGCCGGGCCTGACAGAACCTTGTTCACAACCACGCCCTTGTCAGTTTCCAACTGGTACTGTTCCTTGACTGTCTCGCTAATATCAATCGCCGTCAGACCAAGGATGGTTTTTTCCGCCTTCGGTTTATCCGGAGTGCCTGCCTGGGCCAATTCGTCTTCCTCTGGCAGCTCACCAATATTGACCTGAACGGTTTTATGTTTGCCATCCCTAAGAATAACCACATCAGCGGGCACATCAATTCGGCTTGAACCCACCAGTGGTGGCAGCATTGACGAGTTGACCAGTTCTTTGCCGTTGTATTCCAGGATGATGTCGCCAGCCTGCAGGCCCGCTTTCTCGGACGGACTGTCCGGCAAAACCCGGGCGATCAGTGCGCCACGTGGATGCTCCATGCCAAATGAATCAGCCAATTCACGAGTCACGTCCTGAATAAGTACGCCCAACCAGCCCCGGCTCACCTTGCCTTTGGTTTTCAGCTGTTCAGAGACTGTCATTGCCATCTCAATAGGAATAGCGAAGGAGAGTCCCATGAATCCACCGGTACGGCTATAGATCTGAGAATTGATACCGATCACCTCGCCGTCCAGATTGAACAGCGGACCGCCGGAGTTACCCGGATTGATCGCCACATCCGTCTGGATAAAAGGCACATAATTTTCATTCGGGAGACTGCGCCCTTTGGCGCTGATGATCCCTGCGGTGACGGTATGATCAAAACCAAAAGGCGATCCGATGGCCAGAACCCACTCACCCACTTTCATGTCTGTAGCGCTTCCGATCTTCACCACCGGCAGATTATCGGCATCAACCTTGAGCAAGGCCACATCACTTTGCTTATCCGTGCCAATGATCTCCGCGACATACTCTTTTCGCCCGGAAAAACGCACCAGAATTTCATCGGCGCCACTGACAACGTGATTGTTGGTCAGGATATAGCCGTCTTCAGAGATAACGAAACCGCTACCCAGGGACTGCGCCTCAAACTCTTTCGGGTCCTGGTTTTCCAGTTGATCACCAAAGAAGTGTTTGAACAGATCATTGAACGGGCTGTTTTCCGGCAGATCGGGCATATTGAATTCATGCCGATATTTACTGCCCGTTGATTTTTTTTGCTTGGTGCTGATATTCACAACAGCCGGACTATTCTGTTCCACCAGTCCTGTAAAATCAGGCAATGAGCGTGCCTGCAGGTCGATGCTGAGTAACAGCATGAATATGCTCATGGCAACAAGATAAAAACGCTTCTGGTTAGATATTGCGCTCATATACTTTCTACTCCTGTGACTCTTACTTGAACGGCCGCAATTACAAATCATCTTGCAATGAAATTTACTGTCGCCTGATCTGCGCGACGCAGTATGACCGTCTGATAGTTTTGATTGGTATTGTTACGGGTATAGAGGCCAACCCCTTTCAATCCCATTAACAGACCCAGTAGACCACAGACAATAGCTGCGGGTTCCGTGGATGTTGCAAAGAACAAGCCCCAGGCCCATTCACCCAGCAAAGAGAAAATCAGTAAGGACAACAAAGGCAGGATATAAAGAAGAAACGAGGCCTTGGGCAGAGAGGCCTCCGGCAGCCCCAGAATAACCTGTTCACCGGCATCCGCGCCGATAGGATTCCGTACCGTGAGAATTGTTCTTTTCTGTCCGAAGACTTTGGCAAGCACGGAGGTACCGCAGGTGTTGGTTGCCGCACAGCCGCCGCATGTGGTTTTGCGTTGCGTTTCAACCCGGGCCAGATCACCCCTGCTTTCGATAACGATAGCGGGTTCTTCGATCATGGTTACTGTTGCGCGGGAAGCAAGGAGTTGGCGACGCTTTCAACCGTGAGTGCCGGGACCTCGCCGACAACCGTGACATGATGACCGGATAGTTGAATACCAAAAGCATTCACCGCACCCATTCTTGATGCGCCTGTCAGGACATTCCCCAGAGACCGGTCTTCGATGTAAACAGAAAGCGTTGCCAGACCATCGGAAAGCACCAGATGATCGACATCCTCCCGTCCCTTGGATGAGGACTTTTTCGTGTGGTAGATCTTCTTGAATCCATTCGGCAGTTGTCTGAATGTCCAACTGCTTCCCGACTCGCCCAGTGGCGAGTTTGGTTTCTCCTGATTCCAGCGATAGTTTTCCTTGCCATCCAGATACGATTCCGATTCGCTGGCAATACTGTTTTCTATGCGCAGGCTGGTAAACATGATCTGCGAGACCGCAACGCCTTCACTATCCAGCATATCCGTCTTCAGTGGCAGGGCGTTCTCGACATCGAGATAGATTCGGTATCCATAACGGTAATTATCCTTGGGGATGATAGCAAACACCTTGGTCTTGCGATCGGCCACCCGCGATTCGCCGATCATGCTGAACTCGTAGAAATCTGCCAGTTCTCGGGTGTCTGCCGAAAACACCGCCCGGAAGCCCTGACCAAGCATGCGTTTCCCAATTGAGATGGACTTTGAATCAGGTGTCACGCAGGTCACTGATGCGTTGTCGCGGATGACCTGTCGCGCCGCACCATTCAGGGAAATCAACCGTTCGTGTTCATCGTTGTCATGTACGGCATGAATCACCCGCATGGTCTCCATATGGTTGTCATGCAGGTAGACAAAAGTACCGTCATAGTTGAGCGTGTGAACCGACTCAACCATGCGCTTGAGCCAGTCATGGACCTCTGTATCCGATCCATCGGCCAACGATGAAGAAGCCTGTGCCAGAAAAAACAGTCCGGCTGCCATTAACAAGCCGGGTGTTCTGTAGAAAAACAACCGACTACTGATTCGAGTCATAACTGACAAAGGATGCATAGGGTAAAACGCCGGTCATGCCTGAGGGCGATGCCAGTTCATTATGATCAACCAGATAGCGATTAAGCTTGGACTCGATTTCCGGCTGTGCCAGATTTTTCCAGCGGGTACCGCTCGATTGGCTGTATGTCCGGGTAACCGGAGAAATGCTCGCAACGAGCTGCATGGGCTGGGGCGCGACCGTTGTAGTGTTGCTGTCGGCAACCTGCATAGGCTGGATTTGCCCCGGATTGGTTGAGAAATCGGGCATGACCATTATGACTGCACCGGCCACCGATGCCGCCAACGCCACCCCAACCGCCGGTTTCAACCAGTGTACGCCGTTATCTTTTTCAGACGAATGCGTGACATCTCTTGACTTTGGAATCGAGATGATCGCTGGTTCATCATCGATTCGGGCCCTGACCCGTTCGGCAATATTGAACACCTCGACTTGAATCTGTTCACCGCGGAGCGCATCGCTGATCAGGTGATACCTGCCCCAGGTCGCCTTCAACTCCGGATTGTCCTTCAGGCTGTTCAGCAAAGTGTTATTTTCAGCTGAAGATAACTCACCATCGATGAGCGCGGAAATTTGTTGCTTGATGTTGTCTGTCATTGTCATATCCGACATGTTCAGGTGTTGAAATCAGTCGTTGTTACTGCTTCATGGCTGCAGCAACGGTTTGAGTTTCTCGTCTATCGCTGCCCTTGCCCGGAAAATCCTGGAACGCACGGTGCCTACCGGACAATCCATCGCCTTGGCGATCTCCTCGTAACTCAAGCCCTCGAACTCGCGCAGGGTGATAGCCGTTCGCAGGTCTTCCGGCAGATCGTCGATTGCATTTCGCACCGTATTCGCAATCTCTTCGCGCATCAGATGATTCTCAGGCGTCGCATGCTCCTTGAGGCGCGTACCGACATCCATCTGCTCTGCGGTATCGGCATCTACATCACTACCTGGAGGTCTTCTGCTTTGAGCGACCAGAAAGTTTTTAGCTGTATTGATGGCGATACGATACAGCCAGGTATAAAAAGCACTGTCCCCGCGAAAATTGGGAAGTGCCCGATATGCCTTGATAAACGCTTCTTGTGTCACATCCAGCGTCTCATTGGGATCACGTACATAGCGGGAAACGAGATTTGCAACCTTTTGCTGGTATTTAAGCACCAGCAGGTCAAAAGCCCGTTTGTCCCCTCTCTGTACCTGTTCAACTAGTTCCTGGTCTGTTCTTCGCTCGCCCATTCGGGCGTACCCCCTGAATCCGGCAAGCGCTCTTTCCTTTCTAGGAAGGTAGACAGCCTGCCCACTGATAAGTTCGAGAAATGAATGATTCTTTTTCTGGTTATCGTGGTTGCTAAATTGGGTTAGCATTCCATTGAACAGAACCTGCGTTCATAATTACTGGATTATGAACTGAAAGACCTGATCACGGCAAATCAAGAGTGGTTAATGAGCACTGAATTCAAACACGACGTCCTGATCCTGGGCAGTGGCGCAGCCGGGCTGAGCCTTGCGCTGCGTCTACCCGAGACGATTCGAATTGCCGTGATCTCCAAGCGACAACTCACCGAAGGCAATACCTACTATGCCCAGGGTGGGATTTCCGCGGTTCTCGATGAGGAGGATTCGCTCGAATCCCATGTGGCCGACACGCTTGATGCCGGCGGCGGTATCTGCGACGAGGAGACCGTCAGACTGGTGGTCGAAAAAGGCCCCGAGAACATTCGCTGGTTGCTGAGCGAGGGTGTCGCCTTCACCCGGGATCAGCCCCCGGGAACCGGTTATCACCTCACTCGCGAGGGTGGCCATTCACATCGGCGCGTGATTCATGCAGCGGACGCGACCGGCAAAGAGGTGGAAACCACCCTGGTCTCCCAGGTCCGCGCCCGCAGCAATATCGATCTTTTCGAAAACCATATCGCCATCGACCTGATCACCGGAAGCAAACTGGGCCTGACGAGTAACCGTTGCCTGGGCTGCTATGTGCTCGACAAAGATACTGATCATGTCGACACCTTTCTGGCCAAATTCACTGTGTTGGCCACCGGCGGAGCCAGCAAGGTCTATCTCTATACCAGCAACCCCGATGTCTCGACCGGCGATGGTATTGCCATGGCATGGCGGGCCGGCTGCCGCATCGCCAACATGGAGTTTAACCAGTTTCACCCCACCTGCCTGTTTCATCCCCATGCCAAATCCTTCCTGATCACCGAGGCGTTGCGCGGTGAAGGGGGACGCTTGCTGCTGCCGGATGGCACGCGATTCATGCCTGAATTCGATGAAAGGGCTGAACTGGCGCCACGTGACGTGGTAGCGCGCGCCATCGATCATGAGATGAAGCGGCTGGGCGCCGATTGTGTCTATCTGGATATCAGCCATCGGCCAAGCGAATTCATCGTTGAACACTTCCCCAACATATATAATAAGTGCCTCAAATACGGTATCGATATCACCAAGGAACCAATTCCCGTGGTTCCGGCCGCGCACTACACCTGTGGCGGTATCGTTACCGACCATCATGCACGGGCAGATCTCGCCAATCTGTTTGCAGTAGGCGAAACCGCCTATACCGGCCTGCACGGAGCCAACCGCATGGCCAGCAACTCATTGCTGGAGTGCCTGGTATTTGCCCAACTCGCGGTGGAGGACATCACCGCCAGAATCGACGAGATCTCCCTGCCGGAATCGGTCACCGCCTGGGATGAGAGCCGGGTGACCAACTCCGATGAAGAGGTGGTGGTGTCTCATAACTGGGAGGAACTTCGCCGTTTTATGTGGGATTACGTGGGCATAGTGCGCACCAATAACCGGCTTGAGCGCGCGAAACGACGGGTGAATCTGCTGCGCCACGAGATTCGCGAGTATTACAGCAACTTCCATGTCACCAATGACCTGCTGGAACTGCGCAACCTGGTCGAGGTTGCCGACCTCATCATACGATCAGCCCAGCGGCGGCGTGAGAGCCGGGGCCTGCACTACACCCTGGACTTTCCAAAAATCGATAACCGTTTTCAGAAGGCCCCCACGATCCTGATCCCGGACAACTACACGCCCTGATCGAGCTCCGGGTTCTGCCCTGTTTTCAGGCCCGTAATTATGCGTAAACGCAGTCTGCGAAACTCCCCCTCCCCCAGGCTATCGGGAAACAGGATAATTTTTCTGCCTTGACGATCCTTGGCTACCAGACGAAAAATCATCAGGTATCGCGTGAGATAGCTGTTTTCGGTGATCCGCCCCTCAGTTACTGTCCCATCTGCATAACCCAGTCGCCAGTCACAGTCGTTCAACTGCTCCAGGTAGACGATCGTCTTTTGCTGATTCCGCCAGGCAAGATACTGCAGGAGGCCAAAGAGGACCAAAACTGCCAACAGCAGCCATTTCGGCCCTGAGGGCATTTCCATCACTCCTACCAACACCAAGGGAAAGATGCCTGAAACCAGCAGAAAACCCAGGTGCAGCCGGGAGGGTGATAGCAGGAATTTATATCTGTATGTTGAAGTCATAACCACATCCTTGTGGTGTGTAGGGTCAACTCAGCCGTTCTGCATCAAGGCAACCAGGCGTCTGATAGCAGCATCGGATGGCACTACATGTCCCATAACCCAATCCAGCAGCAACTGGTCCTGATAAT
>PKUO01000076.1 GCA_002869585.1 Sedimenticola sp.
ACGTGCGATTGCACTGGATGATGACGATGTCGCTGAAGTTTTGGAAATGACAAAAGATCAGTAGAAGGGGAGCCAGGCAATGAAAACGTCCAAGTTGATAAAGCGCGCCGAGGAGTTTTTCAGTGCAGAAAAGAAGCAACAGCGGGAAGAAATAGATTCAATCAAAGAAATATTGAAAAAATTGAAAAAGAAGCAGCGCACGCTCAAGGAAAAACTGGAGAAAGAAAAAGATAACGATGACCGTAAGCAGCTTCAGAAAGAGTTGCGTACCCTGTTCGCACAGCGAAAAAAAGGACTGAAAGTACTGAAGAAAATTAAATGATTGGTGTGCTGATGCGGTGGGTCTTGTTTGGGAACTGCATGCGAAAATCTTGCAATGCCTGATGCCTGATGCCTGATGCCTGATCAAGGTTTGCAAGCGCATCAACTACGTCTAATCATCCAAATGCAGATGACTGATGTCAGGGATGGGTTGGTCCTTCTTTTTGATTTGAATGTCTTCCAGGGAGCCAGTCCTGGGATCACTCATGGACAGATTATGGGTATCGATCTCCTTGGCAACCACAGGTTGTGATTCATCAATCGTGGTGCCAGCTGGGGCGAGTTGAATGCCGCTCAGCTCTGGCTGCTCGAAAACCGGATCAGGCTTGGCACAGTCAAGCAGATCGCCGGTCTTTGCCGGCAATAACTCCAGATGGCTTTCAGTGGAAGCTGTCTCGGTCTGTGTGGTTTGGGCGTTTCCGCCAGTTTTTGATGGACTGATCTGAACCAGGGCGCCGGCCTCCCGGAAGGCCAATCGATAGCGTACGGCCGTCTCTTCATCGACATCGACTTTGACCCGGACCGGTGTTCCTGAAAACAGGTGCGCCAATTTGTCACCGGTAATGTTGAAGAGCTTACCCACGGCCAAGTGTACTTCGTCTACGGCATGGCCCTTGATAATCTCTCCGGAAAAATAGATATCGTATCGTTGATCAGACATGGTTTTTATCCTGTGCATTGATCACAAAGCGAAAAGTCGCTAACCGGATTATATCGCCTGCACGGAACGGGGGGAACACAAAGGGGCCAGCAGCCCCTTTGTGTGGGGCTCTAAGGACGGTTACAGTGGTTTGCTGAGCGTGAATGCGCCTCTGATATCACCTAGGCTGTATCCTCTGGCCTTATCCTCTGGATAGAGCATGCCAAGCTTTTTCTCTACCTCTGGTTTTATTTCCGCACCATGGCAATTGAGGCAGACCTCACCGGTTGGAATTGCTTTCATGTAGCGAAATGTTTTCTGACCGTTAAGTTCGGTTACTTCCGCATAATCAATCGCTTCGGGATTCTCCCCCGCGGCTTTGCGCTCTTCAAATTTTTCCAAAACGCCTAGTTCCCAGGCATCCGGGCTGTTGGTTGGATTGCGGGTTTTCAGGCTTGTTCTGGCGATATCCCAGCCTGATGAGTGTGAGAGGTCACGGGCAATGCCAGGTGCCTTGGTGTTGCAGACTTCAATCGCATTGACCGGTCCGCCCGCTTTCATTGCGGTTTGCAGTTCACCTTTCAGCGTACCGCCAAACTGCTTGATGAGACCTTTTGCCTCGGCAGTATCCTGCATCGCTTGATCTGCAAATGCTGTCATGCAGCAAACTGATGTCATGCCAATAAATAGTGTGGACAATTTCATCTCAATCGCTCCTGCTTGGTCTGTGTTGTTGTATAAATGCCGGTCAGATTATAGCCAGAGATTTTAGCGAATCACCGTTCAAACAGTAGTTGAATTATTTTATAGCCCATTACCCGTTCTGGTGCGGTATGAGGGCACTATTCCGGCTGTGGGTGACTCAGTTTCTCAATCGCTTCCTTTATCGCTTCATCCACGTAATAAAAAAACATCTCCGGCGTGTAATAGCCGACGATTCTCCTGGACAACTCCTCCCCCTCCGGGCCAAGAAACAGCAGGGTGGGGGTCAGGTTGACCCCATAGCTTCTGGAAATAGATGCGCTACGCTGGGGTTTGCCGTGAAAATCAATCACTTTCGGTTGTTGGTCGATAAACAACTCTCGCATCAGTAATTGCCCCTGATAGTCTCCGGCCTTGATCATAGGGTGCAGAATGTCGCGTTTTATTTGCTTACAGAACGAGCAGTAGTGCTGTGACACCAGAAGCAGGATCGATGCAGACTGCGCTTTCGCGGTGGCGCCATCGACGGAAAAATCGGTAGCGACAGGAATGCGCGGTTCACTCTCGCTCTCTTCCGCTTCGGCAAGGCCGCTTGCCAGGCTGAACATACAGATAATGAATGACAAAAGTAGGCTGTCGAAGGGGGCACGGTTAGACATTTCGGATCTTCTCCAGGTAGCTCTGTTTCATGGCCTGTTCGAAAGCCTCGTTGCTGGCGTAATCGCTGCCGAAAACCGGTTGCCAGAATCTGTGGTGTTCCATGCATAGGTAAAAAAAGACCTGCTGCCGCCACTCCTCAGAAAAGCTGTTGTAGGCGTGGCTGAACATCTCCAACTTGGTTGCAGCGGGATAGGAAAGCTTGCCCTCTGCCTCGACCAGGGGCATTTTCAGGATTTTGCTCGCTCCCCCCCGTTGCCGGATTTGTTTGAGCACCGGCTTGATATAGGTGAGTGTGCCCAGTGAAATCAGGGCAACCTCCCCGGGGCGGAAGATCACCTGTAACTGCCGAAAGACCTCGCTGTAGTCCTCCCTCCAGTTGTCGTAGTGGATCATGGGGTGGAAGTGAAAGCCGACGATTCTTCCCTTGTCGGCTATTTGCCGGGCAGCATGCAACCGGGCGCTTAAGCCGGCGCTGCCCAGTTCCTCGTTTTCGATGATGGTCTGGGTGTTCAGGGACCAGGTGCAGATGATATTTCTCGGGAAGTCGACATGTAGCAGATGGCTGATATTGGCCGATTTGGTTTTCAGTTCGAGGATGACGTTGGGATGGCGCTCGGCGAAGTCGATCAGCGCATCGAGAACGCCATGGCTGTTTCCCCACATCAGCGAGTCAGAGGATTGCCCTGTGCCGATGTGATAGGTTTTGTCT
>PKUO01000028.1 GCA_002869585.1 Sedimenticola sp.
CCTGATTTCCTTTTTGTTTTTCAATGGTTTGTGGTGAACTCATTGTAACAAAACAAGCGGGGTTTCAGGCCTTCTTATTCACTCCTTAACGGGACAGCATTGAGATGAGTTATAATGCGTGCATAGAAAAGATAGATGCACGCAAGCTGCCATCAGCAGCCCAAGAAGAGAAGCGCCGACAGGCCGTAGCCCTTCATAAGAAGGGCATTATCATTACCACGAACTTGAATTTCTCTGAATGAGCCATGTCTTTGGTGACGCAAATCTCATCACGGCCTTACTAGTCAGACTGACGCATCACTGTCACATCATCGAGACTGGCAATGACAGCTATCAATTCAAGGAATCAACAAAATAAAGCGGGGCAAAGCTAGCAAAAATAAGCACATCTAGTCCATAATCGGACTAATTCAGGTGGGTCAATTTTCGATGCAAAACCTGGATCAATATTAAATGCAATTCTACAGTTCGCTGCCTTAAAAAGCGTCATCGCCCACGATAGCTCTCGCTTCCTCGAATGTTGGAAATTGGTCGCTCGTTTGATAACGATCGGGAATGGGCAATTCCGCAGAATCGATCATGGAAGGATAATAGTGTATGTATCCCCGAGAAGGATTTGGCGCGTTGGCCACATAAATGTGCGAAGGGAGTGTGGGATTCTCTTCTCTGGCCACGTAGGTGCTGATGAGACTGCTGAGTTCACTTAGTTCGTTAGCCGCCGATGCATTGGGTGACAATACGGTCAGTTCCCCTGTTTCCCTGGCTACCCACTTTCGTAAACGCAACGCTTTGAAGGGTGTGGAAGGATTTTTGATTCTTTCACTTTTTGAAACTTTTCTTTTGTTTGACGGAACCCCCCAGGGAGAACAGATAACTGGACAATGGAGGAGTTTGCCAATGGCAATCGCAGGGAAAGTTGCATTATTAAACTTATCTGGATAAGGGCCGAGTTTAAATGCAACATCAAATACATTATTTGCAATAATTTTCAGCACCCGTACCTTACCCTTTCCATCCAGTTCAGGTGCATCGATCTGTTTGCGGAACCAGGAACTAAACTGCTTCATGCCATCTCTTCGAATAGCACCTTTAAGTAGAGAACGAAACTTCTCAGGGGCGTCTTCGATTCCAGAAAATAGTGCGATGTCATTGGCATATTTCGCTTCTCGCCGAGATGACATGTATGCGCCGAGCGGATATCTTGCGCATCCCCAAAGCTTCACATGGCAATCAGGATGCAGTTGTTCTCGGATCGGCAGAAGATGATTCATATACCGCTGAGGCAAGGTTGAAGGATTCAGATCCAATGAAATAGTTGCCCCGCTCTTTTTTAGATAGACTCCATTAAAGTCGGCATGACCGATGACGTGAATTACACCTATTTTGCCAACAAGACCTTTTTCGAAGTGCACCCAACGATCTGCCAGATAGTCGAGTAAATCATAAAACCACGGCTGGGATAAGCGGACTGCTTCGGTGTCCTCTTCATGCTCTGGCAAAATATCGGGTACCATACTTCTGGCAGATCTGAAAATGCTACGACGCAGTCCCAAGGAGTATTCTTTGTATGTGTGCTCCGGTCTATAGTTGAAAATCGTAATCGCATCCACCTTATCGAAATCTATCAGGCTAAGCATTGCGCGAGCTGTCCCTGGATGAAGCCCAAGGAAATCCTCCTCCTTTTCCTCCCCTTCATGCTTACCGATTAGAAAAATGCACTCAGGACCAATCTCGGGTTGAACAGTAGTGATTGGCCTGTGATCAATTACATCTTCGTTTGGGGTATCAGATAAGGGATCTAGAGAACTTCCAGGCAGTGATGCGGCAATCACTCCACTTTCTACTGCAGGAATGGCAGCGCTGACAGCAGCAGTGGACGTATCAACGGCTACATCCGCACTGTCTGGAGCTGGCGTGTAAGTGGGATCCGGCAAAGAACTTTCTCCCGATATTTATGCATGATCTTCCGTGGATCCCTCGCATGACCGGTCCACGAACAGTTGTTCGAAAGCATCCAGTTTCTTCTTGTCACCCGACTCAACAATCGCAAGACCAAGTTAGAGCTTGCGGTTCTCCAGTTGCTTTTGCCGTAGAGCTTCCTGTTGCTGTCCGAGAGCATAGTTATCCAGAGCAACCCCGTGACCAAGCAGTGCGTCGATGATGACGGCATCGGTTCGTACAGTGTGTTTCGTCGCATCAATCACAATCCCTTCCACAGGAAGTTCAGGATGAAAAGGATTCACACCGTCGGGTGAAGGCCTTCGGACGCGCCAGTAGGATTTATTGTCAATGTCAGTGGTTTTTTCAAGAAAAGAGTGCGATTTGTCTTGGTAATCGTGGACATTGCGAATCTGATCCATAATCGCATCCTTTACCCTTTCCCGTTGGCCTTGCCTTCTGTTATTTCGAACACGTATAGAGCCAGGAGCAACATATTGTTCGATTAATTTATCCAATCGATAAAGCGGCACACGATCAAATACACCTCGGTCATTGGCGAATGCGATGCTGACATCGATCAATGAGAAATAACTGATCAGTTCTTGATTAAGTTCACGGCAAACCAAATTAAGTACCCGACTCAGATTGGTATTCTTTACATTGCGCTCCGTGATTTGTTCGAATTAAGCCGCTTCTGTTGCTTCAATCTCTGTACTCACAGTCGTTTCGCGTGCAGCCGAGGCTTTAGAAGCGTGATGACGTGAAACCTTGGAGACTGTTTTAGCAAGTTCTTCACGAGAGCTTTTCGAAGATCCACCACCACCACCACTAGCACCGACCTGAAAAACACCGAGGTCCAATCCAAGACCTGCTGATGCATTCCAATTACCGGACTCCTCACTGGTGCTTTTCGTTGAACTCTCCTGCTCAAAGGAGTTTTCAAAATCAGTAGCCGCTTCATTGGTAAACGAATCGAAAATCGAGGAAGCTTCCTTTAGCTTCTGTTCTGTTCGTCTCCAGCTACGCACATACAGTCGTGTCTCCTCCCCGGGCCACAGACTAAAGGTATTTATGGTCCTGCCAGCGCCATAGTCACCGAAATGGGAGGTCAAGCGATAGTGCTCCACAATCACGAAGCGAGGATTGGCCTGTGCCTCGTCAGTAACGAACTTTACATACGTATAACGGAGTTCACCACCGAATCCTCTGCTAAATTGTATGCGCTTACCCGAGGCAACTGCCGCTTTGATCTCCTCAACCGGAATAATGAGATTCTCCACCACCACTGTCAGCACGGCATTCGCTGGTGGAGGTGGTTGCGGGATTGGAAACTGTCCAGTCACCAATTGCTCATCAGTTACAAACCCGATTGTTACACCGTTGGCTTCTAGCGTGCCAGCATATGCGCCTATATGGTTAAGATCAGTACGACGACGTGTAGTGCCACTGGAATCTGTCGATGGCTGAGAATGTGCTGCTGGTGGGATGAGCGTGCGAGGTGTGTCTTTCCTTGAGGCCGCTATTCCAGAGGTCGATGGTGCCGAATGATTAGCAACTTCAGCCCAAGCAATTTTTCCTAGATCAAGTTCGAGAAACGCCTTGCCGGCATAAGAAGAAGGTAGCGGTACCGAATAGTTAAGGCGTGGTGCATGGAGATCTGTTTGATCTTCGAAACGCACCAGGCCTGACTGTGATTCCGGACGAGATACTAGTGCACTGACATCGATATCTGTCATTGCGTAAGCCTCCATACTATTCCAGTAGGTGCTCCATACTGTTCTTTTGATTGAAGGTTGTCAACTGATCTTCGTGCAGGTTAATGTTCCAAGCATGACATGCCTTGACGATGAGCTAAAACCGTATCTTATGCAATTTGGCTAATTGGTCCACTTGGCTGTCACTGGAAACAGGTGGCATTATAATTCAGAATATCAATGAAACACTCAAAGCACTACTTTCACACACTACTATATTAACTAAATCTAAAGGATATAAATAGATAAAGACAAACATACATGCATCAGTGGAACACATAAACTATAGCTGTTTAAGCGCTCTATTAGCGATAATCGTATTAGGGATAAAGCGAGGTTTTCAATGATAACAACAATACGTCTCACACAATTAGAATGCATTGACGAAGCAGATGGATCAGGGAGATCAGAACCTTATTTATGGCCAATATTTTTCAAAATAGATAATGATACTGTGACAGCTGTTATGCAGGAGATGCGTAACGATGGTGAAGACTTTGGGGTTGTCGTAAATGCTGTGGTTGATTCACAGGACTTTGTGCCTGTGAGCACCTACTTTTACGCTCCTGGGGGCCCCCATAATAATGTTGGCGGGTCAATGGATGCTGGCCAAACCAAGGTAATTCCTGAGTGGCTTGGTACATGGAAAGCATCAATTAGAACAGGTCCACTTTTAAATGATGAAAATCAGTGCCTGATTGGATGCATTGCTGTGTTGCTGGAAGAAGACTCAGTACCTTCTTCATCACAAATAAAGCAAATATACACACATACATTTAGTCCAACTGTTTTGAGTCGGATCAAAGACAAGGTAAATGCATCTGTAACTTCAAGCCTGAATGACAATAATGGTGGACTGGGGGGAGGTTCTGATAACGAGTCAGGATTGGTTGCTGCAAGTGAAGAAGAAGAGATCAGAAAAGAATTAGTCAACCAGTTTAATGATCAAATTCCAGGATTTATAGATAGAGATGATGTTATAGGTGCCGCAGTATTTACAGCAAATCTCGCTGATCTAAACAAGGGTAAGGTTTCCTTTCAACGCCTCTGGAATGAAGCGACAAAATCTGAAGATGGAAGCTATCGCCTCAGTGGATCAGCTGAATCAGATACTATGGGAGCCGAATCGGATCCAGTCGGATACTCTTATTCAGCCGATAATACACAACATGTTATTTTCACAGGAGAGGATAGCCGCATACATGAACTGTGGTTCAAGCGCGGTAAGGGATGGAGCCATGCAATACCGGTAAATAGATCAGATATTCCCGCTGTTGTTGGTGCACCCTCTGGCTATACCTGGGCAGTAGACAACACTCAACATATTGTTTTTAGAGGTAATGATAACAATATCCATGAGCTCTGGTTTGCACGCGGACGGGGTTGGAATTATAACAATCTGACTATCGCTTCCGGAGTACCTCAAGCCAATGCCATCACTGAGCCATGGGGTTATGTCTGGGCGAAAGACAAGACCCAACATGTAATCTACCGTGATCGAAATTTCCACATCCAGGAACTGTGGTTTGCGCAAGGTCATGGATGGAATCACAATGATCTAACCGTTGCTGCCAATGCACCAGAGTGCAGAGGACGACCCATGGGGTATGGATGGAATCACCCAGGTTGGCACAACCTTCAAAAAGTAATCTATCGGGGAAAGGACAATCACATTCATGAATTGACTTTCAGAAAGGGCCAAGGATGGTCGTGGGCGGATTTGTCTAAGAGCATGCAGGATGGTACATCCATTCCACTTGCCGCTTCTGATCCGCGTGGTGCTGTTTATCCATGGGGTGAAAACGTGTCAACAAATCCAGAGAGACATTACATCACTTATCGCGGTGATGACGGTCACCTACATTTGATTAACTGGCATGAGGGCATTCAGGCCGCTTCAGGTGGTGTTGATCCAATTCCGAATAATAAATATTGGCAACATGAAGATTTGACCGAGAAAAACTCATTCGATGGGCATCCTGGAAATTATATGCTCACCCCCCACAATGACACCACACCAAGTGTCTATGTTGACAATGACAACATACTCGTGGCTTATCGTGATTTACGAGGATGCGTAATGGCATTGCATAGAAGGGTATCTGATGAAACATATACAAGACTAAGCTTTTTAAATATAGATGATGCAATACCTGCATCGGGTGATCCCTGCATTTACTACTGGGGTGTAGATGATACGCTTCATATTACGTTTAGAGACAAAAATTGGTGCTTACATGAATTCTGGATTCCTAGGTCAAAGCTGATTTCAGGTATACACAACGAGATTGTTGACTGGAATCACAGTGAGCTTGCTACACCGATTTAATACCCATTTGTAAACATCACCCGACATGTACGGGCGCGTAGAAGTTACCTATTAACCTGGACTCATTGAGCCTCCTCCCTCAGCTTAGCGGAAAAACCGCTAAGCTGAGAGATGACAAAACTAAAAAGGAGAAGACTCATAAATATTTTCAATACCTCTCAGCAAGAATTATATTGGATAGATCTACATTCCCGCAGTCTTCACATCAGTATTGCACAGATCGAAATATTCCATATCCATGGTCAAATACTGGTCATCGATTTTAGTACTTTTTGCAAGATAAAAATGTAACGAGCCACATCTTGACTTATCCACAGATAATTTAGCACATTTTGCAAAATACAAATCACTAACATACTGATTTATAAAGATAATAGAAAACACGTATTTTAGTAGTTTGGGAAGTCGACCAACAACGGTGCGGCTTATGAGCTATTCCTCTGACTTCCTCGCCCAGGGCTTCATGGGCAATTTGACCACGCTTCGAAATCTGCATGGCAGATGCAGGCCTGTCCCCGCTCGTTGATGGAAAACGAATTCTTGTGACATTTACTTTAAAGAACGCGAAGTATTCCTCAGTTTCAAAGAAATTTCCCGCCTCTATTTTGGTTGGCAGACAAAACCCATCAAAATTCCGGTATTCCGACAGATACCCGCCGAAAGGCTGTAACTGAAACGCCTTTAAGGCGTTTGCATCAGACCAGCGTTGAAAAACAATCTTGCTCAGTTTGCCGTTGGAATCAACAGACAGATCGACGGCTTGCTCTAATTCCATATGCGTTACGGTTACACGGACTGTCGAATTATCAATCGGATCCCATTGTACATATTCGCTGGGCAACAATGCGGCCGGTGTCCAGAGAACCGCTTCAGCAATATAACGTCCAAATGCGGAACGGATGTGGTTTGCATTTCCACCAGTCCGCGCAACTGGTACAACTCCCAGTAACCAGAAGCGACTCCAACTGTTTGCGTTTTGAGCAACGTCAGAACCAGAAATTCTTACCAGTCTGTTCCCGGCGTGTAGTTTCCATACAAAACCATGAGGAGCAGCCAGGATCTGCTCCGCATGCATGGGCAAGTAGTTTTGTTCGGCTTTACTGCCCAGACCAAATTTCCCCTCCATGGTGATTTCTGCGACGGTGTAAAGTGGTGTCTCCGGCCTAATCGCAAAACGAAAGAAACGCCGTGCCGGATCAGGTAGACCATCAACCATTGACGGATCAAATAGTCTGGGTTCGGAGGGTTGATGCAAGGCAAGACGCGTCCATGCTCTGTTATCGGCATTGTGATCAGCCCATCGCCACGCGCCCAAGAGAAGCAAAATGATGGTTATAATGGTCAGAAAGATAAGCATCGTCCTGGTATCTGGATCGACTAGCCGTTTAAAGCTTTCGTCTTTACGCCCCAAAAAAATAAATTGTGACTTTTGTCTTAATTCTAGTA
Organism: Sedimenticola sp.; assembly: GCA_002869585.1. Lineage (GTDB taxonomy): Bacteria > Pseudomonadota > Gammaproteobacteria > Chromatiales > Chromatiaceae > BM503. Next base: position 7,471 of record PKUO01000028.1, read on the forward strand.
TATCTCCCGACAACTTAGTAACTCATACCTTTAGGTGGAAAAAGTAAATATTTTTAACTGCACCCTACCCGGCTTTTAAAGCTCATTTGTATAATATGATAAATATCAGGACCGCACTGTAAAGGACAATGCGAACATCGATTATTCTATCAGGTCCGCGTAATTGGTTTTGTCGGACGAGACTGGAGTTCACATGCCGGCCATTATTTGTATCGCATTCGCACTGCTGTTGTTTGTGGCAGCTATTCTGTATCAACGTCATGACATGGTTCCAAAATATGGTGGCACTATGGGCGGAGAAATGACAACCGGAGTTATGTGGGTGGGAGTTTCGTTATTTTCCGCACTTGGATCGCTCGCATATTTTCACTGGTTTTTTGCAGGTCTAGTTTTTCTCCTGGTCTTTATGCTCTCTTTTCTCATCAGGATGCTCGTTGCTCGTATTCCCAAATAATCGGCCTGGATTTCGTTGGATATGATGTCAACTGAAGCGATGTTAACGTCTATAATTTCATTGGGGTATCTGCAATAAGCATACTGCATTTGGGAAAGCATGATGAGTAATAGGCTGGAGTCTCGATGGTTGTTATTGATACTGATGATAGCTCTTCTCATAACCAGCTTCATTCTGCGAGCAGAGAATTTGGTGGAAGGTATGTTGCTGGAGGACGGCGACGCATCTTTTCAGCAAGGCTGGCGAGGAAAAGACCTGGAATCTTCTACGCTATTCAACGGGGAGTCGGATACCGTAGGAAAGATACACGAAGAGATAGACAATTTATCTGAGCCACCTTTGGTCTTTCAGCTCAATGACGCTGCCGCACGCGGTGACGTGCCTGAGTTGAACCGGCTTCTGGTATTGGGTGTGCCGCCCGATGAGGCAATGACCGATACAGGCATGACCCCGCTGATGGTGTCAGCGGATGCCCGTACAGCAGTTATTCTGATCAAATCTGGTGCTGATGTTAACCGTGCCGATCTGTCGGGATGGACGCCATTGCATCATGCTGTTACGCGGTCTGACTCCTTGGGTTTGGTAGTAGAATTATTGAAAAATGGTGCTGATGCAGGCAAGCGCAATGACCGTGGAGAAACGCCTTTACTGTTGACTGGCCTGTTGTTCACCGAGGCCATTGATCCTGAGAGTGGTCCCTCCGTGATTGCCCATCTGGTTGCTGAAGGCAAGGCGAACATCAATGTTTGGGATGATGACGGCTGGACCTTGCTACATCAAGCGGCGAGCAACGATGAACCAATGTTGGCCTCTAGCTGCCTGAGTGCAGGAGCCGACCCTGATATCGTAACTCCTCTACAGGAAACTCCGCGCGAGATGGCAGAGCGATTGAAGTCAATTGGTTTTCTGCGTGAGCTGCCAAAATTTCCAAAAAGTACGGAAAAATCCAGTTGGTGAGCTGCTCGATAACCATCGTTACGGGCTTTTGGGGTTACAGTGAGAGGGGCAGCTATCAGGTTCATCCTGTATAGTGTGTTTAGCATCTGTAGCGTTTTGTTCATGTTAAACATCTGGAAAAGTCTCCATGTCCTTTGCCTTATCAAATGAAATCATCTATTTGAATCATGCTGCGGTTTCACCCTGGCCGGTAGAAACCGCCAACGCTGTCAAACAGTTCGCAGAAGAGAATCAGAGGTATGGCGCGGCAAACTATCCCCAGTGGTTATTGGTTGAAAAAGAGTTGAGAAGTCTCGCGGCCTGGTTGTTAAATGCGCCGACAGACGAATCCATCGCCTTGCTGAAAAACACCTCAGAAGCACTATCGGTTGTTGCACATGGTCTGAACTGGAAGTCCGGTGACAATATTGTCACCTTTGATAACGAATTTCCCTCCAACCGGATTCCCTGGCAGTCACTCGACACCAGGGGTGTCGATCTGCGTTTTATTGATCCGCTGGCAACATCAAACCCCGAACTTGCCTTGATTGAACAGTGTGATAACAACACACGGTTGATATCGGTCAGTTCTGTGCAATATGCAAATGGATTTTGTTGCAACCTCGAGCAGATAGGCACGTTCTGCCGCGATAACGGCATTCTTTTCTGCGTAGATGCCATTCAAAGCCTGGGTGTAATTCCGCTGGATGTTCAACAGATACATGCGGATTTTGTCATGGCCGATGGTCACAAATGGCTAATGGGTCCGGAAGGTATCGCCCTATTCTATTGCCGACCAGAGATCCTGAATGAGTTGGAACTACATCAATTTGGCTGGCATATGGTGGAAAATCGGGGTGATTACACCTCAAAAACATGGAATCCAGCCCCGGATTCGAGCCGTTTCGAATGTGGAAGCCCTAACATGCTGGGGATACATGGGCTGACGGCGAGTTTGAAACATATTAAAGCGATGGGTATTTACGCTATCAGGGACAGAGTGCTTGCCAACACCCGGTTAATGATCGATCTGGTGAACGCTAATGATGCCCTGAAGTTGATTTCTGTACCTGACGACCAGAGACTCTCGGGGATAATCACCTTTTCACCCAAATCTGGTGATATCGCCTCGCTTTTTCAGCATCTTCAACAGGATAAAGTGATCTGTGCATTGCGCGGCGGTGGAATCAGATTTTCACCCCATTACTACAATCCACTGGAGGAAATTGAACAGGCATTCCGTCTTGTTGATAACTATTTATAGGTATAATTTCTTATGTAATACTTTCTATATATTATTCAACCTATTGTTTTATATATTTAATAATAATTATGTAATACCCTGTATCAAACAGTACTGAAAACTATTTCTATTCTTGCATTGTCTATACTTATAACTTACTAAATAACTAGGTTATTGGTATGAAGAGAGTGCGATCCTGGATTCAGAGCAAGCTTTGCCAATGGCTTGTTAAAGAGGGGCCACTCTCTTCTGTACCGCTCTGTGATTTTAACCGACTCAGTTATGAACTACGTCCGGGTGACGTGCTTCTCGTTGAGGGTAAAAGCCGGGTTAGTGAAGTTATAAAGCTCATTACCCAGAGTAATTGGACGCACTCTGCACTCTATATCGGCAAAATCAATGAGATCGAAAATGATGAACTGAGGGCAACCGCCCAACGGCATTATAAGGGCGACAAAAACGAGCGTCTTCTTGTAGAGGCCTTGCTGGGTGAGGGAACGGTGATCGTTCCTGTTTCCAAATATAAGCATCACCATCTCAGAATCTGCCGACCAACAGGCCTTTGCCCTGAAGATGCCCGACACATCACTGCCTATGTGATCAACCGTCTGGGCAGTAACTATGACGTCAGACAGCTTCTTGATCTGGCCCGTTTCTTTTTCCCCTGGACGATTCTGCCCCGCCGTTGGCGTTCCACGCTGTTTCAGCACAATGTGGGGGCTTCTACACGAACGGTTTGTTCATATCTTCTGGCCGCTGCATTTAGCGAGGTCAACTACCCTATTCTTCCATTTATCGACCGGGGTGAGGATGGCAGCCTCCGCTTCTATAAAAGAAACCCGCGGCTGTTCACGCCCAAGGATTTCGATTACTCGCCCTACTTCAACATCATCAAATATCCATTCCTGGGCCTCGACGATCTCGGTGTATACAGAAAACTTCCCTGGGGTGATAGCGCATCGATCTACAACGATGACGAAAAGGATTTTCTCGCGCGTGAGTTGACGGCGCGACAAGTAATAAGACCGCAACCTATAGACAAAAGACGTAAGGATATTCACCTGGTTGCAACCAACGACAAACAACCGGAAAAGTCCAATAACGATGAATCAGAATCCGGTCCTTGTCTGAAACGAGGTGGTTGAGATGACACTATTAATCACTGGGTTACTGATCTTGTCCGCTCTCTGGACAATGGCCACTCTGAGGGCGCCATACCCCGCGATACCCGTACTGATCGGTATTCTGTTTGTGGGAGTATCAGTTTTTACGGGCATCTCCCTTGTATTGCTCATTCCAGCCGGTGTTGTAGCCCTGCTGTTGCTGGTTTTTGGCCCGGAAAAAATACGCAAGCGTTTCATCACCAAGCCTCTCTTAACCCAGTTCAGGCGCGTTTTACCTCCCATGTCTGACACAGAACAGGAAGCACTCAACGCCGGGACCGTGTGGTGGGATGCGGAACTCTTCCATGGGAAACCGCGCTGGGAAAAACTGATGGATATGCCTCCGTCACAATTAACAGCGGAGGAGCAGGAATACCTGGATGGTCCTGTCGAGACCTTATGCCAAATGCTCGATGACTGGGAGATTACCCATACCGATAAAGATCTGCCTGAAGAGGTTTGGCAGTACATCAAGCAGTCGCGCATGTTCGGAATGATCATACCCAGACAGTATCAGGGCCTTGAGTTTTCTGCTTTGGCGCATTCGCAGGTGGTGATGAAACTGGCCAGCAAGAGTGTTGCTGCAGCCGTGACGGTGATGGTTCCCAACTCTCTGGGCCCTGCCAAACTGCTCCTGCATTATGGCACCGAGGACCAGAAGTCATACTATCTGCCGCGCTTGGCGAATGGTGAAGAGGTTCCCTGCTTTGCACTGACCGGACCCGAGGCAGGCAGCGATGCCACGGCTATACCGGATAAGGGCGTGGTGATGCATGGCAGTTTCAACGGTGAGCAGACTATTGGAATTAAACTCAACTGGGCGAAACGCTACATCACCCTCGGCCCGGTTGCCACCCTTATCGGTCTGGCGTTCAAACTGGAGGACCCTGAACATCTCATTGGCGATAACGAACATCTGGGCATAACCGTCGCCCTGATTCCCGCCGACACGGAAGGGGTGGAGATTGGTGAACGCCATATCCCTCTCGACATTCCATTTCAGAACGGTCCCAATCAGGGTCACGATGTATTTATCCCACTCGACTGGATAATCGGCGGTGAACATGGCATAGGCAAGGGTTGGCAGATGTTGGTTGAATCACTGGCGGAAGGACGCGGAATATCACTGCCTGCATTGTCTACGGGTGCGGGCAAAACGGCCTGCCGCTATACCGGGGCCTATGCGCGTGTGCGCCAACAGTTCAACCTGCCGATCGGATATTTCGAAGGGGTGGAAGAGCCCCTGGCAAGAATTGCCGCCCTCACTTACCAGATGGATGCCGCACGTCTGCTGACACTGCAGGCCATCGATGCCGGTGAACAACCCTCGGTCATATCCGCGATCATCAAGTATCACCTGACTGAACGTTATCGTCAGGTGATCAACGATGCCATGGATATCCAGGGCGGCAGTGGCATATGTCTGGGCCCCAACAATCTTGTAGGCAGAGCCTATCAGGCAATTCCTATCAGCATCACGGTTGAAGGTGCAAACATTCTCACCCGCAGCATGATCATTTTTGGGCAAGGGGCGATTCGCTGCCATCCCTATATCCACAAAGAAATATCGGCCGCCTATGAGAAAGACCCTGAAACCGCGCTGGACTCATTTGATAAAACACTCTTCAAACACATCGCATTCATGATCGGCAACACGGCACGTTCATTGTTGCTCGGACTGGTGCGCGGACGCTTTTCACGGGCACCGCCAAACGCCGGTCCGACCAGGCGCATCTTCCAGCATTTGAACTGGATGAGCAGCGCCTTCGCCCTGTCGGCCGACATAGCGATGATGACATTGGGCGGCTCGTTGAAGCGGAAGGAACGCATCTCAGCGCGTCTTGCCGATGTTCTTAGTGAACTCTATCTCACCTCCGCAGTTCTCAAACACTTCAAGGATGAAGGCTCCAGGGAAGCTGATCTGCCCTTGGTCAACTGGGTGTGCGAGAACAGTCTCTATCGAATACAGGAAGCCTTCCGTACCCTATTCCGCAATCTGCCCTATCCGCCATTGGGTTGGATACTGCGTACTGTGATATTCCCAACAGGCCTGCCGTTCACCGTCCCCAAAGATACTGAGGGGCATGCTGCCGCCAGACTCTTGTTATCGCCCTCGGAAGCGAGAGATCGACTGACGGCGGGAATTTACATGACAAGAGATTAAAACGACCGTCGCGGCATACTTGAGCGGGCACTTGAGCAGGCAGAAAAAGTACACAACATCGAAGGCAATCTCAAGGGAGCCAAACGCAGCGGACTGATCTCTGGAAGCAGTTACGCAGAGTTGCTTGATAACGCCGTTACTGAGGGCGTTATCGATGAACTGCAACGAAAAGAACTGGAAACCATGTCTGTTCTGCGTGCAAAAGCCATTCAGGTGGATGCCTTTACCCATTACGGCAAGAAACAGGCTGACAACAAACGGCCTGGAACCGATAAGCATGCCGTTTTTGTTTGATCATGGAGTCAGACCATGAATACCCAAAAAACTCAAAACAGGTCTCACAAAGTCTATCTGGTTGATGGTGCAAGAACACCGTTTCTGCGTGCCGAAGGAAAGCCAGGGCCATTCTCTGCATCAGACCTTGCCGTACAGTGCGGCAGGCCGCTGTTAAATCGACAGCAATTTGATCCGCAAGATATCGATGAGGTCATAGTCGGTTGTGTTGCCCCCAGCCACGACGAGGCGAACATCGCCAGGGTTATTTCCTTGCGTCTGGGATGTGGTCATGCCACACCCGCCTGGACGGTGCAACGAAACTGTGCATCCGGTATGCAGGCAGTCGACAGCGCTTTCCAGTCTATCAGTTCAGGCAAGGCGGATCTGGTGCTGGCTGGTGGCACAGAGGCGATGAGCCACTATCCTTTGGTATTCAGTCAGGCCATGACGATCTGGTTCGCGAACTGGAGTCGTGCAAGAAGCTGGCAAAACAGAGGGCGACTGATCGCACAACTGCGTCCTGCGCATTTTCAACCGGTTATCTCTCTGCTCAGAGGGCTGACTGATCAGACCATTGGCATGTCAATGGGGCAAACGGCTGAACGTCTCGCCTGGTTGTTCGATGTCAGTCGGGATGAGATGGATGCATTCGCGCTGGCCAGCCATCAGTGTTTGACCCGGGCATCCGAGTCGGGTTTGCTCAGAGAAATTGAACCGATGATTTCAGCACAGGGGGAATTGTTCGATTTCGATAATGGCGTCCGACCGGACAGTTCTGTTGAGAAACTTTCAAAGCTGAGGCCGGTTTTTGATTATCCGGTTGGCAAGGTTACAGCTGGTAACAGTGCACAGATCACCGATGGCGCGGCATTGCTGCTTCTGGCCTCAGAACAGGCTGTCAAAGAACATCATCTGGCCATTGCAGGAGAAATTATCGATTGCCAATGGTCAGCGCTGGATCCCGCGGAAATGGGACTCGGCCCGGTACATGCCATGGCGACACTGTTGCTGAGAAATGATCTTAAAACCGCTGATATCGATTACTGGGAAATCAATGAAGCCTTCGCCGCACAGGTAATCGCCTGTCTCAAGGCTTGGGGTGACCCAGAATATATGGCTTCCCATCTTGGTATAGAGAAACCCTTCGAGCCTATCGATGCAGCACGACTGAACATCGACGGCGGAAGTATCAGCATGGGTCATCCTGTGGGCGCATCCGGCGCCCGCCTGATTCTTCATCTACTGCGAACACTGGAACAGACCAACAGCCGTCGCGGTATCGCCAGCCTGTGTATCGGTGGCGGCCAGGGTGGCGCCATGTTGATTGCAAGGAACAGGGAGGAGTTATGAGAAACAACCATATTCATTGGGAGCAGAATGCCAACGGGATTGTCTGGCTACACATCAACCAACACAACAGCAGTGTCAATACCCTGTCCAGTGAGGTGTTGATTGAGCTCAGCCGGGTAATTGATCAGATAGCGAAAGTCAGACCAGCCGGTATTGTCTTTATTTCCGACAAAACCAGCGGTTTTATTGCCGGAGCTGATGTCGATCAATTTACCGAAATAACCGACACAAACGAAGCAGAGGAGTATATACGACAGGCCCACAGCCTGATGGACAAGATTGAGTATCTCCCCTGCCCGACCATTGCCCTGATTAGTGGATTCTGCTTGGGGGGCGGCCTGGAATTAGCACTCGCCTGCCGGTATCGAATCGCTGAAAACTCGCCGAATACGCGCATCGGATTCCCAGAGGTGCGCTTGGGCATTTTTCCTGGATTTGGCGGTACCGTCAGGAGCATTGAAACCATTGGCCCGATAAACGCCATGCCTCTCATGTTGACCGGGAAAACCCTTGACGCCAGATCCGCACTGCGTACAGGCCTCGTAGATATGCTTGTTTCGGAACGGCAACTGAAAAATGCAGTTGATCATATATTACGAGAACAGCCCGCTGTCGCCCGTTCAGCAGCCTGGCAAAACACGATCAATCACCCGCTCATTCGGCCGCTGTTTGCAAGATACCTCAGCTATCAAACCGCCAAACGGGTGAACCCGCTGCATTATCCAGCACCCTTTGCCCTGATTGAACACTGGCGCAGATATGGCTGCGACCGGAACAAAATGTTCGATAGCGAAGCAAAAAATGTCAGCAGGCTGATTTGCAGTAACAGTTCCAGAAATCTCGTGCATGTCTACCAGTTACAGGAAAAACTAAAACGACTTGGCCAGGCTTCGGAATTCAAGGCGCAGCAGATTCATGTGGTTGGCGGTGGAATCATGGGCGGAGATATCGCCGCATGGTGTGTATTAAAAGGGATGCAGGTGACGTTACAGGACCGTGAGTCCAAATATCTGACCAAGGCGATAAAACGGGCACAGGACCTCTTCGGCAAAAAGTTAAAAGCAAAGCATCTGGTACAAGGGGCGATGGATCGCCTGACACCTGATCCTAAAGGTTATGCTGTTGGGAAAGCGGATGTTGTAATCGAAGCGATTTTCGAAAATGCCGATGCCAAACGCCTGCTGTACAAACGCCTCGAACCGCAGATGAAGAAAGATGCACTTCTGGCGACCAATACATCGAGCATCCCCCTCGAAGATCTGGCAGTCAATTTGCACAATCCGGATCGACTGATTGGACTGCATTTCTTCAACCCGGTTGCAAAAATGCAGTTGGTTGAGATTGTCCATACCGATAAGACACCGCAAACTTTGATCGACAAGGCATGTGCCTTTACCCGGCAGATCGGAAAACTGCCCCTGCCAGTCAAAAGCAGTCCGGGATTTCTGATCAACCGTATTCTGATGCCTTACCTGTTGGAAGCCGTCAGTCTATATGAAGAGGGCATAAAGCCCGATGTGATCGACCAGGCAGCTATAGAGTTTGGTATGCCAATGGGGCCGATTGAACTGGCGGATACTGTCGGACTGGATATCTGTTTATCGGTTGCGGACAAGCTATCCCAGCACTTCGACAATGAGATACCGACCAGCCTGCGAAAACTGGTGGACAAGGGTTTTCTCGGGAGAAAAAACGGCCATGGTTTTTATCACTACAACGATAAAGGCATAAAAACTGATACATCGTTTGTCTCGGGCAAATTACCGGATGAACTTGCAGACAGAATGATATTGCGCCTGCTTAACGAATCGGTGGCCTGCCTCAATGAGAAGATTGTTGCGGATGAAGATCTGCTGGATGCAGGAGTCATATTCGGCACAGGCTTTGCTCCCTTCAGGGGCGGCCCTATGCGCTATATCCATCAGTTTGGCTCACAAAAAATGCAATCACGCCTTAACCAGTTCGAGAAACAGTTAGGCCGTCGCTTTTCTGCCGTCAACGGTTGGCAAGTGTTGATATAAAAGAGGATCAATGGGAGGTGCATGATGAAACATACAGACATCATACCCCTGGAAAAGGCAAAAACCCTGCACGGCGCGTTTTATCAACGACAGCTTCGCTCACCCGATGACACCGCGTATGTCCAGTACGACAGGATAAGGGGAGAATGGATATCTCACTCCTGGAAAAATACGGCGGAAGTCGTTGGTCAATGGCAGCAGGCACTGGGTAGAGAATCCCTGGAGACCGGTGACCGTGTTGCGATCATGCTCAAGAACTGCTGGGAATGGGTGCTTTTCGATCAGGCGGCACTGGGCCTGGGTCTGGTAACCGTACCACTTTTTCCCAACGACAGACCGGACAACATTGCCTATATTCTGGAAGACTCTGATGCAAAACTGCTCTTTCTGGAAACCGATGAGCAGTGGATCAGTCTGCAACCTGTTGCCGATCGGCTGCAGAAACTCAGGCGCATTGTCAGCCTGGAATCCGTAGAGGAACAGTTTGGCTTGCCCATCGTTTCACTCAGCGACTGGCTAAGCGAGGGGAGTTTTGAATTAATCACGCAGGATGTCGATCCTGACAGCCTGGCGACAATCGTCTACACATCAGGCACTACCGGTAAATCAAAAGGCGTGATGCTCAGCCACCGCAATATTCTGTGGAACGCGGAAGCCGGCCTCAAAATGATCGATGTATTTCCAGACGACATATCTCTCTCATTTCTCCCCTTGTCCCACACACTTGAGAGAACCGTCGGGTACTATTTGATGATTCTATCTGGAGCAACTGTCACTTATGCCAGATCCATCGCTGAACTGGCAGATGATCTGGTTGAGGTGAAACCCACGATTCTCATCTCTGTGCCGAGAATCTTTGAACGTGTCTATGCCAAGATTCAGGAAAAGCTTGAGCATGATTCAGGCGTTGCCCGCTTCCTGTTCAACAAGGCTGTGGAAGTTGGGCTCTGCCGGTTCAATTACACGCAAGGACGAAGCGATTGGCACTATTCATTACTCTTCTGGCCCCTGTTGGAAAAAATCGTTGCACGAAAAGTCCAGGCCAAGTTGGGCGGCAGATTACGCTTTGCAATAAGCGGAGGCGCGGCCTTGTCGGTTGATGTTGCGCAGTTATTCATCGGACTGGGTATACCCATACAGCAGGGTTATGGACTGACGGAGTCAAGTCCGATTATCAGCGTCAACGCACTGGAAGATAATATACCGGAGAGCATTGGCAAGCCTTTGCCAGGCGTTGAAATCATGGTTGGCGATGATGATGAACTATTGACCCGCAGTCCATCGGTGATGCTTGGTTACTGGAAAAACAATGCAGGCACTGCCGCGATAATTGATGAAGAGGGCTGGTTGCATACCGGTGATCAGGTCAGGATCGTGGATGACCATATCTACATAACCGGGCGAATCAAGGAGATTATCGTGATGGCGAACGGCGAGAAGATTTCACCAGCTGATATGGAGATGGCCATCGCCATGGAGAGCCTGATCGATCAGGTGATTGTCATCGGAGAGAAACGACCTTACCTTTCCGCGCTGGTTGTCCCCAATTTGGAGAAGTTGAAGGAACTCGCCAAGTCGATGAAATTAAATACCGAAGCCGATGAATTGACCAACAATGAAAAACTCCATGAGAAAATATTGAGCCTTATTCATAATCGCCTGCGTAGTTTCCCCGGCTATGCCGAAATCAGGCGTATCGGTATTATCAAGGAGGCCTGGAGTATCGAAAATGGCATGATGACACCCACCTTGAAACTAAAGCGTTCCCTGGTGCTGGACAAGTACAACCAGTTGGTTGACAGGCTCTATTCCGGTCACTGAGGCATTAAATACACCAGCCACTTCACTCATGCTATGCTGAGGTATTGCGCTATCGGCAATGCCATCTCTGAACTGGTGCCTTTCCCATGCAGGAAAAAATTTCAAAGCAGCATAAACTGGGTGAACGACAAATGGCCATTAGAGTACTGGCCATGCCTGCCGACACCAATCCAGCGGGCGACATATTCGGCGGCTGGCTGATGTCTCAGGCAGATATCGCGGGAAGTATTGTTGCGGTGCAAGTCACTCAAGGCCGTATCGTCACGGTAGCCGTGAATGAATTCCGGTTTTTGAAACCGGTTTTTGTCGGTGATCTGGTGACCTGTTTTGCCGGGACAGAAAAAATCGGGCGCACCTCGATCAGCGTGAAAGTCGATATCTATGCAGAGCGGGCGCGTGATCCCAACTCGGTTGAGCTGGTGGCAGAGGCCGCGATAACCTATGTGGCAGTGGATGAACAGAGAAAACCCCGGGTAATCCCGCCAGTGGACAACAAATAGCCCTCAGCAGTAAAGGGATATAGAATAAGAATAACAGCGTTGGAGGAATCATCATGTTTGAGGCAGCAAAACTGGGCCGCAAGGTATCGAAGGAATCCTACAAAGAGCAAGTGCCTGATCTGCGGACTGAACTTCTCGAGGTGCAACGTCAGCTGAAAGACACCAACACCTCCGTGGTCGTGATTATTTCCGGAGTGGAAGGCGCGGGCAAAGGTGAAGTGGTCAATCGACTGAATGAGTGGCTGGATACGCGTGGCGTACAGACATTCGCATTTTGGGACGAAACCGATGAAGAGCGTGAACGTCCGCGTTACTGGCGATTCTGGCGTACACTGCCGGCGCGTGGAGAGGTTTCTGTCCTGTTCGGTTCCTGGTACATGGCCCCCCTGCTCTATCGCATGACCGAACGCTGCAGCGATGTGGATCTGGATGCGGAACTCACCCGCATCACCGACTTCGAACGCATGTTGACCGAAGATGGCACTCTGCTGATTAAATTCTGGTTTCATCTCCCCGAAGACGTACAAAAGAAAAAGCTGAAAAAACTCGAGCGCAGTGATCGAAGTCGCTGGAAAATGCTGCCGCAAAAAGGTCAGTTCTCGGTGCACTATCAACAGTTCGAACAGGTTGCCGAGCATATCATCCGGCAAACCGACACGGGGATAGCGCCCTGGTATCTGATTGAAGCGACCGATGATCGCTATCGCGACCTGACTGTGGGTCGCACGTTGCTGGAGTCCATCAAGGCACGCCTTGAGGCACCCAAAGTCACAACTGCAACCGCAACATCACATGCACCGAGCCTGCCCGCCGACCCTGATGCCCAGGTTACTGTTCTGGATCATGTTGACCTGACCCAGTGTCTGGAAAAATCTCACTATAAAACCGAACTTAAACGGTTGCAGACTGAGCTCAACAAACTGGCCTGGGAGGCGTATCAGAAAAAACGTTCCTGCGTTCTGGTGTTTGAGGGGGCCGATGCCGGTGGCAAGGGCGGTGCCATCAGACGCGTGGTGCATTCGATAGATTCACGCCTTTACCGAACCATTCCGGTTGCTGCTCCCACCGATGAAGAGAAGGCACATCACTATCTCTGGCGGTTTTGGCGGCACATCCCCCGCGCCGGCAGACTCAGTGTCTACGACCGTTCCTGGTATGGGCGCGTGCTGGTCGAACGGGTGGAGAACTTCGCTACCCAGGAGGAGTGGAAACGCGCCTATTCAGAGATCAACGAATTTGAAGAGCAGTTGGTGGAAAGTGGCATCATTGTGCTGAAATTCTGGTTACATATCAGTAAAGAGGAGCAACTGGCGCGCTTCAAGGCACGCGAGGAGACTCCGTACAAACAGCACAAAATCACCGATGAAGACTGGCGTAATCGTGACAAGTGGGACGATTACAAGCTGGCTGTCAACGAAATGGTGATTCGCACCAGCACCGAATACGCACCCTGGACACTGGTTCCTGGCAACGACAAACCGTTCGCACGCATTGATGTGCTAAAGACGGTATGCGAACGTCTCAAGGCAGCCCTGGAAAATGATAATGCACGGCACACTTCACCTTGCAAGATGGTAAAGAGTTGAGAGTCGGCTATGACAGGTGAGATCCGGGCAATCCGAACAGTCGCATGTAGTTCGAGCTGGTGGTTTCGGCCACCTCCTCTACTTCCCATCCTCTCAGGTCAGCCACCCAAGCGGCTACATGGGTAACATATTCCGGTAGATTTGATTTACCCCGATGGGGCACCGGTGCCAGATATGGTGCATCGGTTTCGATCAGTATCCGGTCTGCAGGCACTTTCTTGACAACCTCGCGCAGGTCCGCGGCGCTGTTGAATGTGATAATGCCCGAGAATGAGATATAGAACCCGAGATCAAGCGCCTGCTTCGCCATCTCCCAATCTTCGGTAAAACAGTGCATTACGCCCCCCACATCACGCGCCTGCTGCTCGACCATAATCGCGATTGTATCTTTCTGCGCAGCCCGGGTATGTATGATCAAGGGCTTTTCAGCCGCATGCGCCGCCTGAATATGGCACCGGAAACGATCCTGTTGCCAGGTCAGATCACCTTCACTGCGGAAATAATCCAGGCCGGTTTCACCGATCGCCACATTTCTGGGATGCTCTGCCAGTTTCACCAGCTGTTCCGGTGTAGGCTCGATACGCTCCTTGTCATTCGGATGGACACCAACAGAGATCGAAATATCCTGGAACGGCTCAACCAGCTCTACCATGGCCGGATAGCTTTCCAGATCGATGGAGACGCACAGCATATGGTCTATGCCGTTCGCCTTGCTGGAATTAACCAGATTTTCAAATCGATTCTCAAACCGGCTGAGATCCAGGCGGTCGAGATGGCAATGCGAGTCAACTAACAACGATATTCTCCGGGGTTATCAATCAGCACCAAGAAGTTGATTAATTCCCGACTATTTTACTCATATTTGGCACACATCAACAACACAGAGGGGGTATTACGACCCTGAGCTGTATCTATCTGCCGATAGCTTTGAACTACATGGTGTGGGTGGGACGATCGGCTTTTAATGCGCCGGCGAGATAGGTCTCAATCTTGTTGCGGGCAAGGCCACCATCCTGGTCGCTGAACTGAACACCGATACCTGCAGCCCGGTTGCCCTCGGCACCGATCGGTGTGATCCAGATCACCTTGCCGGCAACCGGTATCCGTTCGGTCTCCTCCATCAGCGTGAGCAGCATAAACACCTCATCCCCGAGCTTGTACTTTTTTGTTGTGGGGATGAACAGCCCGCCATTCTTGACGAACTGCATGTATGCAGCATACAAGGCATTTTTATCCTTGATAGTCAGGGACAGTATGCCTTGTCGTCCGGTTGGCGCCTTGGGTGCATTCATTTAGACAATTCTCGAATCAACTCTCGCATTTCGTTGTTTGATAGTAACACTCGTCAACAACAGGTCTTCCAGTAACATATGACTATTGAGCTGTGATCCCAGTGTCCGGGTCGCATCCAGAAGTTTATCAAGAAGAGCGTACAACGCCTTCAATTCTATCGCCAAAGCCAATGCTTGCAAGCGTTCTTTTTGATCACGATTTATTAAATTTTCCGTGGCTGGGACCATTTTAAGGCGTATAAGATCAATTAGCCAGCCGCTCATCCAACCTAGCAACTGGGGGAGTTGCAGGGTATTCCAGCGTGCAGCGACTGAGACAGGATCAGTTTTTCTCGCCAGTACCTTGCAGAACTCATCCAATACGGCCGATCTGACCTTCAGGGCATCACCTTGCGTCAGGGCCAATGCCTGCAATGGTGAACCGGATGCGAGACGCAGTAGTAGCGTTGCATCCTGTTGCCCGATCTGGGGAGCCAGCCAGTCAGTGGCAGTTTTATGGTCAGGTACTGTAAACGGAATTTTCTGACAGCGGCTGCGAATGGTTGCAGGCAATCGTACCGGCTTGCTGGTAATCAGCACCATCAGTGTTCTGGCAACCGGTTCTTCCAGGGTTTTCAGCAGGCTGTTTGCGGCGGATGAGTTCATCGCATCCGCCGGTTCGATGATAATCACCTTATAACCACCACCCTGGGATGTGAGCGCCTCTTTTGCGGTGAATTCACGGATGGTGTCGATACGAATGGCCTTGCCGGGCTCTTCGGGTTCGATGCGTCTGTAGTCGGGGTGTGT
The DNA here is from genome assembly GCA_002869585.1 of Sedimenticola sp. GTDB lineage: Bacteria > Pseudomonadota > Gammaproteobacteria > Chromatiales > Chromatiaceae > BM503. Next base: position 23,066 of record PKUO01000028.1, read on the forward strand.
GCCAGCCCGAAACAGATGACAGTTTTTACACTGCCCACAGGCCATGCCATCATCTGCCGGTGATGTGCATAGCATTGAGGCGGCGATTGCGACACCAAACTGCGCCTTACCCAGGCCATCAGGACCGGTGAGTAACAGTGCATGTGGCATTCTGTCTGCGGCAATCGATTGGCGCAGCCGCAGCCAGTTCTCCTGGTGCCAGGGGTACAACTCCGGTATTTTCCCGGCCTCGGCTTCTTTTTCTGCGCTCATGTCGACAAAAACCTGGTCAGCACCTGGCTGATCTGCTGTTGCACCGCATCGAGTGTCTGCGCGGCATCGATTATCTTCACCCGCTCGGGTTGTTCGGCGGCGATGCGCAGATAGGCATTCCTGACCTTTTCAAAAAATCCCATGGCCTCGCTCTCGAAACGGTCGGGAGCGGAACGTTGCCCCGCCCTTTGCATCCCCACCTCGACCGGCAGATCCAACAACAGGGTCAGATCGGGACGCAGTTCGCCCTGTACCCAGCTCTCCAGGCTTTGAATCCTTTGCCAGTCCATTTCCCGACCACCGCCCTGATAGGCAAATGAGGCATCTGTAAAACGGTCACACAGTACCCAGTGTCCTGCCGCAATGGCCGGTTTGATCACCTCGGCGATATGTTGCGCGCGGGCGGCGAACATCAGTAACAGCTCGGTTTCATCCGACATCCCGGTATGTTTGTGACCAAGCAGCAATTCACGGATTTCCTCCCCGAGCGCTGTACCACCCGGTTAGCGGGTAAACACCACCTGCAGTTTCCGCTGTTCGAGAAATTGGCGGATAAAGGCGATATTACTGCTTTTTCCGGCGCCCTCGCCCCCCTCGATAGTGATGAATTTACCTTGAGTAACGGTCATTGTCTGCTCATTTCCGTTTCAACTGATATTTTCTGACGGCCTTGTTGTGTTCTTCCAGGGTACCTGAAAAGTAGTGGCTGCCATCACCCTTGGCGACAAAATAGAGGGCCTTCCCCGATTTTGGATGGAGTACGGCGTCTATGGCATCGATTCCCGGCATGCAAATCGGCGTGGGCGTGAGCCCGTTGCGGGTGTAGGTGTTATAAGGCGTGTCACGCGTCAAATCACTGCGTCGGATATTGCCATCAAAGCTCTAGCCGATTCCGTAGATTACAGTTGGATCGGTCTGCAGTTTCATGCCTTTTTGCAAGCGACGGACAAACACACCGGCAATCTCCGGGCGCTCACTGGCGAGTCCAGTCTCTTTTTCCACGATTGAAGCGAGTATCAGGGCCTCGTAGGCGGTTTTTAACGGCAGATTTTCATCCCGTTCAGGCCACTTTGCCTCCAGGACCTGATCCATGGCCTTGGCGGCGCGTTTCAGAAATGCCAGATCTGTAGTGCCTCTGGGAAAGTGATAGGTATCCGGTAGAAACCGACCCTCCGGGTGTTCCCCGGCCATCTCCAGGCGATCCATGATCTCGCTATCGGAAAGCTGTTCCAGGGTGTGAACCAGGACCGGTGAGCCTGCGACGGCCTGCAGAACCTCCCTGAATGTCCACCCTTCAACCAGAGTCAGTGAGTGACTGACAACCTCACCCGCAACCAGAAGCGCCAATAGAGAAGCTGGCGTCGTACCCTGGGGGATATTGTACTCACCCGCCTTGATTTTCGGCGCCGAGCCATCCAATCTTGCCAGAATCTTCAGATAGAGTGGCTTCTCCACCACGCCCTGTGCCGCCAGATCATTGGCCAGGCTGGACACCGAGGAACCGGGTTTGAGCAGATAGACCGTTCCATTCGCAGGGATATTTAGCGGGGTAGATTTAAACTGGTTGAAATCCATCATCAGCCAGGCAGCCAGAAAGCTGGTAGTGATGACGATTATTCCAAGAACTCTATTGATCATAAGGCTTATTTTTCTGCTATACCGTTGCAAAACCCTTGCTGATCACCGTCCGTAGCAGAGTCTGGTCGATCAGGTTGACGGGGTATTCTACCCCATCAAAAACCCTGACGGGCCAGATGCCGATCAAAGAATTGGTCAAAAACAGTCCATCCGCGGCTTTCAGGTCATCAACCCTCACCTGTTGTTCTTCGGCCTTGATAGCGAGATCTCGCGCGGTCTCGATTACCACCTGTCGCATAATCCCCTTCACCCCACACTGATCGAGAAGTGGCGTGATCAGTTGCCCCGACTTCACCAGGAAGAGATTACTCATAGTGCCTTCGATGACGTTATCAGCACCATCCAGGACCACCCCTTCGTTGATTCCAGGGTCACTCCACTCGGCCCGCGCCAGGACCTGTTCCAGACGATTCAGATGTTTAAGGCCAGCCAGACGTGCATTCCAACCCAGCCTTGTGTCGCAGAGACGAACTGCCACACCAACACGGGCATGATCATCCGGATAGTCCGGCCAGGGGGTTGTATGGATAATCCGTGTCGGGGTCATAGTAGAGGCCGGATTGTATCCCCTACCGCCCTCACCTCGGGTCAGGATGATTTTCAGTACCGCTCGACTGGTTTGAGCCGCTTCGGCACGAGATTCTTCCCGTAATTGATTGATATCCGGCTGAACCATACCGAGAGCCTGACATCCTGCCACCAGTCGTTCCAAATGGCGATCCAGCAGAGCGGGTTTGCCATTGATGACAGCCAGGGTTTCAAACAGGCCATCGCCATACTGCAGACCTCGGTCGAGGGCTGAGATCAGATGGCTTGGCTGACCGTTTATGAGCAAGGGTTACTCCGGACGCAGACGCTTGAGCGAAACAGGCAATGACAGACGAGAGAAAAATCAGAAACCAGGGGTGGAAAATAACAGAGGCGGGATATACCCGCCTCTGTAAACTTGCCGGGACTAGCCGGTGAATCGCTTCAGGGCCAGTGTACCGTTGGTGCCACCAAATCCAAAAGAGTTGGAGAGCGCGAGATCAATTTTCATCTCGCGGGCAGTATTCGGTACAAAATCAAGGTCGCATTCCGGATCCTGATTTTCCAGGTTGATCGTCGGAGGTGCGACCTGATCACGAATGGCCAGAGCAGTAAATACCGCTTCAGCACCACCCGCTGCACCCAGCATGTGGCCAGTCATCGATTTGGTGGAACTGACCGCCAGCTTGTAGGCGTGATCGCCAAATGCACCCTTGACGCCCTTGGTCTCAGCCACATCGCCAGCTGGAGTGGAAGTTCCGTGGGCGTTGATGTAATCCACCTGATCGCGATTCAATCCGCCATCGGCCAGGGCCAGCAACATACAGTCACGGGCGCCAGCGCCATTTTCTGACGGTGCGGTCATGTGGTAGGCGTCCGAGTTCATGCCGACACCGGCTACTTCCGCATAGATGGTGGCGCCACGCGCCATGGCATGCTCGTAATCTTCCAGGACCATCACCCCCGCTCCATCACTGAGTACGAAACCGTCACGTTCTCTGTCCCAGGGGCGGCTCGCTCTTTCCGGATCATCGTTACGCGTTGAGAGTGCACGGGCTGCGGCGAATCCACCGAGACCCACCGGAGATGTAGCCATCTCTGATCCGCCAGCAATCATCACGTCCACGTAGCCGTGGCGAATCAGGCGAGTAGCTTCGCCGATATTGTGTGTTCCGGTACTGCAGGCAGAGACAATCGAATAGTTGGGGCCTTTCAATCCGTATTTGATCGAGAGATTTCCAGCAACCATATTAATGATGTTAGCAGGCACGAAGAAAGGTGAAATCTTGCGTGGACCGCCGTCGACATAGGCCTGATAGCTGTTTTCGATGCCGGTGATACCGCCGATACCGGAACCAATTGCGACGCCCATGCGTGCTGCGTTCTCTTCGGTAATCTCGAGACCGCTGTCCTCAATCGCCTGACATCCTGCAGCCAACCCATAGTGAATGAATTTGTCCATTTTCCGGACATCTTTCTTCGCTATGTACTGGGTGATATCAAAGTCATAGATGGGACCGCCAAAACGGGTGCTGAACGGTTCTACATCAAAATGGGTGATTGGCTTGATTCCACTCTTGCCAGCGAGAATGTTGTCCCAAGCTTCTTTCACAGTGTGACCTACGGGCGCTACCATGCCAAGCCCAGTCACCACAACCCTTCTTCCAGACATGTAAGATCTACCCCCTATTTTGGGATCAGATAAAGCGAAAGGCCGCAATCCGCCTGTTTAGGGTGAGTTACGGCCTTGCTTGAAATAGGCAATTATAAAGATCAGCTACTGTGCGCGTTGACGTAGTCAATAGCCTGCTGAACAGTTGTGATCTTTTCGGCATCTTCGTCAGGAATTTCGGTTTCGAACTCTTCCTCAAGCGCCATTACCAGCTCTACTGTGTCCAATGAATCAGCGCCCAAGTCATCAACAAAAGAGGCCTCAAGGGTCACTTCGTCTTCGGTAACGCCCAGCTGTTCAACAACAATTTTCTTAACTCGTTCTTCGACAGAGCTCATCTTCTTTCGTTCCTCCGGATTACTAGGGCACCCAACGGTGACCGCAGTGGTATTTTATTCACAATTCCAGCAAGTTAAAAGCACATTATGCCTCGCCCTCTTTTTGCCTGATATTATGAATATTTCAAGTATTTACAGTAAGTTAGTTACGCAATTTAAATAAATTTATAGTTTATGGGTATTAGTAATTACCCCATAAACATACCGCCATTAACATGAATTGTCTCACCAGTAATATATCCGGCGGCTTTCGATGCCAGGAATACGACAGCGTTGGCAATGTCATCAGGGTCGCCCAAACGGGCCAGTGGGATGGCGCTCAACAGTGACTTTTTCTGCTCTTCCGACAACTCACGGGTCATGTCAGTATCGATGAAACCCGGAGCGACAGCGTTGACGGTGATCCCGCGGGATCCGACTTCTCTGGCCAGGGATTTGGTGAAACCGATCATACCGGCTTTGGCGGCTGAATAGTTCGTCTGACCGGGATTACCTGTGGAGCCGACCACCGAGGCGATACTGATAATGCGCCCCTTCTTGGCCTTCATCATGTCACGCAGGCAGGCCTTGGAGAGACGATAGATAGAGGTCAGATTGGTCTCTATTATCGAGTTCCACTCGTCATCCTTCATGCGCATCAGGAGATTGTCACGGGTAATACCGGCATTATTGACCAAGATGCCAGGAGCGCCATACGCCTCTTTTATTGCAGCGATGACCTGATCCACGGATTCCTGCTGGGTGACATTCAGCAGCATGCCCCTGCCCTGGATATTGGCAGCGGCGAAACGCTCGGAGATTGCCTCAGCGCCCGATTCTGATGTGGCGGTGCCGATGACCGTTGCCCCCTGAGCGCCCAGGCCCAGCGCGATCGCCTGGCCGATTCCACGGCTGGCCCCGGTTACCAGGGCAATTTCATTCTCAAGCATTGTTATTCTCCAGATCCAAAATCGTCTGTTTATCGTCTGAGATTAATATTTGACCAGCACAGAGCCCCAGGTAAAACCGCCACCAAAGGCCTCCATCAGCAAAGTTTCGCCGCGTTTGATTCTACCCTCACGCACGGCAACATCAAAGGCGAGTGGCACCGATGCGGCTGAGGTATTGCCGTGGTCATGCACAGTGACTACCACATGATCCATTGACATGCCGAGTTTTCGCGCGGTGGCGTTGATAATGCGAATGTTGGCCTGATGTGGAATCAACCAATCAATATCCGCTTTCTCCAGTCCGTTCTTTTCCAGCGTTTCGTCAACAATCCTGCCAAGGGTGTTGACGGCCATCTTGAAGACCTCGTTGCCACGCATCTCGACAAAGGCCGCGTTGTCCCGCACCTTTTCGTAGCCCCTGGAAACGCCGTCAGGCACCTGGAGCAGGCTGGCGTAATCGCCGTCGGCATGCAGATGGGTAGAGAGTATCCCCGGTTCATCACTGGCTTCCAACACTACTGCTCCGGCACCGTCGCCAAACAACACGCAGGTATCCCGGTCTTTCCAGTTAATGATTCTGGAAAAGGTTTCCGCTCCAACAACCAGGGCGCATTTTGCGCTTCCGGCACGGATAAAGTTATCCGCCACGCCCATGGCGTAGATGAAACCGGTGCATACGGCCTGCACATCGAAGGCGGGGGAGCCGTGGATATCCAGGCGACTCTGCAGCAGACAGGCAGTGCTTGGAAAAACCTGATCAGGGGTGGTTGTCGCCAGTACGATCAGATCGATGTCTGCTGGAGATTTCCCCGCGGCCTCCATGGCCTTACGTGATGCGTGCTCCGCCAGGTCGCAGGTGGTCTCATTTTCTGCAGCGATATGACGCTTGTTGATTCCGGTCCGTTCACGAATCCACTGGTCCGTGGTATCGACCATTTTCTCCAGATCCTGGTTGGTCAGCACCTTGTCCGGCAGGTAGCTGCCTGTACCGATTATTCTGGAATAATTCACGCGCTGACCCTTTTGTCCAGTTGCGCCTGCACACCCTGTTTGATCCTGTCGGAAACATGGGTGAGCACCGCTTTTTTAGCCATACCGATGGCATTTTCAAACGCCAGAATATCCGCACCGCCGTGACTTTTGATAACGATCCCCTGCAGACCGAGCAGGCTTGCGCCGTTGTAGCGGCGCGGATCGATTTTTTTGCGAAAGCCATTGATTACCGGCATTGCAATCAGCGCTGAGAGTTTTGTCAGCAGGTTTTTCTTGAAACCCGCTTTCAGGTGGTGACTGACCATTTTGGCCACCCCTTCTGCACTTTTCAGGGCAACATTACCGACAAAACCGTCACACACCACGACATCGACACCGCCGCGATAGACATCATCGCCCTCAATGTAACCGATATAGTTGAGTGAACTGCCGGATAATAATTCATGCGCACCCTTTACCTGCTCGTTACCCTTGATCTCCTCCTGGCCGATATTCAGCAAGCCAATGCGTGGCCGAGGTATATCGTCATCCAGGGAGGTGACCAGTTCGCTGCCCATCACAGCAAACTGGAACAGGTGTTCCGCGCTGCAATCAACATTGGCGCCCAGGTCGAGCATCCAGGTATGGCCTTCAATCGAGGGCAGGGCCGAAATGATGGCTGGCCGGTCGATATTCGGCAGCATCTTCAAAACGAAACGTGCGGTTGCCATCAGTGCGCCTGTATTCCCGGCACTCACACAGGCATCGGCATTGCCCTGCTTGACCAGATCGATGGCGATCCGCATCGAGGAGTCTTTTTTGCCACGCAGCGCCTTGGAAGGTAATTCGTCCATCCCCACTTCCTGGGATGCCGGGTGGATGCGCAGCCGATCAGACAAACGGGTGTTGCCCAAGTGTGTGCGAATCACCTCTTCCCGACCGACGAGTATCAAGTTAACGTCAGAATCTCGTTTCAGGAAATCGAGCGCGGCAGGGACTACCACCTCTGCCCCATGATCCCCGCCCATTGCATCCAACGCTATGGTAATACGCTGATCAGACAACATCAGCTCCCGAATCACTGGTTAGCGGTATTTCACAGGGTAACAACGCATGACCGCCCCGATCGGGACGGTCACTGGCACGCTGTTTTTTGCTGGTCACGAAGGGATTATTCGCCCTTGTCACTGATCACCTTGCGGCCACGGTAAAAACCATCCGGGGTGACATGGTGACGCAGATGGGTTTCACCTGAGGTAGCGTCGATGGAAAGGGTTTTGCCGGTCAATGCATCATGTGAACGACGCATACCGCGCTTTGAAGGGGTTTTTCTGTTCTGCTGGACCGCCATTGGTTCTAGCTCCTAAATAAAATCTAAACTTAACTGTCTTGCGTTGACTTCAACCGGGCCAACACCGCGAACGGGTTTTCCACAGTGGTCTCGCTGTTCTCAGGCAACCCGGGCTGGCCTGAGCCAGCAGAATCGCCAAAATCCATTGTGCACTCCCCGGGGTCATGCATCGCCACCTGCGGCAAGGCGAGGATCAGTTCATCCTCGACGATATCCAGCAGGCGGATCAGGCCTTCCTCGACCACGACCGGGTCGCACTCTTCAGGGAGGCGTTCGGCCTCCTCCTCAACCTCGATGACCGCCAGATCTATGGCAGAATCAACATCCAGTTGCAGAGCCCCCAGACAACGCTGACACTGGACAACCAGGGTTGCGCTGACATTCCCTTTTATCCGGACCCGTCTTTTTTCGTCCCGCATGAATTCGAGCCGAAAAGCTGCTTCTCCACTCTCTGACAGAAGCGCTCCGCACAAACGGGGCAGTTCTGACAGCTGTACAGCATCGGAAAAACGTCTTTCACGATCAGCGAGACGCCACGGATCCACAAATTCTGGTAGGCCTGACGACATAAGCGCGCAATGATATTACGAGATTATGATGAGGTCAAAAAATTGTGAGCATTCACAGGTTTAGGCGAGGTTCGGGAAACGCCAGCCGGAATCCTGCTCCGGCTGGCTTTATTTCAAACAATCAGCCGCCAACAATTGCCAACAGCACCCCTGCAGCGACGGCAGAACCGATCACGCCGGCGACATTCGGCCCCATGGCATGCATCAGCAGGAAGTTGTGGTGATCCGCTTCCAGGCCAACCTTGTTCACCACGCGGGCCGCCATAGGTACGGCAGAGACTCCCGCAGCGCCAATCAGTGGATTGACCTTTCCTCCAGAGAGACGGTGCATGGCCTTGCCCATGAGCACCCCTGTGGCAGTGCCAATACAGAAGGCAACGGCGCCAAGACCCAGAATACCCAGGGTTTCGACAGTCAGGAATTTGTCCGCCGAGAGCTTGGAACCGACCGCCAGGCCCAGAAAGATCGTCACAATATTGATGATCTCATTCTGGGCGGCACGGCTCAGTCGATCAACCACCCCCACCTCTTTCAGAATGTTGCCGAACATCAGCATGCCGATAAGTGGTGCGGCCGAGGGCAGGAACAGGATACAGAGGATCAGTACGCTGAACGGGAACAGGATCTTCTCCAGCTTGCTCACCGGCCTCAGTTGCGACATCACCACCTTACGTTCCGCTTCGGTGGTCAGGGCCCGCATGATCGGAGGCTGAATAATGGGCACCAGGGCCATGTAAGAGTAGGCCGCCACGGCAATCGCCCCCAACAGGTCGGGTGCCAGTCGAGAGGCGAGGAAGATCGCTGTCGGACCATCGGCACCACCAATAATGGCAATGGCCGAGGCGTCCGCCAGGGTATATTCCATTCCCGGCACCATGTTCAGCGCCAGAGCACCGAGCAGGGTTGCAAAGATGCCAAACTGCGCGGCCGCACCCAGAAACAGGGTCTTTGGCATGGCGATCAGGGCGCTGAAATCGGTCAATGCGCCGACGCCCATGAAGATCAACAGGGGAAATACCCCGGTCTCGATACCTACGTGATAGACATAACCCAAAAGCCCTTCAGGACCGGCAATACCGGCCACGGGAATATTACTCAGAATGGCGCCGAATCCTATCGGAAGCAGAAGCAGGGGCTCGAATTTCTTGGCAACTGCCAGAAAAATCAATATTCCACCCACCAGCATCATCAGAAGCTGGCCCCATTCCATGTTGGCAATCCCCATGGATTGCCATAGCGCGTCGAAGCCGCTGCCCATGGCTTAGCCCACCAACATGAGGGTTTCGCCAACCTGCACGGCATCCCCCTTCTTGACCAGGATGCTTGAAACTGTGCCAGAAGTCGGTGTGCGCACCTCGGTTTCCATCTTCATGGCTTCGACAATCATAATCACATCGCCTTTATTGACTGACTGGCCTTCGGCAACCTTTATTTCGAAGACGTTGCCAGCCAACGGGGCCGGTACAGCCTCACCTGTTCCAGATGCAACGGGCGCCGCTTCGGCTACGGCTGCTGGCGCGACATTCTGCACAGCACCACCCTGGGAAACCGTCACGTTGTATGACTTGCCATTGACAGAAACAGTGTATGCCTCGGGGCCTGTGCTGGCCGTTGGAACTGAGGTAGCCGCAACTGCGGGTGCCGTCGGGGCAGCAGGTTCCGTACCAGGTACCGGTTCAAACGCATCTGGGTTGTCACGATTTTCAAGAAATTTGAGACCGATCTGGGGAAACAGCGCATAAATTAGTACGTCATCAACCTTAGCATCGGCGACTCTTATGCCCTTCTCTTTCGCCAGTCCATCGAATTCCGCCATCAATTTATCAAGTTCCGGCTCGATCAGATCAGCAGGACGGCAGGTGATGGGTTTTTCGCCATCGCCAAGCACTTTCGCCTGGAGTTCCTTGTTCACCGGTGCCGGGGATGTACCATACTCCCCTTTCAACACCCCGGCAGTCTCCTTGGTGATGTTCTTGTAGCGTTCGCCCATCAGGACATTGATCACCGCCTGAGTACCAACGATTTGTGAGGTTGGGGTGACCAGGGGGATAAAACCAAGATCCTCGCGTACTTTCGGAATCTCCTCCAGCACCGCATCCATCTTGTCAGAGGCGCCCTGCTCGCGCAGTTGATTTTCCATGTTGGTCAGCATGCCTCCTGGCACCTGAGCCACAAGAATACGGGAATCGATACCTCTCAGAGAGCCTTCGAATTTCGCATATTTCTTACGAACCTCCCGGAAGTAGGCGGCGATCTCTTCGAGCAGGATCAGATCCAGGCCGGTATCGCGATCGGTACCTTCGAGGATGGCCACAACCGACTCTGTTGCTGAGTGGCCGTAGGTCATGCTCATAGAGGAGATCGAGGTGTCGAGCATATCGATGCCTGCCTCGGCGGCCTTGATATTGGTCGCGGTACTCATGCCGGTCGTGGCATGGCTTTGCATGGCGATAGGCACTTTTACCGTCTCTTTCAGGCGGCTGACCAGCTCATAGGCCACATAGGGTTTGAGCAGACCTGCCATATCCTTGATACAGATCGAGTTACTGCCCATATCCTCCAGGCGCTTGGCCATATTCACCCAGTAATCAATGTTGTGGACCGGACTGACCGTATAGGACATGGTCCCCTGTGCGTGCTTGCCGACCTTCAGTGTCGCCTTGATCGCCGTTTCAAAATTGCGCAGATCGTTCATCGCATCGAAGATACGGAACACATCCATGCCATTTTCGGCGGCGCGTTCCACGAACTTCTCCACCACATCGTCCCCGTAGTGGCGATAGCCGAGGATGTTCTGCGCCCGGAACAGCATCTGCATGGGAGTATTCGGCATTGCGGCCTTGAGCTTGCGCAGGCGTTCCCAGGGGTCTTCACCCAGGTAGCGGATGCAGGCGTCGAAGGTAGCCCCACCCCAGGTTTCCAGTGACCAGTAGCCTACCTGATCCAGCTTGGCGGCAATGGGCAGCATATCGTCGATGCGCATCCGTGTGGCTAACAGGGACTGATGGCCATCACGCAGGACGACATCGGTAATACCTAAAGGTTTTTGGTCGCTCATAGGCTCGCTTCTTATGAAATTAGTGCGTGCTTAACGCAGGGAATATGTGCACTTCGACTATAACGAAATACATTATTTTTTGTTTGATCTAAAACGGCTTATGGCCGCAGAGATCACAGCTACGAGTTCACCCTCTTCTCCAGTCGCCTTGGGTGCGGCAACGGGTTTTGATGGGGTCTCATGGACTTCAGGACCGGTGATAGCCCTTGCCAAACGGGACATGCCGTTCATGGCGATGACCAGAATTGTCAGAAAGACAAAAACCATCCCCATACCGAGGAACATCAGGTTAACGCCTTCCAGCAGGAGGTCTGTGACTGACATTTAGGTTCTCCAGGCCCGGGGTGAATTAACCTCATAAAGAGAAGTTTTGGGTCGGGCAGCTTTTTCTATGAGAATTCACCCGATCTGTCAAGAGAGGAGCATTTGCTCTCTATGACTAACCCCTTGTTATCGTTTGATTATTCTGGCAACCAATATTGACTATTGAATATATCAATGAATATTTGACCAAATATCGATCAATTTAATTTTCGGACTCACGTACTATTCTGTATCAAACCAGATAAAATTCAGTATAAATTTTATAGGGATCAAATTCTGAATCCATTTGTTAAAATCGCAGCTGATTTGACTGGCAGTAGACTAAGAAAATGATGCAACAGCAAAATGCGCTGACTGATAACCCCGTGGGAATCGTCCTTGCCTCCACTTCGCCATTCCGTAAAGAGCTCCTGCAGCGACTGGGCCTTTCATTCGCCACTGACTCCCCGGAGATCGACGAATCGTCCCAACCTGGCGAGACACCCGATATTCTTGTAAGCCGGTTGTCACTGGAAAAGGCCCAGGCGGTGGCGACCCGACATCCCAATTGCCTGGTGATTGGCTCTGACCAGGTTGCCTGCAATGAGGGTCGTATACTCGGCAAGCCGGGCAGTCGCGAGAACGCCATCACCCAGCTCACAGAGGCAGCGGGTAAAAAGATCACCTTTTTCACTGGATTGACACTGCTGGATACCCGGGACGGCAGTCACCAGACCCTGTGCGAACCCTTCCATGTGCACTTCAGGGCATTAAACCGGGAACAGATAGAGCGCTATGTCGATGCTGAGACGCCGTTCAACTGCGCAGGCAGTTTTAAATCCGAAGGCCTGGGCATCTCGCTGTTCAATAGACTCGAGGGTGATGACCCCAATGCACTGATTGGCCTGCCGCTCATCAGGCTTATAGCGCTGCTTGAAAAGCATGGCGTCATGGTCCCCTGAACAGATCAACAGAGACAACAGCCGTAAAAAGACATGGAAAATACTATAGCCGCGAGTATCGCACAGCAACGCAAGGCGCTAGCCGAGATGGTTGCACCGGAACTGGCAAAGATTGCCGAAAGTTGCAGTCGCGCATGGCCTGACCGCCAGGCGCTGAACGAGGTTCTGGCCCGCATGGTCGATCAGCTCCCCTATTGTTCATTTCTCTACTGCATGGAGACGGATGGAATTCAGATCTCCGATAACGTGAACAAGAACGGTTACTACCCCGAGCATTTTGGTCGCGATCGCTACCAGCGACCCTATCTGAAGACGGTCTATCCATCGGTCGATTACTGGCTCTCAGATGCCTATATCAGCCTGCTCTCCAGCCGTCCCAGTATTACCGCAATTCAGCTGATCCGCTCCAAGGGTCAAGTGATTGGCCTGCTGGGGGCTGATTTCGATCTGCGGAATCTGCCGCTCACCCAAAAACTCTATGATGAGCCCGGACAATGGCGTCAGATCAAAGGAGATCCCGCGATACGCGGTTCGGTGTTTCAACAAACGCGGGCCAAGAGCGTGCTGGATGAACATATCGATGAGGTAATAGCGATCATGACCGAACTGTTTACCCAGCGTGGCGTGTTTCACGGCAAAATTCTCTTTTCCAGCAGCCGGGCAAGCCTATGGCTGCTCGACGACCCCTACCGTTACCGAATTCTGGAAGTGGAGTCGCTGATCGATCCGGACATCTGCTTCGCCTATCCACTGCATCCCTATCCCGAGAATGCGCTGATCCCTGCAGACAAGATCGGAGAGTTGCTTGATGGGTTTAAAAGACTGCGCTTGGCCGATGAGACCATGTATCTGCGCTCAGGCTCGATAAACATCTTCAACGGATTGATTGGACTGAATTTTTCCTGCGATGGATCCCACTATCTGGCCTGGGATGAATTCCTGAATCCGAACCACTCGTTCTGGTCGGGAAAAATAGAATCGACCACGCGGCCGGCGTAATCTCAGCCGTCACTCCTTGTTTTCTGTCTGTTTTTTGATCGATTCAAGCTTGACCAGAACCTTGCGCGCCCGATTGATGCGATCGGCAATATCCCGTCGTTCCGGGTCCAGGACCAGAACCTTCTCCCAGGTTGTGACCGCCGCTTCCAGCTGGTCATAGCCGTAGTAGACCTCTCCCTGGCGGATCAGGGCATCGATCTGATTCTCAATCTGCCACTGCAGGTTTTCAATTTCAAACCAGAAATCACTGCTCTCGGGCTGGATGCTGACTGCCTGCTTGAGGTCGCTGACCGCGCTCGGAAAATCGCCTTGCTCCATGGCAATCTGGGCCGAGGCCAGCAGGGTCTGAACCTGTTCATCATTGTTGTTCTGCTTGGCAACCTTTTTCTGGGGTTGCTTTTTTGCCGGAGGTTTAACCGGGTTGTCGATCGCCAGCGTGCTGCCCTGCAGCCGTTCACTCTCCTGCACGGCTGGCTTGCGTCTATCCAATTCGGCCAGACGCTCATCGACCTCAGGGGTCAGTTCAATCTCCGCGGCCAGGGTCAAGCATAACTCAGCAAGATCGGGTTGTTTGTCCAGTTGGTAATCACTACAGGCAATTAGATCCTGGAATTTCTGTTTCAGCAGTTGTTCCCAGAAGAGCACCCGTGTTTTGGTGGAGTAGCTGTCAGGTTCGCCCGTGGTAACGACTTCCATCAGGCTCAGACGCTGCCTCAGGGCATTGGTTTCGATTATCAGGATCTTATGATCGATAGTGAGCTTTATCTCCTGCCATTGGTTAGACAGTTCCCACTCCTTCCGTTGCAACAACGGAGAGTCGACATACATCTTCTGCGCACGGCGAAGCAAGGCGATGGCATCCTGCCACTGTCCTTGATTGGCCAGTTGATCCGCACTCTCAATAGTCTGTTGTGGACTCAGAGAGAAATCCGGATCGGGCTTGTTGAATATGGGAAACTGGGCGCACCCCTGCATGAAAAGCACCGTCAACAGTAAGGGGTAGAGGCGCTGGATCATGTCGCGCTCCAGTGTGGAAAGATATTTTCCAGATGTTTCTTGATCAATGCTGCATCAGAAAAACTATTGATATCGACGTCATAATGGACAACCGTGCCGGTACGCCCCCGCACTTTTATTTTCGACATGTTGTTAAACTGGATATTATCCGCAAGGCCTGGTTGCTGGGTGGTGTCGGCGGTGATCAGCACCTCGCCTGGCTTGCACTGATCGCAAAGCCGCGAGGCCACATTGACGGTATCACCAACAACCGTGAACTGCATTCTGTCGCGTCCTCCCAGATTTCCGGCCAATACCGGTCCGCTGTTTATGCCCACTTTGAATTGAACCGTCGGCAGACCGACGGACTGCCGCTGGCGGGTGATCCGGTCCGCAATCGCCTGGATCAACACCCCGCAGGTCACGGCATGCAGCGCATGCAGATGATCGGATTCGGGAACCCCGAAAATGATCATGATGCAGTCACCAATAAACTTATCCACCGTACCTTCGCAACTGGTGCTGGCCAGTGAGAAAAAGTGGAAATAGTGGTTCAACAATTCTGAAACCTGCTCAGGCTCCAGATCCTCCGCCAATTCGGTAAAGCCAACGATATCACAGAACAGGACGCTGGCATCCTCCGTCGATCCACCCAGTTCAGAGGTGTGCTTACCGTCCAGCACCCGCTTCGCGATATTGGGTGAGACATAGCGTGACAGCGCCAGTTCCACCTCCTTTTTACCTTCGAGACCCAAGGCCATCTGCTGGAATGAGTTGAGGACTTTGCCAATCTCATCGCCTCGTCCAGAAACCTCCAGATTCTGGATATGCCCATTGCTCAATGCCTCACCCATTTTCGCCAGATTGGCGATCGGCTGGCTGAATCTACGCGCCAGAAAGGTGGCCAGAACAACGCCAAACAGAATCAGCGCGGCCGTGGTTTTCATCAGGGTGAGTATGAGTAGATCGAGATCTTCCTGCAGCGGCTTTTTGTTCAGACTGACCAGGGCGTAACCCGCCGTGACATCCTTGAATTGCACCGGACTGACAAAGATCTCGCCATGTATTTCGCCCAGCACCCACTCCCGGCCCGTACGTTCGCGCTGTAGAATATCAAGCAGGCCCTCACCGTGATCCGATTGAAAATCGAAGGGTGATATTCCGGCGCTCGCCAGTGATTTACCATCCAGATCAAAGACCTGCATGCCCACGATGAGCTGATTGTCCTCCTGGCGGTTTACCAGCATCTGTAGCGCAAAATTATCATCCGCCAGAAGAGGCTCGCTGGCGGAGTAGGCCAGCTGATCGACCAATGCCAGTCCCAGGGTCTTGGCCTGGCGTTTGAAGGCCGCCTGCTGATTTTCGAGCAGAAACCACCCCAACAGCCCCATGACCAGTATGATCAGCACGGAAATCGACAACGACCAGTTGATGACCAGAGGGACCGATGATTTCTCATAGCGTCGAAAAATTGACATTGAGTTCTGTTTATCCTCGGAACCTAGCTGTTCCTTATAACAGGGCCGCGCATTTTACCACGCAACACGGGTAAGCTGGGTATACTGATTCTTAGTTGTATTCCCGATAGCCGCTATTTACCCAGGAAACTGTGGTTAATATAACGGCCTGGTCAGACTAAAATATGTAACACAACTCCCACATTGGATACCTGATATGCGTATTTTGCATCGTGCAATGACTGTTTTCCTCTCAACGTTGACTTTGAGCTGCACTCTGTTTGCCGCCGAAGAGACCGATTTTCCGGTAAAAATCACCGACACCCTGCCCTATGTGGACCTGAGCAACGACGGCAAACCTCTGCGGGTGCAAAGAAATCAGGACACGGAGAACATGGTCGATCTCGATTTTGCCATCACTTCTCGCAGCTGTCCGCCATTCTGTATCCAGCCCATGAGTGTCGCGTCTGGTGTAGAGACCATCGGCGAGCTGGAGCTACTGGAGTACATCAGGCGCAAGGACAGCGGTGACAACTCCATCATTATCATCGACAGCCGTACAGGTGAATGGCTGGCCAAGGGGATGATTCCCACTGCCATCAACATCCCCTGGACCGCCTTGAGCCTGAAAACCGCCTCGGCAAAATCGATCGCGGAAATTCTCGAATTTCAGCTGGATGTGATTAGCACCGAGGCACTCTGGAATTTCGAAAACGCGAAAACTGCCATACTCTACTGCAATGGCCCCTGGTGCGGCCAATCACCGACCAGCATTCGCACACTGCTCGCCTTGGGCTATCCGGCAAACAGGATAAAATGGTACCGCATGGGCATGCAGGGCTGGAAAATGCTGGGCCTGACCACCGTCACTCCCTGATCGGATTCAGGGGGCGGAGGGGAAACGAAAACCGAGTGACATCAGCAGGCTGACGGTGATTTTAGCGGTAATCCCCCACAGCAGTTCGCCCTGATAACGCTGATAGTAGTAGACAGGCAGCGACACATCAAACTGGGGGAGCAGGCGCTCTTTGATCTGAAAATTGGCCGGATCGGAGAGCCAACTCAGTGGTATGCTGAACACCCGGTCAACCTCCGTATTATCAATGCTCAGGTCCACCGGCCAGTCAATCGTGGCGATCACCGGCGTCACCAGATAATTACTGACCGTGCGGTAGTTCTTCAGGCAGCCCAGTACATTGATCTGCCGAGCCGCCACACCGATCTCCTCCTTACATTCCCGCAAAGCGGCGGCAACCGCATCGTTATCCTCTGCATCCACTTTCCCGCCAGGAAAGGCCACCTGGCCGCTGTGCCGGTCGGAAACATGCTCAGTTCGACGTATGAATAGCAGATTCCACTCATCGTTTTCTCTGAACAGGGGAACCAGCACAGACGCCGCCCGGGGCTCTTTTCGAAAGTAGTTCTTCGGAAAAGGATCGGCCTTTGGCAACAGACAGGCATTGGCACGTAAACGTGCCTCTATGTCTGCGATTGTTAAATCCGTTTTTGCCACAACCTTGATATATCCCTCTGCGCACAAACTAAAACTTTGGTTACAGGCCTATGGTATTGAATTGATTGTTCAGAGAATATATCTGATATTCCAGACATATCCAGCATTTACCCACGCACAGGTGCATCATGAAAAAAATCCACTTCGTACTCCCCTTGCTGATCGCACTCACAGGCTGCAGCATGGAAGATCCTGAAACCGGCGAAAAGACAAGCCTCGGCAAAGCGGCTGAACACGCCAAGGAGGCGGCGAAGAACCTGGGCAATGCCGTTTCAGAAACCACTGAGGAGGTGGACAAGAAATGGACTGATATGAATAAAGACCGCATCCAGAGCGACTCCAGAGAAAACAGCGCTCTACCGCAGGTGGAGGGTGATACGGAACAGTTGAAACAGACGCTGCAGCAAACCCGGCAAACTGTCGTCGACGCAACCAAGGCAGCGGTGGACAAGGCCAAATCGCTGGGCAATTCAGCCGAGACTGAAAGCAAAGAATAAAATAACCTCTCAGATTGATCCGATCCTTGGGTAATGCTCTGTATAATCCTGGACACTACCCTTATGCCTCGTATTGATCATGCAGCCAAAGCTTGAGTATCTGACCACTGGCCAGGGCCGAAAAATCGCCTACCGGCATAACAAGGGCCGCGCGCCGACAGTCGTGTTCCTATGCGGTTTTCGGTCGGACATGACCAGCACTAAGGCCACCACCCTGATGGACTGGTGTGTGAGCAATGACAGGGACATGCTCTGCTTCGACTATTCAGGACACGGGCAATCCTCCGGGGTCTTTGCAGAAGGATCGATCGGCAACTGGCTCGAGGACGCCATCGCCGTCTTCGAGCTTCTCGGTGAAAAGGAGAAGATCCTGGTGGGTTCCAGTATGGGTGGCTGGATCGCATTTCTGCTGGCGCTACGCAAAAAACTGCAGGTCGCCGGCATCATCACCCTGGCCTGCGCGGCCGATTTTGTCAGCGATATTCTCATCCCGGCACTCAGCGCAGCCGATCGGGAGTCACTCAACCACACTGGTGTAACATTAATTCCCTCGGAATATGAGGATCGTCCCTATGCCATTGGCCAGACACTGCTGGATGATCCCGGACAATTCGAGATACTCAAGGGCCCCATCGAACTCGATTGTCCTGTCGATCTGATCCACGGCCTTGAGGATCGGCATATTCCCTGGGAGACATCGTTAAAAGCAATTCAGCGCCTGACTGGCAGTCAATCCAGGCTGACCCTGATCAAAGACGCCAGCCATCGCCTCTCCCGACCGGAAGATCTCGAAGTGATAACCCGATTGCTGACTGAGATGATTGATAAAACCGAATACGCCGTTTGATGAGATCCCACCATTTCGACCAGCTATCAAAGCACTTACAGGGTGTGATTATCGTCTCAACCGGGGTGTTTTTTCTGAGTTTCGATGCCCTGCTGATTCGTCTGGCCAATACAGCCGGCTGGAATGTCATCTTCTGGCGCGGCGGGCTGATAGCCCTTTCCCTTCTCGGGATTTTGTGGATCATCGAAGGCAGAAACACGCTCAACAAAATGCTGCCTTGCCTGACCGGGCTGGGTTTGGTCTGCACCATTATTTTTGGCGCAAACAATGTCCTTTTTGTGCAGTCGGTATCATTGACCAGCGTCTCCAATACGCTGGTGATCCTGGCCTCAGGCCCGCTTTTCGCCGCGGTTTTCTCTCGCATCATCCTCAAGGAGACGATTCAGCCACGGACCTGGATTGCAATCCTGGTCTCGATCTGTGGCGTTACCGTGGTCTTTGCCGGATCACTCAGATCGATCAACATCTACGGCGATCTGCTCGCACTGGCCACCGCGCTGGTTCAGGGCATCAACTTCACCCTGCTGAGGAGACTGCATGATCTATCCCGGATCGCCATGATCGGCTTGAGTGGGCTGGTCTCGATGTTGTTTGCACTATTTGCCGCAACACCCTTTTCCCTACAGGGGGAGAGCTATCTGTTTCTCGGAATCATGGGGTTAATGCAGATGCCGGTGGCACTGGTGCTGATTTCGATGGGGACAAGGTACCTCAAGGCGCCGGAGGTAACCCTGTTCCTGATGATCGAAACCTTTCTGGGGCCTCTGCTGGTCTGGCTCTTCCTGGCTGAGGCCATTCCGCTGAATACCTTCATCGGCGGTGGTCTTATCCTGACCACCCTGTTTGCGCACACCTACCTGAGCATGCGGGCAGCGCCGCAGAGTTCCGCCGGCTGACTATTGGGCCAGCAGACTCGGCGTAGTCCCTGTTCCAGAAATCTTCAGCAGCGTGGACGCCACACCCGCACCGATTCGCTTGGCAAAACGCTCCACCAGGTCTTCGCTCGGTGTGAAATCGACAATATCCTCTTCTCCGATCATTTCCCGCGCAACAAAACTGCTGCTGCCGATACCATCGGCCAGGCCCATTTCAACGCTGGTCTCACCGCTCCAGAACAGGCCGCTGAACACCTTATCGTCATCTTTCAGGCGATCGCCCCGCCCCTTTTTGACCGATGCAATGAATTGCTGGTGTATCTCATCGAGCATTTGCTGGACATGCTCACGCTCCGATTCCTTCACTGGAGAGAACGGGTCCATGATGCCCTTGTGCTCACCCGCAGTCATCAGGCGACGTTCGATGCCCAGTTTTTCCATGCCATCGACGAATCCGAAACTGTTCATCAGAACGCCGATCGATCCCACAAGGCTGGCCTTGTCGACATAGATATGATCCGCGGCGGAGGCAATGTAGTAGCCGCCCGAGGCGCAGATATCGGTAACCACCGCGTATACCGGTGTATCCTCGTGCTTTGCCTTCAGGCGCATGATTTCATCGTAGATATAGCCTGACTGAACCGCACTGCCGCCAGGCGAGTTGATGCGCAATATCACCCCTTTGGTGTGCTTGTCATCAAAGGCCTCGCGCAATCCGGTGATAATATTATCCGCGCTCGCCTCGGAATCATCGGCGATCACCCCTTTCACCTCGACCAGCGCTGTATGATCGCTCACCGCCTTGACGCTGCTCCAGTCAAATATCTTGCCCGGCGACCACAACAGCAACAACATCAGCAGATAGCCAAAGGTGAGAAACTTAAAGAAAATCCCCCAGCGCCTCGCCCGTCGCTGCTCGTTCAGCGAGGCAGTGGCGAGTTTCTTGACCAGTTCCTTTTCCCATCGGTAGTTATCTGTCCCGAACTCGTCAGGATTTCTGTTTGGGTTATCTCTGTTTTCCATCATGAATTGTCCTGCTGTCCAGCCACGGATCGCGAAAGATCCCAGGCTACGCCGTCTGTGGCATTGGTTGTGAAGCGCTGTGGTTATCCAGCCATTCGGTGAGATCGGTAATCCTATCCAGACATCCCAAGGGCTGGTGCTGCATGAGCCGATCGACAGAATGCACCCCGTAACTGACCGCCAGACCGTGGGTTTTGGCATTGCGCGCCATCTGCAGATCGTATTCTGTATCGCCGATCATCAGAGTCTCTTCCGGGAAGACCCCCAACTCGTCCATCACCTGATGCAGCATCTCGGGGTGGGGTTTCGAGAAGGTCTCGTCAGCGCAGCGGGTCGCCAGAAAATAGTCGCCAAGGCCGGTTTCGGCCAGAACCTTATCCAGTCCGCGCCGCCCCTTGCCTGTGGCTACCGCCAGCAGATAACCCTGCCGGCTGAGGTCTTGCACAACGTTATCCGCACCTGGAAAGAGTTTCGACTCAACCTGACTCTTTTCGAGAAAATGGTAGCGATAACGCTCAACAATAGTCGTCACAAACGCCTGATCAGACCCCGGAAAAAGCGCCTCGACGGCCTCGCTGAGACCCAGTCCGATAATATTGCGCACCGCTTCATTGGCCGGCGTGTCGATTCCGAGATCTGCCGCAGCCGCCTGCATGCAACCCACGATCCTCGCCTCCGAATCCATCAGCGTGCCATCCCAATCGAACACCAGTAATTTAAATCGTCTCATTTCTCAGTACATCTAGTAGTTGCTGCAAATCGGCATCCAGTGGCGCCTCGACAAACAGATCCTTCTCATCGTCAGGCAAGCGTAGGCGCAGTGAAGCGGCATGCAGGAATAGCCTTTTCAACCCCTTCTGGCGGATCGACTTGTTGGAGTCGGTGTCGCCATATTTCTCATCCCCCAGGATTGGCGTTCCCAAATAGGCGGCATGCACCCTGATTTGATGGGTCCTGCCGGTCAGCAGCCTGGCTTCTACCAGACTCGCCTGTCGAAACCGCTCGATCACCCTGAACCGGGTGATAGCCGGTTTACCATCCTCGGTAATCCGCACCACCCGCTCGCCGCCCTGCAGGGTATTCTTTTTCAGGGGCTGGTTTACTTCCACCTGATTCTGATTCCAGTTGCCCGCAACCAGCGCCAGATAGCGTTTATCGACCCTGTTTTCCCGCAAGAGTTCATGCAGGCTGCGTAGGGCGCTGCGTTTCTTGGCAATAATCAGACAGCCGGAGGTATCACGGTCGAGACGATGTACCAGCTCCAATTGCCGTTCATCAGGCCTGATGGCACGTAATGCCTCGATTACGCCATAACTCAGTCCACTCCCGCCATGAACGGCCATGCCAGATGGCTTATTCATGATTAACAGTCGGTTATCTTCGAAAATTACAGCATTTTCTAGTTTTTCAAGCAGATTCTTGCCCGGCGTAGGCGCTGCTGTAGGATCGGCCATTCTGACCGGTGGGATGCGAACCTCATCGCCTATCTTGAGACGGTAATCCGCCTTGATACGTCCCTTGTTAACTCTCACCTCGCCCTTTCTCAGAATTCGGTAGATATAACTTTTTGGAACCCCTTTCAGGATCTTCAGGAGATAGTTATCTATCCGCTGGTCCTCAAAGCCAGGCTCGATGGTTTCGTGGCTGACTTTTCTATTTTTTGCTGGAGACTCTGACATTTACGGACCGACACCTGCTTGATAACTGTTTGATGCGCTGCGATAACATCGCTATACTTCCGCGATGGTGGAAAACCTGTTGGCCATTCTAACAAGCGTTTCACCAGAAATAAGTCAATATTTTCGGAGTGGGACAATTTCCGGCTCCAAGGACATGTCTGACGGTATCTGAACAGGCGCGGAAGAGAAAGTAGAATTCATCGTGCCCCATTACTGATTCAATTCCGGCGGACCTGTCTGAATATACTTGCAGTGCCGCCAGAAAATTGCGCGGCATCGGTTTAAATATTAACAGTGCACGCCCTGACCTGATGCGCTTACGCAATGGTAATGGCAGGCAAACAGCCCTGCCCCGTTCGTAATATGGAAATGCTGTCATCCGACCTTGCTATTAGGGGATAGACCTTCCCGTCGCTGCAGGCACTGAGCATTTAGTTAACTTTTTGAAAACTAAAGAGTTGACGAAAGCTCGGCGTGCCGTGAGAACAGATAAAACATGAAAAGAATGCTGATCAATGCAACTCAGCCGGAAGAGTTGCGCGTGGCCATTGTGGACGGCCAAAAACTATACAATCTCGATATCGAAACCCCAGGAAGGGAACAGAAAAAGGCCAACATCTACAAGGGACGCATCACCCGAGTCGAACCCAGTCTCGAGGCGGCCTTTGTTGAATACGGATCGGAGCGCCACGGCTTCCTTCCCCTGAAAGAGATCTCCCGCAGTTACTTCTCCGACAAGGCCCTCCAGGAAGGTGGTCGGGTAAGCATCAAGGATGCTGTCAGGGAAGGCCAGGAAGTGGTCATCCAGATTGAAAAGGAAGAGCGCGGCAACAAGGGCGCCGCATTGACAACCTTCATCTCCCTGGCTGGCCGGTATCTGGTACTGATGCCCAACAATCCCCGGGCCGGTGGCGTTTCACGCAGAATCGAGGGCCAGGACCGTAGCGAATTACGCGATGCAATGAGCAGTCTGACCATCCCGGAAGGCATGGGTTTGATCGTACGCACTGCGGGCGTTGGCAAGAACGTGGAGGAACTGCAGTGGGATCTGGACTATCTGCTGCAGCTCTGGCAGGCAATTGAGACCTCCGCCCAGGAGAAACATGCCCCCTTCCTGATCTACCAGGAAAGCAACGTCATCATCCGCTCGATCCGTGACTACCTGCGCGCAGACATCGGCGATATCGTCATCGATCATCCCCTGGTGTACCAGGAGGCCTGCGAATTCATTGACCAGGTCATGCCTCAGTACCGGCGTAAAATCCGCCATTACGAGGATGAAGTCCCGCTATTCAGCCGCTACCAGATCGAAAGCCAGATCGAATCGGCATTCCAGCGCACCGTCACCCTGCCCTCAGGGGGCGCGATCGTTATCGATCATACCGAAGCGCTGACCTCGGTAGATATCAACTCTGCACGGGCAACCAAGGGCGCGGATATCGAAGAGACAGCCCTGAACACCAACCTGGAGGCGGCCGACGAAATAGCCCGGCAGCTCAGATTGCGTGATATGGGCGGCCTGTTCGTCATCGATTTCATCGACATGACCCCAGCCCGCAACCAGCGCGAGGTGGAAAATCGCCTGAAAGACGCCATGAAGCAGGACCGCGCACGCGTTCAGATCGGTCGCATCTCACGTTTTGGCCTGCTGGAAATGTCGCGCCAGCGCCTGCGCCCGTCACTGGGTGAATCCAGCCAGCACGTCTGTCCCAGGTGCGATGGCCATGGCTTCATTCGCGGTGTTGAATCCCTCGCCCTCTCCGTATTGCGAATCATCGAAGAGCATGCGATGAAGGAGAACACCACGAAAATCGTGGCCCAGCTCCCGGTGGATGTCAGTACCTACCTCCTGAATGAAAAGCGCCAGCAGATCCATGATGTTGAAAAACGTCAGGAAGTAAATGTCGTGCTTGTGCCTAATATTCATCTGGAAACACCGCACTACAGAATTGATCGCCTTAGATCCCAGGATGTTACAGGTGATGCGGAGGATGAAGTCAGCTACAAACTGATGATTGAGCCCGAACCGTCCGGCTCAGAGTCCGCCAAGCCCCAGGAGATCAGAACCGAGGAGCCTGCGGTCAAGCGCATCACTCCCACTTCGCCCGCTCCACAGGGCAGAGCAGAGAAAGATCCCGATGCGGCCCCCTCCCACAAGACCGGCTTCTTTCACCGCGTACTGACCACACTTGGCCTGTTCAGTGAGAAGAGCGAAGACTCATCACCCCTGCCGCAAGAACAACAACCGGAAACCAGGCAACGACGCCCGGATAGCCGCAGCTCCCGTGGCGAACGCCCCCGCCAGACCCAGGATCGCTCACGCCCAGCCCAGGGCAGAAGGCAGCAACAACCTGCAAAGAAGACAACCGGCGAACAGTCGAGCCAGGCTACCCAGGAAAAACCCCGGAGACAGGAAGCAGCCGCCAGGCAGACCGCGAAACCCGAGGGCACAGACGAGAACATCCAAGCCACACAAGAGGGTGAAAAACGTACCGGAAGTTCATCCCGGCGCGGACGCCGTGGTGGCAGAAAACGCAGACGCTCTCCAAATCAGGCGGAAGAGACTACCGATTCCACAAAGAATCAAACTGCCCCTGACGACTCCAAAACATCGGATACAAAAGCAACGGAGGGCAAAGCAGCCGAATCCAAGTCAACTGAAGCCGTAACCGCCAAAAGTGATGATGCGGGCCAGTCTGCCGATAAAACCGAGACCAAGGAGCCACGCGAACGCCGAGGACCAGGATCGCGCACCCGCCGTCAACGCAAACCAAGACAACCCAGAGGCGCTCAGGACAGTAAAGACGATCAAGCGTCGGAGACTGGCTCTGACAAACCGACAACCGCCTCTCAAGGCAGCGAAACCGCAGCCCCCTCCAAGGCTCAGGTCAAGGGCGATGCACCCGACACTGACAAATCCGCACCTGCCCCCAGGGAAAAGGCGGCGGCCAGATCGGACGACAGCAAGCCACAGCAGGTGGACAGCACCCCGGCCAAGCCGGTAAGCGCGGACACCCGCAGTGAACCGCCAAAGCAACCGAGTACAGGGGAAAGTGCTGTCAAGACGGCGAAAGAGCCCTCCGAGCCGGTCAAGGCTGTAGACAAGCCTCAGCCGACACCAGCACCTGAAAAGCGAGAAGTGAGTGCTGCAAAGGCTCCAGCAGAGAAACCATCTGCGCCAGTCGCAGAAAAGGCCGCGCAAATGCCTCTGGAATTGAAGGCGGATGCCAAACCTGCACAGCCAAAACCGGTCGACACCAAACCTGACACCACCGCACCCAAGGCACCAACGGCCACGGCCCCTGCAGAGGCGTCAAAACCAGCGGCCGCTCCTGCCACACCGAAACCGGCAGAGAAACCGGCCGCGGAGACACCGCCCAAGCCAACGCCTCCAGCCGAGGAGAAGTAATCTCAGCCAGGTGCAATTGAAAAGGCGCTGCAGATCATGCAGCGCCTTTTTTACGCCGGTCGAAAAACGTCTAACCCAAGTGCTTCTCTCGGATAGTGTTCAGCAGGCCCTTTGCTGCGGAATCAACCATATCAAACACATCCTCGAAACCATTGGCTCCACCATAATAGGGGTCAGGCACCTCACGGGCTGAAAAACCCTCGGAGAAATCCATGAACAGATGGAGCTTGTGCTCCATACCGGATGGGCAGATAGTCTGGAGGTTGTCATAGTTATCCTGGTCCATCGCCAGTATGTAGTCAAACTCGTTGAAATCCTGGCGATTGGCCTGGCGCGCACGCTGGGCGCTGAGATCGAGCCCTCGCCTTATTGCGGTCTGCTGTGAACGTGGATCAGGTGGTTTGCCGACATGATAGGCATGGGTCCCGGCTGAATCGACCTCGATCATATGCTCCAGACCCTCGCTGCGCACCAAGGCTTCAAATATCCCATGGGCTGTAGGCGATCGGCAGATATTGCCCATGCAAACCATCAATACTTTGATTTTTTTCATACTATAGATTCTAGAAAGTGTCAGACATGGTAAAAAAACAGCTCGATTATACCATCCGGACAATACCCGGCTGGTTTTCATGTCGCCATCAACGTCTATAATTCGATATCCAGATCATCCAATTATCACCAAGACAGATTTACCGGGGCCACTCTCTGATGACACTTGCACTCACCGACAACACTCTTCTCAGGCACAAGGCCTACATCAATGGGACATGGGTAGAGGCCAGCGATAAAGATACTCTGCCGGTCACCAATCCGGCGAATGGCGGGGTGATTGCCCAGGTTGCACGGTGCGGCACCCAGGAAACCCGCGCCGCGATTGCTGCGGCCGAAACCGCCCTGCCCCTATGGCGTGCAAAACCGGCCAGAGAGCGTGCTGTCCTGCTGCGAAACCTCTATCAGCTGATGATGGAACACCAGGAAGATCTGGCGCAGATATTAACCGCCGAACAGGGCAAGCCCCTGGCTGAGGCGCGCGGTGAAATCGCCTATGGCGCCAGTTATTTCGAGTGGTTTGGTGAAGAGGCGAAGCGTGTCTATGGCGACACCATCCCCGCCGCAACCAAAGATAAACGGATAGTCGTAATCAAGCAGGGTGTCGGCGTGGTTGCCTGCATCACACCCTGGAACTTTCCCAACGCCATGCTCAGCAGAAAGATGGCCGCTGCCCTTGCCGCGGGCTGTACTCTGGTCTGCAAACCGGCCAGCGAAACACCTCTTTCAGCATTCGCCATCGCAGAACTGGCCGATCGCGTAGGCATTCCAGCAGGGGTCATCAATATCCTTGCCGGGAAAACGGCTGAAATTGGTGAAGAACTGACCAGCAATCCCAGTGTACGCAAGCTGACCTTCACCGGCTCAACCGTAGTGGGAAAAGAGCTGATGGCCGCCTGCGCCAGTACGGTCAAGAAGACCTCCATGGAATTGGGCGGAAATGCCCCGTTTATTGTCTTCGACGATGCAGATCTCGATGCGGCCGTGGCCGGCGCGATTGCATCCAAATATCGAAACGCCGGCCAGACCTGTGTCTGCGCCAACCGGTTTTTGATCCAGGAGAGTATTCACGATGCCTTTGCCGAGAAACTCGCCCAGGCAATTACACAGTTCAGAATCGGTGATGGCAGTCAGGACGGTGTCAATTTCGGCCCGCTGATCAACCAGAGGGCCGTCACGGATGTCAATAATTTCATCAGTGACGCAGTCAACAAAGGTGCCCAGGCCATCACGGCGGGTAAAAATCCCGATCCGGATGGCAATTTCGTCCTTCCCACCATACTCACCCATGTAACCGAGGAGATGGAGGTATTCCGCAAGGAGATCTTTGGCCCGGTTGCACCGTTGATCAAATTCAGCACCGAAGAGCAGGCATTACGCATGGCGAATGATACAGAATACGGCCTGGCGGCCTATTTCTACTCGCGCGATATTGGCAGGATCTGGCGCATCAGCGAGGGTCTGGAATATGGCATGATCGGTATCAATGAGGGAATCATCTCCTCCGAGGCCGCGCCTTTTGGTGGTGTCAAAGAGTCAGGCAATGGCCGAGAGGGCTCAAAGTACGGGCTTGATGACTACACGGAGATCAAGTATCTCTGCCTCGGTGGTATCGACAAATAGAGGTGTCAAGTCATGAAGATTTGCCATAGGCCGAAGGGATTATACCAATATATAACTTTAAAATACGAATATAATTATTTGAATAATAAATAATTATTTTATTTTATCTGATTATACTGTCAACCCAACTAAAGTTTATCTATACTTGATTATAATACTTGGTTATTTATCTATTAAAGGTGACAGTTGAACCCACAATCCATTGCACAGCGTATGCGCAAGCTGATCGGCACCCGGTTTAATTATCTGCAACAGACCTGGGTGTTGATCGATGTACTTGAACAGGAGGAAAACCTGATCCTCTCATCGCTGGATCAGTTCGCACCCATTCAGGCTGATCAGTATGGCCAGGCCACACGCCGGGTTCCGGAGACACTCAGCGTTCGTATGTCTGAGCCGGGTGGTGAAGGCTATTCAGAGGATATGCTGGAGTTGTTGTCCGGGAAAATCTGATTCAGTTTTACCCTTTCAGCGAAATTTCCACCCGTTTGAGATCATCCCTGGTATCCACACCCTGGCCGGGTACCTCTATCGCCTCGCTGACATGAATGCGCTTGCCATGCCAGATAACGCGTAGTTGTTCCAGGGACTCCGCGATTTCAAGCGGCGCTGGCGGCCAATTTACAAACTGCTCAAGGAAACCGGCGCGATAGGCGTAAAGGCCAATGTGGCGCTGGAAATGTCCGGCCTCTGGCAAAGGTCTGTCAGGATGCAGGAATTCGTCACGGTGCCAGGGTATCGGTGCCCGGCTGAAATAGAGGGCATAACCGGCAGAATCGGTGACAACCTTGACCACGTGAGGATCGAAGAGTGTGTCCCTGTCGCTGATTGTCGTGGATAAGGTGGTGATCACCGCATCGGTATGCCGCGCCATGTCCAGAGCGACTTGCTTCACCAATGCGCCAGGCATGGTCGGTTCATCGCCCTGCAGATTGACGACAATCTCATCATCCGCCCAGCCCAGCCTCTTCACCACTTCAGCAATCCGGTCTGTGCCACTGCGATGCTCTGCAGAGGTCATGCACACCTCGCCACCGAACCCGGCAACCACATCCGCGATACGCTGATCATCGGTGGCTACCACGGTTTCACTGGCGCCACTTAACCGGGCCCGTTCGAAGACATGCTGAATCATCGGCTTTCCGGCGATCAACAATAACGGTTTACCCGGCAGGCGGGTAGAGGCGTAGCGAGCAGGGATGACGACTTTGAAATCCATTTTTACATCAATCTTTTGGGTTAATAGTCAGACACTTCTTCGTCAGCAGGCAGTTCCCTCGCCTCCTCTTCCAGCATCACCGGGATACCGTCACGAATCGGGTAGGCCAGGCGATCGACCTTACAGATCAGTTCATCGGCTTTCTTGGCGTACACCAGCTTACCCTTGCAGATCGGGCAAACCAGGATGTCCAGCAGCTTTCTATCCATTATTCAAACCTCGTAACCGCTGTTGCAGACTCTGTTGAAAATCTTCGTCCAGAACAGCATTGATTGTCAGATACCAGTAGTCGGGTTTTGCGAATGAGGCGCATTTTACTGCATCTTTTTCAGTCATGAGCACAATTTCACTCTCCACCTGTCTGAAATCCGCAGCGGAGAACGGATGATGGTCGGGAAATGCATGCTCTACAAGCTCAACACCCAATGCGCGCAGTGTATCGAAAAAGCGCCCTGGATGCCCTATGCCGGCGAAGGCATGTATCTGCTGGCCAGCGAACGCGCTGGACTCCAGTTGTTTTTCCGGATTACAAAGATTAATGAATCGGTAGGGTTGCAGAGACATCGCGGACTGACCGGCAGAGGCGGTTGCGCCGTTGATCACCACAAAGTCGGCATCCGCCAATCTGCCTGGTCTCTCCCTTAATGGACCTGCGGGAAGACAGAGTCCGTTGCCGAAACGGCGCTCTCCGTCGATAACGACAATCTCAAGATCACGCCCCAGGGCATAGTGTTGAAGCCCGTCATCAGAGATGATGATGTTGCAGTCGCTCTGCTCCAGCAATGTCCTGGCGGCCACCACCCTGTTCGGCCCCACCCGGATTGGACAGGCGGTTCGGCGCGCCAGTAAAGCAGGCTCATCGCCTATCAATGCCGGATCACTATCGGATTGAACCTGTTGCGGCCAGTAGCCGGCGGTTCCACCATAGCCCCGGGAAACCACACCCGGACGATACCCCAGTTGCCGCAGGTACTCGACCAGCCAGATGACCAGGGGGGTTTTACCTGTGCCTCCGACGGTGATGTTGCCTACAACCAGAACCGGCACCGGCAATGAATGCCGTTTGAGCACACCCAGACGATACAGGCGGCGCCTGAGCCAGGCGATACTGCAGAACAACAGGGACAATGGCAGGAGCAACAGCGAGACGGGATTCAAACTGACCCAGTAAGCATCCAGTCGCTTCATTGGCCGGGTTATTCCGGCACGGAGGGCTGTTTCGCCGAAAAGGTCATATTCACGAAACCCAGTTGACTGGCGGCATCCATTACCTTGATCACCGACTGATGCCGGGCATTGGCATCCGCGTTGATAATCACCGGCAGATCGCGGCGTTCACCCGCCTCTTTCTCGATGGCGCGTTTCAGGGTATCGGTCTCGGTGTTGATGACCTCTTTTTGATTGACGAAGAAGCGACCGGTCGCATCAACAGTGATATCAAGCACCTTGATATCCTCGTTGCGTTCATCCTGGGTCGCCGCCTCGGGCAACTCCACCTTGATCCGGGTCTCCTTGTCAAAGGTGGTCGACACCATGAAAAAGATAAGCAACAGGAACACCACATCGATCAGCGGCGTCAGGTTCAGATCAGGTGCTTGCCTGCGTTGTGGCCGTAGATTCACGACAAATCACTCCACATCCTGCTCACGTTCACCCTTCATCACCTCGACCATCTTCAACGCCTCCTCTTCCATTTTCACCACCAACTGATCAACCCGGGCAGTGAAATAGCGATGAAACATCAGGCTGGGAATGGCCACGGAGAGTCCGGCTGCGGTGGTGATCAGCGCTTCCGAGATACCCCCGGCGAGCACGGTGGGATTGCCGACACCGGCGGTGGTGATGGCCGCGAACACCTTGATCATGCCGATCACGGTACCGAGAAGTCCGAGCAACGGCGTGATCGAGGCTACGGTGCCCAGGGTGTTCAGATAGCGCTCCAGTTCAATCACTGTCTGGCGTCCAACCTCCTCAATCGACTCCTTCATTACCTCGCGTGAATGTGAGCGATTGACCAGGCCGGCTGCCAGAATCCTTCCCAGAGGGGAGCTTTCGCGAACGGTGTTGACATGCGCGTTGGTCAATTGACGCTTGCGGTGCAGTTGCCAGATCTGGGCTACCAGGTTTTCAGGGACTACCCGGCTCAACCGCAGTGACCAGAGGCGCTCGATGATGATGGCCATTGCAGCGATGGAACAAATGATGATCGGCAGCATCAGCCAGCCGCAGGCTTTTACCAGTTCATACACCTTGGAATCCTTAAGCGTTCAATTTCCCATGGCCCGGATCAGATCGATACTGTTCCGAACGGTTAATATCCGGCGGTTATCATACTGTATCGACCCTTTGATCGAAAGCGACCTTACCCACATAAACATAAACAGGAGCCTGTCAGCGATCATGCCAATAGCGACCCTGGGTGGCTCGATGCTCGACCGGCCCCTGCAGCGCCTGTTGAGCATCAATGGCAAAGTGAATTGCGCCTGAAACGGCCGTGTCATACACCTGCGCCCCGGATGCCCTCCAACGATCGATCACCGGGGCTTTCGGAAAGCCATAGCGGTTGGCGTAACCTGTTGATACCAGGGCATATCTCGCTTTGACGGCCTCTACAAACTCCTTCGATGATGAGGTCAGGCTGCCGTGGTGGGGAATAATCACCAGATCAGAACGCAGCAAATCGGGATTTTTGTCCATCAACCAGGACTCAACCGTCTGGGTGATATCGCCGGTGACCAGTATCCGCCGCTCGCCACTGACGATACTCAGAACACAGGAGGCATCATTGCCACGCCATGTCGATTCAGGCGGTGGACTGAGAAACTGAAACTCTACGCCATCCCACTCCCAATTCATCCCGCTTTGACAGGATTGGATGCTGGCGATGCCCAAACGCTGCGCCTCCCCACTCAGAACCTGATTGATATCCCACTCTGCTGCCAGACTCTGGTAGCATCCAGCATGGTCACTGTCACCGTTACTCAGCACCAACCGATCAATCTGCGTCAGGCCTCGGCTTCGGAGATAGGGGACAACCACCGCCGATCCTGCATTGAAATGTTCTGAATATTTGGGCCCTGCATCATAGAGCAGAAGATGATTGCTGGTCTGGACCATCAGGCTCAGCCCCTGCCCGACATCCAACAAGGTAAGCTCCAATACATTGGTCCTGACTCCGGACCCAGACCAGATAAACGGCGCAACCAGCAGCACTGTCCCGCCCCATTTCCCGCCTAAACCCCACGGAATCAACAACAGGAGGATACCGGTCAAAACCATGCACGACTCCAACCAGTCCATTTCATCAGCCCGCACTGATACATGGGGCAGGCCCGCGATCCAGATCAGAAGATCGATACAGTAGGCAAGCAAAATACCGCTGAACTGAATAACCGGTACAGCAACCTCTGGCCAGATATGCAGCACCAGCAGACCGCCCAACACCAGGGGAACCAGCAGAACACTGAACAGCGGAATCAGCACAAAATTGACCAGGGGAGCTATCAGCGAGACGGTCATACCGGAGATCACCAGCGCCGGAATCAGGCCCAACACCACCATCCATTGGACACGAATCCAGGTGAACAACCCTCTTGCGCCATGCAACCGTCCCTGCATGGCCAGCAGAATCACGAATACAGCCACGAACGAAAGCCAGAACCCGGGTGAGAGAACCGCCAGTGGATCGAATACAAGCACTACCAGCAGAGCCAAGGCTAAGCTGTAAAAAGCACCCATCTGCCGTCTGAGCAGCACCGACCCGATCACCACCAGCAACATCAGCAGAGCACGCTGGGTCGGAAGGGTAAAGCCGGCCAGTGCCGCATAGACCAGCGCAAAGAACAATGAACCCGAAGCCGCTGCAACAGGTGCAGGCAAAACCAGCATCAGTCGCACCGACCTGCGCCACAGAAAATTCACAAGCCAGTAACCCAGACCGGCGACAATCCCGATATGCAGTCCTGAGATTGCCACCAGGTGACTGGTACCGGTTGCCACGAAGGCATTCCAGGTCTCTCGGGGAATATCCGACCGGTCACCGACCGCCAGGGCAATGAAAACACCCACGGCGGTCTGTTGATCGGCAAGGATTTGTTTCAGATTGTCCCTGATCTCTTGCCTTATTCTATCGATCCCGTGCCAAACAGGGTTGCCAGCGAGTTTCTGATTGGGTTCACCGCTGCGAACATAGCCTGTGGCCCGGATGCCCTGTCGGAACAGCCAGCCTTCATAATCGAATCCGCCCGGATTCATCAGGCCATGCGGTTGTTTCAGTCTGACCAACAGTCGCCAGCGATCACCTGCAAAGAGTTGTTCATCATGTCTGTACCAGCTCAGTCTCACCTGTCCGGGTGAGGGTGCCGTCTGGCCATCGACCATGACCTGTTCAATTTTGAAAAGGAACCGCTGACGCTCGCCCTTCTGTTCCGGTATTGAGGCAATCTCACCGACCACTTCCAGATCTCTACCTTCAAGGGTTTTCAACAACTCCGAGTCAAGGATGCAATGCGCGTAGTGGCTGGCCCAGAGAAAACCAAGTAAGAAAATAACGGGGTAACGTGGAACTGGGGATAGAAAAGGCACCGCTGCCAACAACGCAGGCAACAGCAGCGACCACTCCCAGGCGGGGAGCGATGTGAAAAACTGAAGGGTGACAGTGCCTGCCAGAAACAGCAGTGCGGCTGAGATCATATGACCACTCCATGGTCTGCTAACGGTCAATCCATTCCGTTCTTTTCGGGCAGCATATCAACTAATGAGTTGCAGCATATTTTACCTGCAAAATTAAAGGTATAGCCAAGTCAGGCGATAAATGTTTCAATACAGTCCGCTTCGATACCGCCTCTACGGAGCATGCATGCCCAAACATCTGATCAAGCGATTTGCACCGGATCACGACTCCATCCGCAGTCATCGACATTTGCGCATGTTCGGCACCCTGCTCCACAATCCCAATCTGTGGCACATGAATCGCCGGTCGGTCTCCGGGGCCTTTGCAGTCGGACTATTCTGGGCCTTTATCCCCATCCCTTTTCAGATGATTGCCGCCGCCGCCACAGCCATCCCGGCGCGGGTCAATCTTCCTATATCCGTTGCCCTGGTCTGGATCACCAACCCGTTGACCATTCCACCGATCTTCTACTGCTCCTACCTGGTGGGCACCTGGGTTCTACATACGCCACCCCTGCCCGGCCATTTCCAGATGAGCATAGAGTGGTTCACCAACAGCATGTCGATGATCTGGTTGCCGCTTTACCTGGGCAGCCTGATTTGTGCTCTGAGCGCAGCCTTTATCGGCTACTTTGGCATGCGCCTGTTATGGCGCCTGCATATTATTCAACACATCAAGATCCGTCGCCTGAAACGCCAGCAGCGTCAGGGCTCGTAATCCGACAACACGCCATCGCTCATCAGCAGCACCCTGTCCATTTTTCTGGCCAGTGCATGATCATGCGTCACTACGATAAAGCTGGTCTGAACCTCCTGATTCAGTTCGAGCATCAAATCGTAGACCTGTTGCGCGGTTTTGCTGTCCAGGTTTCCGGTAGGCTCATCCGCCAGGACGCAGCGCGGATCATTGACCAGGGCGCGGGCGATCGCCGCCCTCTGGCGTTCTCCACCCGACAGCTCCGAGGGTTTATGCTCCAGCCGCTGACCCAGTCCCACCCGATTAAGCATCGCCGAGGCGGTTTCTTTGGCGCTCTTGACGCTCATTCCACCCAACAGCAGCGGCATGGCGACATTCTCCAGCGAGGTGAATTCCGGCAGCAGATGATGAAATTGGTAGACAAACCCCAGGGTGCGGTTGCGCACCCGACCGCGTTCCGCCTCCCCGAGCTTTTCGATGTTCTGCCCGTCAATCCGGACCTCACCGGCGGTCGCCAGGTCGAGCCCGCCGAGGCAATGCAGCAGGGTGCTTTTACCGGAACCGGAACTGCCGACGATAGCCACCCGTTCACCAACAGCTATCTGCAGATTGACGCCTTTCAGCACCTCCACCTTCAAGTGGCCATCGGCAAAGGTACGTCGCAGGTCACGACACTCGATGACAGGCGCATTATTCATAGCGCAACGCCTCCGCCGGTTGGGTACGGGCGGCCCGCCAGGCTGGATAGAGCGTCGCCACAAGCGTAATCACGAAGGCACTGATGCTGATGGTGCCGACATCGCTCCACTGCAGGTCAGAGGGCAGCTTGCTGATGTAATAGACGTTCGGATCAAGAAACGTGACATTGAACAGCTCTTCAATCCCAGCAACAATCTTTTCCAGATTCAATGCCAGGGCAATGCCGCCCACAATGCCGAGAATGGTGCCAATCATCCCAATGGTTGCCCCCTGCACCATGAATATCCCCATGATGCTCCGGGGCGAGGCACCGAGGGTACGCAGAATGGCGATATCGCTCTGCTTGTCGGTAACCACCATCACCAGGGTTGAAACGATGTTGAAAGCCGCCACGGCAACGATAAGAAACAGAATCAGCGACATCATGCGCTTTTCGGTATGCAGGGCGCTGAAGAAGTTACGGTGCTGCAGCGTCCAGTCGCTCAGCCGATAGACGCCGGGCAGCATGTCGGCCAACTCGCGCGACACCCTGGGAGCCAGAAACAGGTCATCCAACTTCAATCTGACCCCGGTGACATTCTCACCGAGCTTGAGCAGCACTGCCGCATCTCTGAGATGGGTGATGGCCACCCCGCGGTCATATTCACCCATGCCGACCTCAAAAATGCCGGAGACAGTGAAACGTTTGAGACGTGGCATAGCGCCCGCGGGCGTCACCCGGATCTGTGGGGTGACCACGGTAACCCTATCACCCACACCAACACCCAGCGCCAGCGCCAACTCCTTGCCCAGGATGATCTCGAACTCACCCTCCCTGAGATCAGCCAACGATCCCGCAACCATGTTGTCGCCAACATCCGAGACATTCGGCTCGAGATCCGGTAACACCCCACGGAGCATTGCGCCACTCACATTGCCACCATTGGTGAGCATGGTTTGGGCCTCGACAAACGGCGCCTGCCCAATCACCCTGGGGTGCTCCCTGGACAGTTCCATGGCCTGCTGCCAGTCCTGCAATTTACCGTCGTAGGCGGAGATCGAGGCATGAGAGGCCATTCCGAGAATCCGTTCACGGACTTCCTTGTGAAAGCCGTTCATAACTGACAGCACGGTGATCAGCGCGACCACGCCCAGCATGATGCCAAGCATCGAGATCAGGGAGATAAACGAGATGAAATGATTGCGCCGTTTTGCCCGCGTGTAACGCAGGCCGACATACAGTTCCAACGGTCTGAACATAGGGGAAACTAAAGCCATCCTCAAATAAAAAACACCCTTGTCTTTCCAGTAGTTAGGACAAGGTGCTATATTTCACTATTAGAATAATCTGAGAGCATAACAGGACAGGAGTTCAACTGCCATGAAGTCTTTCATACCGCTGTTATTGGCCGCAACTTTCACGGTCGCGGCACCTGTGGCGAGCGCTGACGTTTTACTGATTGACGCCATATCCGAAACCCCGGTTAACAGCGAGGAAGGGCTTCTGCGCCCCAAACGCGGCCAGAAAATGGACAGCGTCCGCGGTAGATTTGGCGACCCCAAGCAGGAGATTCCCTGGGTTGGCGAACCTCCTATCAGCCGCTGGGTGTATGACAATTTCACGGTCTATTTTGAGCACGAGTATGTGATCAACACCGTTGTGCACCGCTAATCACGCCCATACTGTACGACTACCCGTTACCGATTCGTGAACTCACACAGCACTCGTTTGCCCGCCGAATGGGATGAACAGTCTGCAGTCATGCTGACCTGGCCCCATGCGGCGACGGATTGGGCCGCCATTCTCGAACAGGCCGAGCAGACCTATATCGAAATCGGCTGCCAGATCAGCTTGCGCGAGAAGCTACTGCTCGTCTGTCAGGATCAACAACACGGTAAATCGGTGCTGGATCGTCTGATTGAGAATGGCGCTGACGAGGACAATCTGATCACGGCGGTTGCGGAGTCCGACGACACCTGGGCCAGGGATCACGGTCCCCTCAGCGTTATTTCAGATGGCAACCTGCTGATCCGTGACTTCCAATTCAACGGCTGGGGCGGCAAATACCCGGCTGAGCAGGACAACCGGATCACCCGGACACTCAACCAGGCTGCGGTTTTCGGCCAGACAGAGGTCGAGACTGTCGGATTTGTCCTTGAAGGCGGCGCGGTGGAAACCGATGGTGAGGGCACTTTTCTCGGTACCCGAAGCTCGGTTCTGACCGAGACGCGCAATCCCGGCCTGTCCCAGAGCGAGGTTGAGGCGCTACTTACCTCGAAACTGGGTTTTGACCGCTTTCTCTGGCTGGACCACGGCCATCTGAGTGGCGACGATACCGACGGGCATATCGACACCCTGGCGCGCTTTTCCGATCCGGAGACCATCCTGTACGTCACCGCCTATCCGGATGACCCCGATTATCCGTCACTGAAGGCGATGGAGCAGGAGTTGATGGCCTTCAGAACACGTAGCGATCAACCCTACGAACTGGTCGCGCTGCCACCGATCACCCCCCAGTTCAGTGGTGACGGTCGGCGTCTGCCCGCCAGTTATGCCAATTTTCTGATCATCAACAACGCTGTCCTGCTGCCGGTTTACCAGGATGACAATGACCAGCAGGCGGTTTCATGCCTCAAGGGCTGTTTCCCCGATCATGACATCATCCCGATAGACTGCTGCACCCTGATACGCCAGAATGGCAGCCTGCACTGCATTACCATGCAGCTTCCCGCGGGAATCGATTTTCAGTCTTGAACGCCTTGGGCCTGTAGGATTCAGATAGTTCCATGAAC
The DNA here is from genome assembly GCA_002869585.1 of Sedimenticola sp. Classification (GTDB taxonomy): domain Bacteria; phylum Pseudomonadota; class Gammaproteobacteria; order Chromatiales; family Chromatiaceae; genus BM503. The sequence continues at coordinate 61,166 of PKUO01000028.1, forward strand.
AACGAAAAGTCTCTCATTGTCGGTCTGATACAGCACACCTGTAGCAGTGATTCCGAAACCAATCTCACCATCATCGAACAGGGTATCCGCGAAGCCGTCGCCCACGATGCCAAGCTGATTCTGTTACAGGAGTTGCATAACAGTCTCTACTTCTGCCAGGTGGAAGATACCGGCAATTTCGACCTGGCAGAGCCGATTCCAGGCCCGACCAGCAAACGTTTGGGTAGTCTCGCCGCAGAACTGGGCGTGGTGATCGTCGCCTCTCTGTTCGAGCGCCGCGCCGCAGGACTCTACCACAACACAGCGGTTGTCCTGGATGCGGATGGCAGCATCGCCGGGAAATACCGCAAAATGCACATTCCGGACGACCCCGGCTTTTGTGAGAAATTCTATTTCACCCCTGGCGATCTCGGCTTCAAGCCGATCAACACCGCCGTGGGTCGTCTGGGCGTTCTGGTCTGCTGGGACCAATGGTATCCCGAAGCGGCGCGCCTGATGGCGCTGGCAGGTGCCGACCTGCTGCTCTACCCGACCGCGATCGGCTGGGACCCCAGGGATGATGCGGCAGAGCAACAACGTCAGCGAGACGCCTGGATAACCATCCAGCGCAGCCATGCCGTTGCCAATGGCCTACCCGTTCTCTCCTGCAACCGTGTCGGTCACGAGTCCGACCCATCCGGCCAGTCAGAAGGGATACAGTTTTGGGGCAACTCGTTTGTCTGCGGTCCCCAGGGAGAGTTTTTAGCACAGGCCGGCGATACCGCGGAAACACTGATCGCTTCTCTTTCGCTATCGAGATCTGAACAGGTACGCCGCATCTGGCCTTATCTGAGAGACAGGCGCATTGACGACTACGGTAAAATCACCCTGCGCTATGACGATTGATCGGATGGTAAACTGACTGTAATTTCGGTCTTTCCTCTCAAATTAACCGACTGATGCACTTGGTTATTTAATGCCAGATCAAAATTTAGTAACATAGTCCTGTTAAGTCTCTACGACAGGCGAGCCACAGGAAATCTTGTGATCGACCCTATTAACGCTTACGAGCAGTAGCTCGCAGGCAATACTATTCCGGGTAAAACCAAAATGAATGATTCCAGTAAAGAACGAGAGATTCTCATGGTAATGCGCAAGGTTCTGGGCAGTATCGTCAGAGACACCACACCCGCACCTGGTACACGACACAGTCTGTCAGACAATACCATACAGGATATTCGCATGTGTCTTGGCCTGATCACCGCCCGTGAGCGTGAACTGGCCGATGCTGCGGGCGCAGTGATGGAAAAACCCTATTTTGTCGATGAACCGCGTTCCGAAAAAGTGGTGTCCATCTCCAGCATCAAAAAAAGCGGCAAGGAAGAAACCAAAGAGTGAGTATTCGAACAACGGATTGGCCGCCCAGGTTCGTGAAAAACAGTCCCTCTGCACCGCATGCAGCGGACAACGCATCTCCCGTAATCGTCATCAGCACTGCTGGCACCTTGATCGCTACGATGATTCTGCCCTAATATAGCTGCATCTGAGTTGGAAAATAAAAAAACAACCATGCCCATCCATAGTCTGAACAAGATGCCACATCAGCTCCTGAGCCTTTTGCTCGCTCTGTTAATTTTTCTGCCCTTGTGTGTCTCTGCACAGGAAAACGGCAACCCGGATTCCACACCCCTGCCCGATAAAACAATAGACACGCTGAGTTCATTCAATGATCTGAAAATCGATCTTCAAAGCGATATCAAGGCACTAACCAAAGAACTCGCCGCCGCTCACTCCGAGGCTGAAAAGAACACCCTGAAACAACAACTGGAGAAGCTCGAGACGGATCTGGCTACCACGCGTAAAAACTTCGAGAATATTGCAGCCGGCATCGATATCACCAGCCTGCGTGAGGCCGCCGAGGAGGAGTTCAATTTTCAGAAAGAGATCTTTGCACTGTTAAAGCCCGCGCTGGATGAAATGAAGGACATGACAGCGCATGTTCGGCAGAAATAAGACCTGAAAGAGAAAATCACCTACTACGAGGCGCGCCTACCCGTCATCGAGAAGGCACTGGCGAATATCGAGCAGTTGAACAGAGAAGGGAAAAACAAATCCCTGGTCAAATCGCTGCAAGACACTATCGAAGGTTGGAAAAAGCAACAGGCCTTCATGCAAAGCGAACTGCATGCCGCCCAACTGGAATTGGATAAACTGGTCTCCTCTGAAACATCTATCGCCGAGGCATCGCAGAGTTATCTAAAGTCCTTTTTCCAGAAACGTGGCCTTTATTTGATCGAGGCCCTGCTGGTCGTGGCAGCTGTGGTCCTGCTGTCCCGGTTGAGCTACGCCGGGATGAGCAAGTATCTGCCGGGATTTCGTCGCCGCCACCGCAGTTTCCGCGTACGTCTGATCGAACTGATTCACCGGCTTCTCACAGTCCTGCTAATCGTACTCGGGCCCACCACGGTATTTTATCTGGTAGAGGACTGGGTGCTATTCAGCTTAAGCATTCTGCTGCTGATCGGCATCCTTTGGACACTGCGTCAGGCACTGCCCCGCTACTGGCATCAGATCCAGCTGTTCCTCAACATCGGCTCGGTACGGGAAGGTGAACGGGTAGTGTTTCAGGGTCTGCCGTGGAATGTGCAACAGATCAATCTGTTCTGCACACTGGTCAACCCGGTCGCAAACCTGAAACAGCGGGTGCCGATCAATGACCTGGTGGACATGCGATCACGCCCATCGGAAAAGTCGGAGCCCTGGTTTCCCTGCAGACAGGATGACTGGGTGATCCTCAACGACGGCACTCGCGGGAAAGTGACCGGCATTTCACCGGAAATGGTCCAACTGGTTCAGCGTGGCGGGGCTATTCTGACCTATCAAACCAGTGATTTTCTCGCCAATTCCCCACAGAATCTCTCCCCCAGTTTCCGCCTTAAGGAGACTCTGGGAATCAGTTATGCATTACAGAAAGAGAGCACCAGCACCATCCCTGACATTCTGCATCAGTACATACTGAAAAGGATTGAACAGGAAGGTTATGCAGAACAGCTTGTCAATCTGCGGGTGGAATTCGCCCTGGCCAACAACTCGTCACTGGATCTGGTGGTCATGGCGGATTTCAAGGGAGAGCTGGGCGATCTCTACAATCGCCTGCGCCGCGCCATTCAGCGCTGGTGCGTGGATGCCTGTAGCGAAAATGGTTGGGAAATCCCCTTCCCGCAGATGACCCTGAGTGGATCATTGGTTAAACCCGGGCAATAAATAATTCTGGGGTTTATCCAGCCAGTGGCCCGTCAGATTCCTGATTTCTGACTGGCTATCTAACCCGAGTCGCGGAGATCAGAAATTAAACACCCAGATAACGCTCCTGAAGAGCCGTATCGCTCCTGAGCGCCTGACTATCACCGCTCCAGACCACCTGCCCCTTCTCCATGATGTAGTGCCGATCTGCCAGCTTCATCAGTGCATCCAGGTTTTTATCAATGACCAGGATCGCCTCACCGCGTGATTTGAGCGTCCTGATGCCGCGCCAGATCTCTTCGCGGATCAGCGGCGCCAACCCCTCTGTCGCCTCATCGAGAATCAGCACCTTGGGGTTGATCATCATTGCCCGACCGATAGCCAGCATCTGCTGCTCACCACCGGAGAGTTGATTACCAAAATGGGTAATACGCTCCTTGAGTCGCGGGAATATGGCAAATACCCGGTCCAGGGTGTAGGGATCATCAGACTGGGAATAGTTTCCCGAGGTGGCGATCAGGTTCTCTCTGACGGTAAGATTCGGGAAGATCTGCCGCCCCTCAGGCACCAGCCCGATACCGAGCCGTGCAACGGCATAGCTGGGCAGGCTCTGGATTTTTTGACCCTCGAACAGCACCTCACCCTTTGTCACCTCGACCAACCCCATGATAGAGCGCACGGTGGTGGTCTTTCCCATGCCATTGCGCCCCAGCAGTGTCACCACCTCGCCCTGTTCGATTCCCAGGTTGACACCGAACAGCGCCTGACTGGAACCGTAGCAGGCCTCGACTCCACGCAGTTCAAGCATCGATCACCTCTTCACCGAGATAGGCCTGTCTGACCAGCGGATCGTTGCGAATCTGCTCGACCGTGCCGGAGGCGATCACCTCCCCATACACCAGCACGGTAATGCGATCCGCCAGGGAAAAGACCACATCCATATCGTGTTCAACCAGCAGGATCGACAAGTTGCCTTTCAGGCCCTGTATCAACTCTGCCAGTTTCACTGTCCCACCCGGACCCATGCCCGCCATGGGCTCATCGAGCAGTATCAGCTTCGGTCTGGAAGCCAACGCCATGCCAACCTCAAGCTGGCGTTTTTCACCATGCGAGAGATTCGCCGCAGGCTCTGCTGCACGAGCCTCCAGACCGATGGTCTCTATTGCCTGCCGGGTGAGTTGTTTCAACGATGAATCCCTGGCGACATTCCGCCAGAAGCGGAAACTGTGTCCCTGGTGGGCCTGCACTGCCAGCCCCAGGTTCTCCTCAACGCTCAGGTGTTCAAAGACGGCGGTAATCTGGAATGAGCGTGCAAGACCCTTTCGAGCGCGCAGATGAACCGGTAAATGGGTTATCTCCTCGCCATCGAAAAAGATGCTGCCGGCATCCGGGGTAATCTCCCCGGTGAGTTGATTAATGGCGGTAGTCTTGCCTGCGCCGTTTGGACCAATCAGCGCATGGATCTCACCCCTTGCCACCTCGAAGCTCAAATTGTTACTCGCTTCGACGGCACCAAAGCGCTTGCAAAGGCCCTCTACCCTGAGAATGGAATCCAGCACCCCTTATCTCTCCCTGCCAATCAGCAGCCCATAGAGACCACCCCTGGTAAACAGCACCACCAGGATCAAAAAAGGCCCCAGGTAGACCATCCAGTGTTCGGTGAACATGGACAAAATCTCTTCCATGCTGAGCAGGGCAACGGCTCCCAGCACCGGACCGAACAGCGTGCCCATACCCCCCAGGAGCACCATCACCAGGATCTCGCCCGATTGCGTCCAGTGCATCAGACCCGGACTGACGAACTCTGACTGATTGGCCATCAGTGCCCCGGCCAAACCCGCACCGGCGCCCGCGATGACAAAACAGGCCAGCTTATAACCGAATACCGCGTAACCGAGCGACTGCATCCGTTTCTCATTTTCACGAATCCCCTGGATGACACGACCAAAGCGGGAGTTGACCAGCCGATGGCAGAACAACAGAAACAGCAGCAAAAACGTCAGGCAGAGATAGTAGAAGTGGGTATCGTCGCCCAGGTCCAGAAGGGGAAGCTGGCTCCGGGAATAGAGACTCAAACCATCATCGCCCCCATACCCTTCCAGCGAGACATAAAAGTAGTAGAGCATCTGGGCGAACGCCAGGGTGATCATGATGAAATACATACCACTGGTACGAAGCGAGAAAAAACCGATGATCAGGGCAGCAAAGGCAGAGATCAGCAACGCCAGCGGCAAGGCCACCAGCAGCCGCTCTGACCCATCCATTTGAAAGGGCCAGGAGAATACCGGCGAGGCATCAAAGCTGGCTGAGGCCAGAATGCCGACCACATAGGCGCCGGTGCCGAAAAATGCGGCGTGGCCGAGGCTGACCATGCCACCGTAGCCGAGGATCAAGTAGAGACTGACAGCGGCTATGGCATAGATCAGTATGCGGCTGCTGAGGGATATCAGATAGGGCTCGTCCAGGAGTTGCATGATCACCGGCAACGCCAGCAGCAGAATCAGGCATGTACTCAAAACAGCAATTTTACGGGTGAGAAAATTCTGCATAGCGATCAGGCCTGCGCCGGAAACAGTCCCTTCGGCTTCCATACCAGTATGGCAGCCATCAGGATATAGATCGCCATCGAGGAGAGCGATGCCCCTACGCCATCTGCCTGTGCCGCGGGCAGTACCAGTCGGAACAGACCAGGCAGAAATGCCCGCCCCAGGGTGTCCACCATTCCCACCAGCAGCGCGGCTATCAGCGCACCGCGGATCGACCCGATGCCACCGATGACTATCACCACAAAGGTCAGGATCAATATGCTCTCTCCCATCCCGGACTCGACCGCAAGAATCGGCCCGGCCATCACACCCGCCAGACCGGCGAGCAGTGTTCCCAATCCGAAAACCAGGGTATATAGCAGTTTGATATTCACCCCCAGCGCGGCAACCATCTCGCGATTACTGGAGCCCGCACGAATCTGCATTCCCAGCCGGGTGCGGGTGAACAGCAGATAGAGCAGAACCGCCACGGCTATACCCACGACAATGATCGCCAGCCGATAACTGGGGTAAGGCGCACCGGGTATCAGTTCAACCGTACCGGACAGCCACTCCGGGCCGTCCATAAACAGCGGCTGGCGGCCCCAGATAATCCGCGTCAATTCGTTGAAAAAGAGTATCAACCCGAAGGTGGCCAGTACCTGATCCAGATGATCGCGCTGATAGAGCCGTCTCAACACCAGGGCCTCGACCAGCATGCCTATCAGGGCGGATACCGGCAGCGCCGCCAACAGCCCCAGCATAAAGCTGCCCGTCTGCTGCATCACCGTGGCGGCAACGTAGGCGCCGATCATATAGAAGGAGCCGTGCGCCAGGTTGATCACCTGCATGATGCCGAACACCAGCGTCAGCCCGGCCGACATCAAAAACAGCATGACACCAAGCTGCAGGCCATTGAGAATCTGTTCGATAAAAAGGAGCATTGAAAGACCAGAGGCCGGAGACTGCATCTCCGGCCCCTGAGCAGCTTAATTACATCTTACATTCAGCGGCATAGGCATCGCCATGCCCGGTAAACACCTTCTTCAGGGTCTTGTTGGTCACCTTGCCCTCGGCATCTTTTACCACTTCGCGCACATACAGGTCCTGAATCGGATGCTGGTTAGGACCAAATTTGAAATCACCGCGAACCGAAGCGAAATCGGCCTTTTTCAGTGCATCACGCACCGCTTGCAGATTAGACAGGTCGCCATTGACCGATTTCAGGGCGCTGGCAATCAGACGTGCCGTGTCGTACCCCTGACTGGCGTAGAGGGTGGGAGTACGTCCATAGGTTTTTCTGAAATTGGTGACGAATGCCTGATTGGCCTGGTTATCGAGATCATGGGTCCATTGTGAGCCGTTCACCACCCCGAGAGCGGCATCACCTACAGCGGCAAGCAGACGTTCATCGAACGAAAATGCCGGACCGAACACAGGGATGGTCTTATTCAGCTCGGCCTGAGAGTACTGCTTGAGAAAGTTGATCCCCATGCCCCCGGGCAGGAAGAAGAACACCGAATCGGGCTTGGTGGCCCGCAGCGCGGCAAGTTCAGCTGCGTAATCGGCCTGACCCAGCTTCGTGTAGACCTCACCGGCGATAGCGCCTTTATAGTATCGTTTGAAACCGGCCAGATGATCCTTGCCGGCAGGATAGTTGGGAGCGATCAGATAGACATTGTTATATCCTGCATCGGTTACGTACTGCCCGACCACCTCATCGAGGTTATCGTTCTGGTAGGAGACGGAAAAGTAGTTCGGGTGACAGTTTTTACCTGCAAGTTGCGATGGCGCCGCATTAGCGCTCAGGTAGATGACATCTTCACGCAACACCTTGGGCACCACCGCCATGGCGACATTGGAGAAGACGATACCGGTCATCAGCTTGACCCCGTCACTTTTCATGAATCGCTCGGCGATTTGCTTACCCTTGTCCGGTTTGCGTCCATCGTCATCCACCAGCAGTTCGACCGCGACACCACCCAGCTTGCCGCCCTCCTCGTCGATGGCCAGCTTGAATCCATCACGAATGTCCTCACCCAGATAACCCGCCTTGGTGGACAGGGTGGTCACCATCCCGATTTTCACCGCATCAGCCGCCATAGCCTGACCGGCTAGCAGACCAATACCCAGCGCTAAAACCGCGAACGATCTTTTCATTCTATTCCCTCCAGGGCGTATATTTGAAAAAAGGGATCATAGTAGCAAAGTCTGAATAAACACGCATTCGCCTGGTCATGCTAAAGTGTCCTGAAAAAACAAGTATAATTCACTGATTTTACGGCAGTTCATCGATGCACACTGAGATTCCAATTCTTTTAGCCGCGATCGGCGTTGTTGGCTTTGCCTGTCAATGGCTGGCCTGGCGCATGCACATACCCGCAATTCTGCCCCTGCTGCTGACCGGCATGCTGATTGGACCGGTTACCGGCATTCTCAATCCTGACCAGATATTCGGTGATCTCCTGGTTCCACTGGTCTCGTTGGCCGTCGCCGTGATTCTTTTTGAAGGCAGCCTCACCCTGAAATTCACTGAATTAAAGGGCCTGGAAACCGTGGTACGCCGACTGATCACCGTCGGTTCACTGATCAGCGCCACTACCTCGACACTGGCAGCGCACTATCTGGTCGGATTTGCCTGGCCGATTGCCATTTTATTCGGTGCGCTGATGGTGGTTACCGGACCGACTGTGATTATTCCGATGATCAGAACCGTGCGTCCAAAAGCATCCATCGCCCAGGTACTGCGCTGGGAAGGGATTGTGATCGACCCCCTGGGTGCGCTGTTCACCGTGCTGGTGTTCGATTTCGTGCTTACCCAGCACCTGAACGTAGGGAGCATGCTGCTGGAGTTCAGCACCATCGTCTCAGCCGGCGCTATCAGTGGCCTGCTCGCAGGGTGGCTCCTGGGCCAGGCACTGCGGCATCACTGGGTTCCTGAGTTCCTGCATAATGTGTTTGTCCTGAACACGGTCCTGGCCACCTTTGTCATCAGCAACAGCCTGGCCGATGAGGCCGGACTGCTGGCGGTCACGGTGATGGGCATAGTGCTGGCTAACATGCGCAATGTACCGGTCAGAGATATTCTCGATTTCAAGGAGACCCTCAGCATTCTCCTGATCTCCGCCCTCTTTATCCTGCTGGCGGCACGTATTGACCTTGCATCGTTTGCAATCCTCGGCTGGGGAGCACTGGGGGTATTCGCAATCCTGCAGTTCATCGGCCGTCCGTTGAAGGTGGCCCTCGCCACCTATGGATCGAACCTCAACTGGCGCGAGCGCGCGCTCATCGCCTGGATTGGACCACGCGGCATAGTCGCAGCGGCAATCGCCGCTGTGTTCGCCCTGAAACTGGAAGAGGCCGGTGTCGAACAGGCCTCGCTGCTGGTCCCGCTCAGCTTCTCGATCATTATCGGCACAGTCGTTTTCCAAAGCGTCACCGCTGGTTGGTTAGCCCGAAAACTGGGTGTGGCCGAGCCCGCGCCAAACGGTTTGCTGATCATCGGCGCCAACCCGCTTGCCCGGGAGATTGCCAAGGCCATGCAGCAGTTTGATCTGAATATTCTCCTGGCGGATGATAGTTGGGACAATATCCGCAAGGCGCGTATGGAAGGTCTCAGCACCTACTATGGCAATCCGGTATCAGAGCATGCCGACCGAAACCTGGATCTGATCGGATTGGGAAAAATGCTGGGACTATCACCCGATGAGCGACGCAATAGCCTGGCGGCGATCCGCTACCGCACTGAATTTGATGCTGAATCGGTTTACGTACTGCAGAGCACCCTGGAGGCATCAGAGTCAGAGAAACGCCGGATTACCGAGCACTATCGTGCACGTACACTATTTGGACAGGAGATCAGTTTCAGCAAGCTCTCCTCGCTGCTCAGCAAGGGTGGTGAAATTCGCGTCACCCGGCTGACCGAAAACTTCAACTTCAACACCCTGATCAACGAACTGGACAAGAAATTCATACCCATGTTCGCCATCGATCCAAAAAAGCGCCTGCGGGTATTCTGTTCTGAGTCGAAAATCGAGCCCACCAAGGACTGGCATATTGTCGGCCTGAGCTATACCACCGAGCCCACCCAACAAACCAATTCATGATCTGGAAGGATGACTGCAATGCAAAAGCCCTATATCAGCCCCTACCTGGTTTCAACGGAAGGTGACTTCGACCTGAAAAAAAGCAGCACTCAACCGCCAGACGACGCCCCAGGCAAAAAGCAGTGCGGCAAACAACTAAAAAAGAACATCGAGAGACTCGACGAACTGCAACACCGCCTGTACGCCGAAGACAGCCGGTCATTGCTGCTGATCTTTCAGGCCATGGACGCTGCAGGAAAAGACAGCACCATACGCGCCGTCATGAGCGGCATAAATCCCGCCGGTTGCCAGGTCTACTCATTCAAACAGCCCTCCAAGGAGGAACTGGACCACGACTTTCTCTGGCGCTCCGCCCGTTCACTCCCGGAAAGGGGCAGAATCGGCATCTTCAACCGCAGCTACTACGAAGAGACCTTGGTGGTCAGAGTTCATCCGGAATACCTGTCTGGCCAGAGAATCGCCATACCCGCCAATCTCGAAAAGCTCTGGAAACAGCGCTTTCGCGCCATCAATGAGAACGAGAGACATCTGGCAGAGAATGGCACGGTCATCCTGAAATTCTGGCTGAATGTCTCCAAAGATGAACAGCGCAACCGGTTTATATCCCGTCTGGATGAACCTGAAAAGAACTGGAAATTTTCCGCCGCTGATGTTGAAGAGCGCAATCACTGGAACAGCTACATGAATGCCTACCAGGAGACGTTGAAAAATACATCCAAACCCTGGGCACCCTGGTATGCCATCCCTGCTGACAACAAACCCTACATGCGCTGGCAGGTGGCAAAGATCATCCGAAAAACCCTTGAGCAGATGGCGCCGGAATATCCCAAAGTGGATGAAAAGGAAACAGAAAGATTCAGTGAAATGCGCAGACTATTGGAGAACAAATAAGAATAAAGGACCGGGGTCACACATACCTGCGACTCCGAACCTGCCTGAACTCCACAGGCTGTGTTTGGCGTCCCCTAGGACGGCTTTTAACGTACCCAATTGCCCGTTGCTCTCCACTGAGCGTCGAAGCGTCCACTTGCACTTAAAGCAGAGATGACCGGCTGCAAGAAGGCACCGATACCGGTAATGACCTCTGCAAAATCAGCCGGTACATGCTCCTGCCCCAGCCGCTTGCGAAAAGCGGTCCATTGTCTGGTGTTCTGATCGATGAATATTTCGCTAAAGGCGGTAACCGTCTCAGGTAGCACGGTACCCCGCTTATCCAGGGTAAGCCGAATTGCCTCGGCCAGATCAGCACCAACAAACTCGAATTGACAGGAGAGCAACCAGATATCGTAGAAGTCTTTCATCCGGCTATTCAGTTCTCCCAGCCTGATCATCGCCTCCAACTTCTCGGCAATGGCGCTCTCCCGGCTATAGCAGAGCATTCTCGGGGCCGGAAAATCCAACAAGGTCGGCAGCTCGGTGAGAGTAGGTCCGGGATGGACTACATCACCGAAACCGACATCAATCTGCATCGACAAACGGGCTCCGTCCAAAGTACCGGCAAAGCGTACACGTACGCCCTCGTAGTCGGCATCCTCCTTGATCACCTCTCCTTTGATGGTGGATGGGTCGAATACCAGCCCATCGTCCGACTCCACTGCGAGGATATCGACCACTTGCCTGCAGATATTGTCGACTTCATTGTTGGTCATCCCCAGCATGTCGATATCCATGGTGGGCCGGGTATCCGGTGACTGCCAGGCCCTGAGCATCAGCGCACCCTTTAGGATGTAGCGCTCTGCATGGGGAGATTGAGTCAGACGATAGAGAAAACGCTCCATGGCGTAATACTGGAGCAACTCGGCAAACGGCCGTCTGTCCATAGCGGCCCGATTCTTCAACCGCTGCCTCACAGAAGCCCCAATATTTTTTTTATTCTCACTCACAGACTGACCTCCAGATAGGCCCGCATGACCTTTTCCACCCGGCAGACACGTGCATACTTGATCAGCGCATCCCTGTTCACCTGCCTTTGGCTGCGGTAGAGCTTCAGCGCCTCCAGCACCACATCCATGCCTAGCTTATTCCGATACTTGAAACAGTCCGCCAGTGTCTTCTCAGGGCTATAGACCTGCACTGTGGTGCCATCGATCAGGTGTCGCTCAATGCCTGCTTGAAAAGCATCTTCCGAGAACTTGTAGGCTTGCACCGGTGGATAATCAAGAGACGGCATACGGGCGTTGCGAGACACCGCGACGGAGACGGCATGTGGAATCTGTGTAGTCATCTCATGGAACGAGAGCGCCGAAATGAGACAGACTACGGACTTGGGGAAGCGCAGACTAACCGTCACCAGATCGGGCTGACTGATTGGCGGCAGTTCCACCAATCGATATATCCCCCTGGAAACCCGCTCAAGAACGCCGCTGTCTCGCATCTTATAGAGGGTGTAGCGAGAGATCCCGTAACGGAGTGCCTCGCTCATGCGCAGCTGTCCTCCGTGCTCGCGGAAGATCATCTCGGGCGATGTTTTGTACCCATGAACAGACATTTTGTCACCATATATTATCTAGTGGTGACAATATGTCTGCTTTAGGTAGAAATCAAGCAGATTTGAGAAAACACCTTCTGTAAAGGTGCCCTTTCCTCACATGACAGACTTGAGGCTTCAAGGATAATCTGGAAGTGGGTGATCCGGAGCGCAACAAAGCCATCCTACGCAGCTTAATCGAAACAACGACACTGGATGGAGATACTTTGGAAATAAACCCCAGTTATAAGAATGTAACTGGGGTACATTTGGCGTCCCCTAGGGGAGTCGAACCCCTGTTACCGCCGTGAAAGGGCGGTGTCCTAGGCCTCTAGACGAAGGGGACTAGCAGTCAATAAAGCAGATGATCTGTTTAATGAGGCGCGGATGTTAAAAGAATCGCCCCTATTTGTCCACATGTCCCAAAAATACCAGGAATCAACCGGATGGATGGATTGATCACCCTTTCCATGTGTACAAGGGAGAAATTTGTAAATTTTTGCAATATCAAGGTGTTTTGACTACTTTGGAGTAAATCGAGTACGCCCGATACGGGATCTTCTGGTGATTACCGGTGCTATGATGATTTCACATCCCATCAATTTTTTATGCTTATGACTAATATTTTCTGAATCTATGCCGATACGTTTATAAATCTGAATTCCTAGACCACGGACAATAATGGACAGACGAGCACACCCGCGTACAACCACAGATCATGGAGCAGTCTTAAGTTGTCTTGGACTACCCGCTCTAAAGTGTCAGATCAGGGATTTTTCTGTAGGCGGTTTGTTCCTGCAACTCGACCAGGCATCCATCAAGGATCTTCTGGCAAAAACCGACAGTAAGGCCATTCGCGGGCAGAACGGAGTCGTATCGCTCTCTCTGGAAAACAATAAATTCAATGATATACAGATAGTTGCTGCTCATTTATGCGATAGTGGGTTGGGCGTTGCTTTCAGGAACCACGATCAGGCACTGTTGAAATATCTGGTCAATTCAACCCGACAACGCAAACAGGGGACTGCCCCACGGAAGACTCCGGGCAACAGCTGGAAACCAGGGGATCAAGCCGCTGCGGCCCAGATGCTGCAGGCGCTGCAACAGCTGACTGAAGAGTACGTTACCAGACGCTACGGAGACTTCATCAGAATCGCTGCAGATGATCTGTTGAATGCCGCCGACTCGGCCCGTTCCAACAAGGATCAGACAGATCTGCTGTTCGCCTCATCCCGGCTTGGGAAGGACCATGCTGGTCTGTTGAAGTTGCTCATCCAGACAATCAACACCAAATTCTCGGGGATGACCAACCCCGGAGAGGGGCATAAAACTGGCGTGGATGAGCTGGATCTCGTCGATCAGGAGGAGTTTGACGAATGGATTGTCATTATTGGCATTGCCCGAAAATTCGACGACAAACTGCTCGCCACGATCAGCCGTTTCGAACGCATTCTGAACGACATAACCGAGCGTGATCTGGGTAACGAGGAGAGTCCGTTCTCACCCTATAGCCTGCTTTGGTCATTCAAGGAGGCGCTTGAACCACTGGGTTTTGCCAAGGTAGCGAAAGTAGAGTTGTATAAGGCCTATCAGGCAGCAATACTTGCACATCTCCCAGAACTCTTAGAACAGATCAACCAGACCTTCCTGAACAAAGGCATTCAGGAGAGTGCCAGTTACAAGCCCGTTTCGAGACCCAAAACCAACTCTCACGCTTTACCGCAAACCGATATCGACCAGGCTGCCGATGAGATAGCACGGGTACATCAGAAAGAGGATATTATCGGTGCTTTATCGTCCCTCTCCCCCCACTCTACTGTTTCACCCCTAAACCAGTTAAGACGAAATTTCCGGCCGAAAGCAGGAACCCATCGTGGCATTACAGCCAACGAGGAACAGGTGCTGCAACTGCTCGAATCGATGCCCGCCCAGCAGTATCAGTCGATAGCTGAGCGTATCAAGGAGTTGATAGCCAGCGAAAGCGGGGGCTCTGCTGACGATATTGTCTTCGATGATGCCACCAGAAACAGCATCGAGACCACCGAGTCACTTGTCTCATCGATTGAGCAGGATGAATTTGTTGGCCGCGAATTGAGGTCCTTCATCGCTGATCTTGAAATCCCCCTGATCAAGGAATCTCTCGCCCATCCGATGTTGTTGAACGACCCGGATCATCCCGGCAGAAAGTTGCTGCAAATCGCTGGTGATCTCGCACCGTTTATATCCAGTGGGCAGAATGATGCCAGTAACCAGCCTCTGCTCGAATCCCTGAATCAGATCAAGAATCTGATGAAAAAAAAGGGGCATACCGATCTTCCGGTCATCGAAAAGCGCATGGAGACCCTGCTCAAACTGCAAAAACAGCAGTTTGACGAAAATATCTCCCTGGTATTGCGCAGCGCCCAACTGGAAGAGACCCGGCAGCGCGCGCAGACCTTCGTTCTGCAATTTCTTGAAAATGAACTCACCCCTGATCCTGTGCCCTCTGTCATAGAGAATCTTCTGCAACTGGGCTGGGCCGGACTGCTCGCCAAAACGGCCACTACGAAGAGTAAACAGAGCAAGGCATGGAAGGGTTACTCCGGGGTTTTCAATCAGTTGAAAAGTGCCTTTGTGGCTAGCGCCAAGACAACTCCCCTGCCACCGGCCGAGGTCGAGCATTTAACGGATAATCTCTCCAGCGGCTTTCAGGAATACCCGGTCTTCAGCGACAAATCCAATACCTTCATAGCTCAGTTGAGCGAGGCATTAACAGCAGAATCTGACAGCTATCCGGCTTTGGCCGACTCCCAGGTTGTTTTTTCGCGCGAAACACTGATCCCATTTCTGCCCGATTATGATCCAGAGAGCGAAACCACTGAACAGATAGTCGCCCCGCCCGATCTGGCGCCCTGGATAGACCAGGCGAAAAATATCAAAATTGGCGACTGGATCGTCGAGCATATCCGGCAGGACCAGACCAAACTCCTGAATCTTGGCTGGAAATCGACAAATTCTCACCGCTTCGTGTTTGTCGATGGCGGTGGCCACAAGGCCCTGGACATTCCCCTGGTGGAGTTTGCCCAGGCGTTGAAAGAGCGCCGTTATTCACTGCTGGAAAATGGCCAGTTACCCCTGGTAGACCGGGCGGTCCACCGCTTGTTACAGCAGACCTTTGACCAGTTCCGAAGCGAAAGTGACAAAGACGAGTTGACCGGTCTTCTCAGCCGTAAGGCCTTCCAGCGACTGTTGAGCGATGCCCTGGCAAAGACCCGGCGCGAGGAGCAACAGCATGTATTCATCACTGTGGATATCGATCAGTTCAAAATGGTCAACGACATCTGCGGCATCGAAGGGGGCGACGGGCTGCTGATCGCCGTTGCCGGCCTGCTCAATACCTACTCGCCGCGTGATGCCCAACTGGCGCGAGTCGGTGATGACGAGTTTGGAATCCTGATCAACAACTGCCCAATCCAGCGCGGCTACGAAATTGCCGAACGTCAACGTCTGGCCATAGAGTCCTTCAAATACAACTGGGATGATACCGCCCTCTCGATCACCTCCAGTGTTGGAGTGGTGCGGGTGGACAACACCATCACCTCGATTACGGACCTCATCAATGCCTCGGTTGCCGCCTGCAACCTGGCGCGCCAGGAGGGGAGAAACTGCACGCGCATCTACCAGCCTACCGCGGAGGAATACACCAGCCGGCAGAAGTTGATCAAATCCGTCCCGGTAATTGAGAAGGCGATTGAAAAAGACCACCTCAAGCTGTTTGGCCAGCTGATTACGCCGATAGCCAAAGATAGCCAGGAGAAGGATCACTACGAGATTCTACTGCGTGTCTATGATGAGGATGACAACCTGACCAATCCGGTTCAGTTTATTCAGGCTGCGGAACAGTTTGATCGTATGCGCATTGTCGACCGTTGGGTGATAAACAGCGTCTTTGCCTGGATGAACAAACACCACGCGCAACTGCCGAATAACGAGTGTTTCAGTGTTAACATTTCCGCGCAGACGTTTACCGACCAGGGGTTTTCAGAATTCATTCACAAGAAGTTCAGCGAGGTCGCCTTCCCCGCCGAGAGGATCGCCTTCGAAATCACCGAAACCGCTTTTGTATCAAATATGGAACGGGTAAAAAGCATTATCAATGAAATCAAGACCCATGGTTGCCAGTTCTACCTCGATGATTTCGGTTCGGGCTACTCCTCCTACTCTTATCTGAAAGAATTTCCTGTCGATGTGGTGAAAATCGACGGTATTTTCGTCAAGGATATGCTGACTGAAAAATCCAGCTATGCGATGGTCAAGTCAATTACAGAAGTCGCACACTTCATGGACAAAAAAGTAGTGGCGGAGTTTGTCAGCTCCGTGGAAATACTGAATGCACTGCAACACATAGGCGTGGATTTTGCGCAGGGTTATGCGGTCGGCAAGCCCTGTGATATCAACGAGCTGATCATAGGCAATAGCCCCTCGATGCAGGCCGCCAGGTAACATAACCTCTCCGCTGTGCTAATCTGTAACCGTCTGACTTTCAGGTGGCGCTATGATTGATCTGAATGACATGCTGATCTTCGTCAAGGTGGTTGATTCCGGGTCGTTTTCCGGCGCGGCCCAGGCGATCGGCATACCCAAGTCCACCATGAGTCGGCGCATCAGCAATCTGGAGACCCAGCTCGGAATCAGGTTGCTGCAGCGAACCACCCGCTCACTGAAACTCACAGAACTGGGGGCGGTGTTTCACGAACGCTGCAAACGCGTACTCGCCGAGGCCGAAGACGCGGAACGGGCGATATCCGAGAATCAGCAGGACCCCCAGGGGCTGCTTCGAATCTCAGCCCCAGTTGAAACAGGTATCAGCCTACTCGGCCATCTGATCGCCGAGTATATGAAAACCTATCCGAAAATCCGCGTGGAACTGGATCTCTCCAACCGCTTCATCGACCTCATTGAAGAGGGTTATGACCTGGCCATACGCGCCGGAAAACTGGAAGACTCAAGCCTGATCGCACGTCGCCTGGGGACAGGTGTCCAGGTTGTCTGCGCCAGCCCGGACTATCTTAAGGCGATGGGAGAACCACAGACTCCCCAGGAACTGAAACGGCACGACACCCTCCTTTACAACACCCATGCACGACGATTCACCTATGCCTTCAGCAAGGAAAAAGCCAAATCCAGCGTGACCCTCATCCCCAGGTTCACCACCAATAACCACTTCACCCTGAGGGATGCCGCCATCTCTTCCCTGGGCATCGCCATCATGCCGAGCGTGATTTGCCGACAACAACTTGATGCGGGAACTCTCAAGGCCATCCTCATTGATTGGAAGCTCAAGGATGACGGTATCTATGCCCTCTATCCTTCCCCCCGCCACCTCACACCCAAGGTGAAGAGTTTTATTGATTTCCTGGTCGTACACTTTCAAGCCTGACCCTAAGAAACTGTTCCATTTATGGAATAGTAATTGCCATTTCTAATATCTAGTCCCATTAATATCCATAATGTAAGCTATATATTGTCTGATCAATAATCATTCTCATTATGATTTGAGCCCAATGTTGTCAGTCAACCAATGCGCAACCGAAGGTAAACCATGAAACAGTCACAAACAGCCAAACCGACTACACCCCTGCAGCGCGGCATAACCCGCATCGCGAACGGACAGCCGACACAGGATGGCGCTGGCGTGGATCTGGTGCGCTACCTCCCCTTCCCGGCCAGCGTGCAACTCGATCCGTTTCTGCTGCTCGATGTGATTAAATCCGATCGGCCTGAACAGTACATCGCCGGATTCCCACCACATCCCCATCGTGGCTTCGAAACCGTTACCTACCTGCTTGCCGGACGGGTGCGACACAGGGACAGTGCGGGTCATGCAGGCGTACTGAAATCGGGTGGCGTCCAGTGGATGACCGCAGGACGTGGTATCGAGCACTCTGAAATCCCGGAGCAGGAATCGGGCCTGCTGTTCGGCTTCCAGCTCTGGATCAATCTTCCTGCCGCGCAGAAGATGCAGGCGCCACACTATCAGGAGTTCGAACCCGAACAGATCCCTGTGGAACAGCGTTCAGCTGGACAGAGCATCCGTGTCATTGCCGGTACCACCAGCGAGGGAACCACTGGCCCCGTGACTGGCATCAGCGCCGCACCTCTCTTTTTCGATGTCCAACTGGCAAAAGATGAGCACTACCAGGAACAGATCAATACAGGCTACACCGCCTTTCTTTACATTATCGAGGGTGAAATCAGCATCCAGGGCGAATTCGAACACAGAACCCTGATGGGTAACCAACTGGCCGTCCTTGGGGAGGGTGAAACATTGGCGTTAAAGTCGCTGACCTCAACCCGTTTTCTCGTGATCGCCGGTGAGCCGATCAATGAACCGATTGCACGGCACGGTCCCTTCGTCATGAATACCCAGGAACAGCTGGTGCAGGCCTACAAGGATTATGAATCCGGCGCCTTTGGCCATGTCGAGGAAGCGCGCTGATATGCAATGGCGAAACAGCGCTGATAACTGGGGACTGATCAGCATCGCTCTGCATTGGCTGGTGGCTGTTGCCGTGATCGGCATGTTCGCTCTGGGGCTTTGGATGACGGAGCTGAGCTACTATGACAGCTGGTATCGCACTGCGCCACATCTGCATAAAAGCATCGGAATCCTTTTGTGCCTGGCGGTGTTGCTCCGCATCGCCTGGCGACTGATCGACAGCAAGCCGGCGGAGATCCCGGAGCACATCGAGTTGGAGAAGCGAGCCGCGCGTATCGTGCACGCCCTGCTTTACCTGCTGTTGATCGCCCTATTCATCAGCGGTTACCTGATATCCACCGCCGATGGCAGGCCGATCGATGTGTTCAACTGGTTTGCCATACCGGCAACCCTTAAAGATGTGCCCAATCAGGAGGATATTGCCGGCACAGTGCATTATGCCCTTGCTATCAGTCTGATCTCGCTGGTCACACTGCATGCATTGGGCGCACTGAAGCACCACCTCATCGACAAGGATCAGACCTTGTCCCGGATGACCGGCAGGACCAGACACAACCGAGTCCAGCAGTAATCAATCACCCCATAGACACAACATAAAGGATTTACCATGCTAAGAAAAATTCTGATCGGCTTCAGCACAATCGGCCTGCTATCACTCGCCAACCCGGTGCTCGCGGAAGACTATCTCATCGACACCAAAGGCGCCCATGCCTTTATCCAGTTCAAGATCGCTCATTTGGGTTACAGCTGGGTTCTCGGGCGCTTTAATGAGTTTTCCGGGACATTCAGCTACGATGAGAAATCACCTGAATCATCCAAGGTCGCGGTGACCATCAATACCGCCAGCATCGACAGTAACCACGCCGAGCGCGACAAGCACCTGCGCAGTGATGATTTTCTCGATGTTGAGAAATTTCCCCAGGCCAGCTTTTCCAGCACAAGCTATCAGTCCACAGGGGATGGCAAGGCTGTGCTGACCGGCGACCTGACACTGCACGGCGTGACCCGCCCGGTAACAATCGATGTCAATGAGATCGCAGCCGGCGATGATCCCTGGGGCGGCTATCGCAGAGGTTTTGATGGCACCACCAGGATCGCCCTGAAGGATTATGGAATAGACTTCAACCTTGGACCAGCCTCGCAGGAGGTTGAGTTGTTCCTGTCGGTCGAGGGTATCAGACAGTAGTTTTGCGGAACTCCGGGAGCCGCGCAAAGGAGCGGCTCCCGGCAATCATTCACTCTGATTTAAGCGCCGCAACCACCTGATCATAGACCGCGCGTATCGTATCCAGATCCTGACTACGAATCGACTTCCCAAGGGCATTGAGTCGATCAATCAGCGCATGATCATCCTGGATCGACAACAGATGACGCTTCAGCACAACCGCGGCATCATCCAGCGCTATGCCTGAAATCACGCCGGGTTTGGTGAGGTAGGACTCCCCGCAATTGATGAATGACGAAACAGGATCTTTTTCCTTCTCCAGGCTCATCTTGTAGAACTCCGTAGAATATTTTCAGTGAAATCGATAATACCCCAATCGGCAACGCATCGGGGTATATTGTGGCATTTGAATAGGTCCAGATGCAGGCTATCCCGGAAACTCTTACACCCGCCTCTGGTCGTATAGGTGTTACCCAACAACGATTTTACAGGTAAGCAGGATGTCGAGAAGATACACATCAACGCCCCTTTTCTGGACCATACTGGCCCCGATCATACTCTTTCTGTTCCTCTCTGCGTCCAGCACGCTGCTGCTGGCAAAGGCGCCACCGCCGACAAACAGTCTGGCCCCAATGCTTGAAGGGGTTTTACCGGCGGTAGTCAATATTTCCACCAAGAAACTGCTGAGACGCCGTCACCATCCGTTACAGGACGATCCTTTTTTCAGGCATTTTTTCAACCTGCGCGATCCGGGAGAGGAGAGCCAGAAGCGCAGCAGCCTGGGCTCGGGGGTAATCATTGATGCCGAACTGGGTTACGTGCTGACCAACCATCATGTCATTGATGGCGCGGACGAAATCACCATCACCCTGCGGGATAGGCGTAAATACAATGCCCAGATCATCGGCCAGGACCCGGAAGTGGATCTGGCGCTGCTCCAAATCGATGCCGAGGCGCTCACCGCACTCAAGCTGGCCGATTCTGGTGAACTGCGTGTCGGTGATTTCGTGGTCGCCATTGGCAACCCCTTTGGCCTGGGCCAGACCGTCACCTACGGCATTGTCAGCGCTCTTGGGCGCACTGGCCTGGGTATTGAAGGCTATGAGAACTTCATCCAGACCGACGCTTCCATAAACCCCGGCAATTCCGGTGGAGCGCTGGTCAACATGGAGGGTGATCTGGTAGGTATCAATACCGCAATTGTCGGTCCCAATGGAGGCAATGTCGGCATCGGCTTTGCCATTCCCAGCAACATGACCCAGGCGATTATCCGGCACCTGGTCAAGTATGGCGAAATCCGGCGCGGTCACATAGGAATAGTCATGCAGGATCTGACACCGGAACTGGCCAACGCCTTTGGACTGGGACAACAGGAGGGAGCCGTGGTTTCCCAGGTTTTTCCCAACTCGCCGGCCAGCGAGGATGGGATCAGATCCGGAGATATCATTACCCGCCTGAACGACGAAATTGTAAGCAGTTCAAGCCAACTGAGAAACGCCCTCGGCCTGTTGACCATTGGCGAAAGGGTTGAACTCGGCATAGTCAGGGAGGGTAAGCCGTTACGCATCATCACCCGAATCGGGGACCCCGATGAGAATCTGGTCCAGGGTAGCGAGATCAGTCCCTATCTGGCCGGCGCAGGTTTGGCCCCGATAGCCAGCAATCACCCCCTGGCGGGAAAAATCGAAGGGGTTGAAGTGGTTAAAGTGGAAGGCAACAGTCGCGCCCATGGCGCAGGAATCCGTGCTGGCGATATCATCGTTTCCATCAACCGAATGCCGGTAACGCATCTGGAACAGCTGAAACAGGCCGCCAGCCTGAACCCCAATGCCCTGAGCATGAACATTCGCCGGGGTAACAGCACACTGTTTATCTCACTGCGCTGAAAAAGTACGGCGGACATATTGTCCGCCGGAACCCTGAAAATACGCAGGTTCTATAGTTCAGAGGAGGATAAACAACACAAAACACAAACGCGCGATGATCGTTAACGGGCGATGACAGTGCCCATAGGCGCTTTATTCTCAGGCTTCGAAGTGAATTTCAGCGCCGTGAACAGTTTCCGCAGCAAGGCGGTGAAAACCCTGGCCCGCTCTACCCGCGCTCTGGCGATATAGTAGTCGATATCCAGCTCACCAAACTCATTCCGGACAAACTCGCCCTCAGCTTCAATTTTCACCTTTAACTCCCAAAAATATATCATCTATAATCAACCGATCAGCAATACAAGCGAAACATCCAAAGCACCATAGATATTTGATGTTTCCCTTGTATTATCGACGCATTGCCTCTGCGTTAGGGATATACTAGGTTTCACAGAAGAAATTGACAAACGATCGTTTCTCACTTAATTGATGAATATATTTCACCTAAAAAAGAGATGGCCGTAAGATCTCTACCACCGCTAAATGCACTGCGTAGCTTTGAGGCGGCCGCACGCCATGGCAGCTTTAATCAAGCCGCCGAAGAGCTGTTTGTCACCCCGTCTGCAATCAGCCACCAGATAAAATCTCTGGAGGGGTTTCTAAAGATTAAACTCTTCCGGCGTGAAAAACGCCGGGTAGGGCTTACTTCTGCAGGTGAAAAATACCTGAACGCCATTGAACATGCCCTGGATGAGATCGATATGGCCACCCGTCGCCTTATCGCCACACCGAACGCCAGTGCGGTCAATCTCAGTGTTGCGCCGGCATTTCTGACTCGCTGGCTTGTTCCGCATATCGGACAGTTCCAACAGCTCTATCCGGATGTGGAACTGAGACTGAGCGCCGCCAATACCCGTATCGACTTCCATCACTCGGATACGGACATGGCAATTTATTACGGCTATGACGATTGGGATGACATGGAGAGCTATTTCCTCCGTAACGCAAGATTAATGCCGGTCTGCAGTCCGCGACTGATGGACGGCGAACAGGCGTTGCAAACCCCCGCCGATCTCTGCGATCAGACCCTGATCCATGTCTCAAACCGCCTGGACGAGTGGGAATCGATGCTCAACAAGCTGGGCATCAATTCGTCATCCTCCGGCAAGGGGCTGACCTTTTCCAGCACGTCCTTGGCAATCGGAGCCGCAATCGAAGGACTGGGCGTGGCGCTGGCCGATGTTGATCTGATTGTAAAAGAACTTAAGTATGGTGAACTGGTCACACCCTTTGACATAAGGCTCGATACCAAAAAGGCGTTTCATCTAGTCTATGAAAAAAATCGTCCGCTGACCTATGGCATGAAGTCTTTTTTCGACTGGATCACCGGCAGCATACAAAAAACAACTGAAACTGAGTGAGGTACTGGGCATGTCCGAGATAGGTGTAGTGGTATTGGTTCTGATTACCTTGTTTGTGCTGTTTCAGCTGAATATGGTGCGTCAGGCGAAAAAACAGATCGGTGAAATAGCACCGGATATTCCTGCTCAAGACCCAAGCTCATCGGACCAACCCACGCTACTCTACTTCCACAGTCCGAATTGCGGCCCCTGCCGCAGTATGTCGCCAATGATCGACGCACTGAAAACAGAGTTTTCCAACATTCACAGCATTGACGTATCACAGGATCTGGCAACCGCCCAACAGTACAACGTTCGCGCAACCCCCACCCTTGTGTTGGTGAAGGACGGCAAGATCAGCGATGTATTGCTCGGTCAGAAGTCCGCCGAGAAAATCCGGTCACTGCTGGTGCCTTAACCTACAAGCACGCCTATCGAATCGATTATTGTTCTGTGGCAGTACAATAGCGTCCCTGATGGTGTATAAAAGTAGTAAGGATTTGATTCTGCACCACAAAGATGCCCGTCAGAAGGTCCCTGTATGGTAAAACCGCTTGAAATTTCATCCCTTTATCACGCCTGTGATCTCAGCGGTCTGGCCTTTGAAACCACTGCAGAACTTGCACCACTTTCCGAAACCATCGGCCAGGAACGCGCTCTTGAAGCCATCAACTTCGGGGTTAACATGTTCCATGAAGGCTTCAACCTTTATGTCATGGGCAGTCCGGGTCTGGGTAGACATACTGTTATTCGCCACGCCCTGGAAAAGGAGGCCAGCAACAGAGAGCAGCCTTCCGACTGGTGTTACGTAGCCAACTTCGAACACCCCCATTGCCCGCAATATCTGGAAATACCTGCCGGTATGGCCCGGCGGTTGCGCCGCGACATGGGGCAACTGATCGATGATCTGCTGAACGCCATTCCTGCGGCTTTCCAGGGGGATGAATATCAGCGCCGGCTCACCGAAATACAGGACGAATTCAAGGAAAAAGAGGAGAGCAATTCACGCAAGCTGGGTACGGATTCGGCAAAAAAAGGGATAGCGCTGATAAGGGACCCTACCGGATTTACCCTGGCCCCGCTCAAGGACGGCAAGGTCCTGTCACCGGATGAGTTCAGTGATCTTCCGGATCAGGAACGCAAGCGCATGGAAAACGCCATCGAGGAGATCAAGAAGCAGCTCAAGGAGACCATCAGCCAGGTCTCCAAATGGCATCGGGAAATGCACCAGAAAATCCGGGCGCTGGACGGTGAAACCATGGAGCTGACCATCCATCAGTTTATCTCCGAGCTGATCGAGCATTACCGCGCCTACCCGAAAGTAACCCACTATATTCAGGAGGCCAAGCAGGACTTCATTGAAAATGTCGATCAGTTCCGGCAACTCGATCCCACCGAGATCTCCGGCCCCGCGATTGAACTGCCGCAATTCAATCGCTACAAGGTGAATATCCTGGTGGACAATATCGAAACCAAAGGGGCTCCGATTGTCTTCGAGGACAATCCTACTTACCAGAACCTGATCGGCAGAATCGAGCACATCGCCCGCATGGGAACCCTGCTCACCGACTTTACCCTGATCAAATCAGGCGCTCTGCACAAAGCCATTGGCGGCTATCTGATACTGGATGCCGAAAAGGTGCTGAGCAATCCCTTCGCCTGGGAGGGGTTGAAAAGAACGCTGAGGGCACGGGAGATCAGGATAGAATCCATCGAACGTCAGCTCAGCCTCGGCAGCACTATCTCCCTGGAACCCCAGCCGATACCGATCAACCTCAAGGTCGTTCTGGTAGGTACACGCCTGCTCTATCACCTGCTGAAAGCCTACGACCCGGAATTTTCATTGCAATTCAAGGTGACCGCCGATTTCGCCGAAGAGATGCATCGCGAAGACGGGAATGAGCAACTGTTCGCCCGCCTGATCGCCACCCTGCAGCAACGCGAAGAGCTCAAGAGCATCAGCCGGACAGGCGTGGAACGTATTATCGAGCACTCGGCGCGAACCACCTGGGATGGTCAGAAGATGTCCCTGCACATGGGTAGTCTGATTGATCTTCTGCAGGAGGCTAATTACTGTGCAACCCGCGCAGACTCGGCGGTGATCCGAAAAGAGGACATACAGGCGGCCATTCAGGCCCAGGAGTACCGCGCCAGCCAGCTCCAGGAGCAACTCAGGGATCAGATCATCAACGGCACCCTCAAGATAGACACCGATGGCGTGCAGCTCGCCCAGATCAACGGTCTCAGCGTGATCCAGATCGGTGACTATGCCTTCGGCGCCCCATCGAAAATCAGCGCAACGGCGCGCATTGGCAGCGGTCAGTTGATCGATATCGAGCGGGAAATCGATCAGGGCGGCACCCTGCACTCCAAGGGGGTGCTGATCCTCACCTCCTATCTGGGTGAACGTTACGCCAAGCATCAGCCGTTATCGGTCAGCGCCAGCCTGGTGTTCGAACAGACCTACGGCATGGTCGATGGCGACAGCGCCTCCGCCGCGGAACTCTGCGCCCTGCTCTCCGCCCTCGGAGACCTTCCCATCAATCAGGCCTTTGCGATCACCGGTTCGATCAACCAGCATGGACAGGTTCAGGCCATCGGCGGGGTCAATCAGAAAATTGAGGGGTTTTTCGATATCTGCGATGCCCGCGGGCTCACGGGTGAACAGAGTGTCATCATCCCCAGCGCCAACATCAAGGATCTGATGCTGAAACAGCAGGTGCTTGAGGCTGTCGAGGCCTATAAATTCAGGATCATCGCAGTCGACCATGTCGAGCAGGCGATGGAACTGCTGTGCGACCTGCCCGCCGGAATACCCGACGCCAACGGCCTGTTTCCGGAAAACAGCATCAACGGTCATATCCAGTACCGGCTGGCTGAGTGGACAACGCTGCGTCTGCACTATTCCGGCCAGATTCAGGAGTAGAACGCCAGCCCTTGCGCCAACCAGGGCTCTTCGGAACATACCCTGGATTGAGCAAATCCGGGAAATAACTGTCATACCCAGGAGTGCACGATATAGCGGAAAACCGGTATAGGTCTGCCGACTCGAAACCACTAATATCAGTGCCGATAAATAGAATCAGCCATCTGGAGGATAAGGCGTATGAAACGGATAAGGCTCACCAGCATAGTGTTTGCACTGCTTGCATTGTTCTTCTCCATGCAGGCGCAGAGCGCTGCGCAGTCAACCGGAGCGATTACCGGCGGTAAATTATCGGAACACCCCGACTGGTTCAAGGAGAGTTTTCTCGACATAGCCGCCGATGTCGATGAGGCCGCAGAATCAGGCAAGCATGTTATCCTATTCATGCATCTCAACGGTTGTCCCTACTGCTACAAGATGGCGGAAGAGAACTTCAAGAACGCCCCCTACACCGATTTCATCAAAGAGAACTTTGATGTCATCGCCATCAACATCAAAGGCGACCGTGAAATCGCCTTCGACGAGAACACCACGGTTAGCGAAAAAGAGCTCGCCAGCATGCTCAAGGTCCGCTATACCCCAACTGTCATTTTTCTGGATAACGAGAACAAACAGGTTGCACGCGTCAACGGCTATCGATCTGTACCAGCATTCAAGCAGGTATTGGATTATGTCCAGGAGAAGGCATACGCAACAACCACCCTGGCCGCCTTTATCGCCGACCGGCAGCAACCGGCGACCTATACTTTCAGGGAACATAGCCAGTTCCAGAACCTGACCAATCTGCATCAGATCACTGACAAGCCGCTGGCGGTGATTTTCGAAGACAGCGGCTGCGACGCCTGTGATGCCCTGCATGACGGTCACTTCAGCAATCCCGAGATCAATGAGGTGCTGAAGAATTTTACCGTCGTGCGACTCGATGCCCTTTCCTCTGACCCGATCGTCGATACTGAAGGCAGCAGTACGACTCCCAAGGCGTTCGCCGAAAAACTGGGGTTGACCTACCGTCCCGGTATCGTCCTGTTCGACCAGGGTAAGGAGATCTGGCGTATCGATGGCCTGCTCTACACCTTTCATTTCACCGAAGTGCTGCGTTATGTGGGAGAACGCCATTATCAGCAGTACCCGGACAACTTCTATGATTATCTCGACGTTAAAACCAACGAGATACTCAACAGCGGAAAAGATATCGACCTGTCCAAGTAAACAGCCTGCCTACATCGGCCCTGCCGCCTTCCCGGCAGGGCCAGATGCAAATAGCTGCCCAGCTGCACGGTAAAAACCGCACGTGCTTTGCCCTAAATCATACCAATGCCCAGTTCCCCCAAAATTTATCGCTTAAAATGGTATATTTAACAGGATTGAAACTGAGCGACTGATGACGTCATCGGCATCGGCTGATACCATTGCCGCCGTTTCAGTGTTGCGCGTTTTCGTCTGAAAACAGTTAGAGGAACATGGGCCAGCGCCGTTAGCGCTTTTCTTGTAATACCTGTTTTGGATACCAAGTGATATGAGTACTGTACTGATTATCGGAGCCGGTGGCGTTGGCCGGGTGGTTGCCCACAAGTGTGCAAAAAATCCGGATGTATTCAGCGAAATCTGTCTTGCCAGCCGTACCAAGTCCAAATGCGACCAGATTGCCAGCGAAATCAAGGAGAAAACCGGTCGCACCATCCAGACTGCAGCTGTGGATGCCGACAAGGTGCCGGAGTTGGTTACGCTGATCAACCAGATCAAACCGGTAATGGTGATCAACGTCGCCCTGCCCTATAAGGATCTGACCATCATGGATGCCTGTCTGGAGACCGGTGTCCATTATCTCGACACCGCCAACTACGAACCCCTGGACGAGGCGAAGTTCGAGTACAAGTGGCAGTGGGCCTACAAGGAGCGCTTCGAGCAGGCGGGACTGATGGCGCTTCTCGGATCGGGGTTCGATCCGGGCGTGACCAATGTGTTCTGTGCCCACATGCTCAAACATCACTTCGACCAGATCGACTATGTCGATATCCTCGACTGCAACGGCTGCGATCACGGCTATGCCTTCGCCACCAACTTCAATCCGGAGATCAACATTCGCGAAGTCACTGCCAATGGCCGCTACTACGAAAATGGCCAGTGGGTCGAGACCCAACCGATGGAGATTCACCACACCTTCAACTTCGATCAGGTGGGTGAAAAGAACATGTATCTCCTTTATCACGAGGAGATGGAGTCACTTTCAAAAAACATCCCCGGCGTCAAGCGCATGCGCTTCTGGATGACCTTCGGTGATGCCTATCTGAAACACCTCGAGGTGTTCCGCAACATCGGCCTGGACTCTATCGAACCGATCATGTTCGAAGGGCGTGAAATCGTTCCCATTCAATTTCTCAAGGCACTATTGCCCGATCCGGCCAGCCTCGGACCACGCACCAAGGGTAAGACAAATATCGGCGTCATCGCCAAGGGCAGCAAGAACGGCAAGCCCGTCTCCCGCTATGTCTACAACATCTGTGACCACGAGGAGTGTTATCGCGAGACCAACGCCCAGGCGGTCTCCTACACCACCGGCGTGCCCGCTATGATCGGCGCCATGATGATGCTCAAGGGCGAGTGGATGCGCCCTGGCGTCTGGAACATGGAAGAGTTTGATCCCGATCCGTTCATGACCGCGCTCAACGAGCATGGTCTGCCCTGGACCGATATCGAAACCGATATCGATGTTGATGCCCTACCGAAATAAGACCTGACCGGGTCGGAGTCGGCAATGACTCCGACCCTTTGCAAACTCGAACTCTTTGAGCAGCCCCTATGCCCGAACTCGACATCACTCAAGTTCCCACCCCCTGTTATGTGCTGGAAGAGGCGAAACTGCGCGCCAACCTGGCGATTATGGATCGCGTACAACGGGAATCCGGAGGCAATATCATCCTGGCTCTGAAAGGCTATGCCATGTGGAGCACCTTCCCGATTATCCGGGAGGTGTTGCAGGGCTGCACTGCCAGTTCCCTGAACGAGGCACTGCTGGCGTCAGAGGAGTTTGGCCGGGAGGTGCATATTTACTCCCCGGCCTATACCGATGCCGAGTTTCCGAAACTGCTGGAGTTGGGTGACCATCTGATCTTCAACTCATTCTCCCAGTGGCAGCGTTTCCGTGGGCAAGCGCTGGCCGCGGGGATCTCCTGCGGCATTCGCCTCAATCCTCAAGTCTGCGAAGTCGAAGTGGACATGTACAACCCCTGCGGCACCACCTCGCGACTTGGTGTCACACCGCAAGAGTTCCGACCCGATCAACTGGACGGCATCGAGGGCCTGCACTTTCACGCCTTGTGCGAATGCAGCGCGGAGAGCCTGGAGCGAACCCTGATCGCCTTCGAGGCCAGTTTTGGTGAATGGATCCCGCAGATGAAGTGGATCAACTTTGGCGGCGGTCACCTGATGACCCGTGAAGGCTACAATGTCGATCTTCTGATCCGCCTGATCAAGGATTTCAGGGAGCGTTATGGCGTCAAGGTCTATCTGGAACCCGGCGGCGCGGTGGGCTGGCGCACTGGCCCGCTGGTCGCCTCGGTGCTGGATATCGTTCGCAACAACATGGACATCGCCATCCTCGACACCTCCGCTGCGGCCCACATGCCGGATGTCCTGGAGATGCCTTATAGACCGATGGTAACCGGCTCGGGTCAGGCGGGCGAAAAGGCCCATACCTATCGCCTGGGTGGCAACACCTGTCTGGCCGGAGATGTAATTGGAGATTACTCGTTCGACCAGCCGTTACAGGTGGGTGATCGCATCGTGCTGGAAGATATGATCCATTATACCTTTGTGAAAAACACCACGTTCAACGGCGTCAATCTGCCATCCCTGGCAATCTGGACCAAAGAGGGTGAGCTGAAGATGGTTCGCACCTTTGGCTACGAGGATTTCAAAAACCGGCTGTCATAATGCACTGCCGCCGGAGCCACACCATCGCGGGGCTCCGGCAAGTGGATTTCACCATCAGTCTTCCGGCAGACATATCCCCTTGATGGATATCGCCTTTGCTGTTTTGTAGAGCAGCATCACCACCACCAGACTCACCAGACTCAGTAGAACCCAGGAGAGTGCGGCAAATGCGGGGATACCGTTACTGCTGTACATGACCAGAGTTGCAATGGTTATGGCCGCCAGTGGGAAGGAATAGGCCCACCAGGAGAGAAAGAACTGGATTTTCACGAAACGCCGTAACTGCGTGAGCAGCAACAGTGTCAGAAACAGGCCGATATAGTAGAGGACCCGAGCGAAGGCATCGATGTCACCGGTCAGTTTCACATAGGCTACAAATCCGACCGCAGGCGGTGCTATGAGAATAAAGAAAGTCGGCATCAGCTTTGCCGGCAATGGATTATGGAAGAAAACCCGGTTCATGATGATGGTCAGCAGCACCAGCCAGAACACCATACCGATACTGAAGAAGAACCAGGAGATCTCGAAATACCCCAACCCGGTACCCGAGATAGGCACCAGCACGTTACCCACCACCGGGATGAACCAGGCCGGATTGCTGTGCTGAATTTGGTAGTGCTCGTGGTGAATCCAGGCATTCATGACGTAGAGCGTGAAGACCAGTTGCAACACCGAGCCAACCATCCATAGCATCAGGGCCAGCTCGTGGGATATATTCAGAAAGACCACCGACAGCAGTATCAGGCTGATCGAGATTGCCGCGAAAAAATTCAGTTTTACCGGATGATTCAGCTCCTTGATCACCTCATCCCTGAATGTAACCAGCTTGGTCAGGTACATCGCCAGAATCAGAACAAAGACCAGGGAGACTATGAGCGTCAATGCCCCGCTCATGTTGAAACCCAGTTGGAGCACATGTTGAGCCTTTTCCCAAGCTATGGTCAGACCCGCCAAGCCCATGACAATGGCGAAGAATGAGATGGGAAAATGCTGAATACGACTGCTGTTATCCATAATTATCCTAAATAATCAGTGATATATCGACCCGAAAAGGCAATATATTAGAACTCATTAATATAGACGATTATTATAGGAGTGTATAGAAACGCCACAATGATAACTGTCAATCCTCGTAGCGCCCATAACCGGGTATCACTACCTCATCCTCTTTGAATGACCCCTCGGATGCCTTGCTATGACAGGCAGCGCAATTGCTGAATGAGACCACTTCTGGATTGCCTGCAACCATCTGCGGTGTCAACTCATCATGCTTCCTGATGAAATAGTGGGTTTCAGTAATACGCAATGGCGCCGGGTTATTGCCAAGGCCCTGCATGATTTTGTTGGAATACTCAAAGTTGCTGCGCACCGCCGAGTTATTCAACAGATAGTTGTATAAGGTACCGCGAACACTCTTCGACAGTTCGACATTTTCGCCGAAATGGCTGTGCATGGAACCCATCAGTTTTTCCCAGGATTGTGGTGGTAGAAATCCCGGCGGATAGGCGAAGTGACAACTGCCACACTCTTGCAGATAGGTTTCGTTATCGACTGGGGCAATACCGGCACGGGTCGTTTCATTCCATTTTAAATCCTCGCCACGCTCCCGATCTGCGGTTGCATTGGCAACAACACCCATACTCAGAAATACTCCCAGGGAAATGACTTTGACTATGCTTTTCATATGCGTTCTCGGTTGGGGACTGTATCGATTTTAAATAAGTTTGAGACTGTGTAAATCACAATCTCAACCGGATGATAGATGAGCAATATGAATCAAAACTGAAAAATACCCGTCTATCCAGAGTGGGCTGCAACGGCTATCATGATCCCCGGGGATTGGCCCGAGCAGTCACTGCAAAAAACCACTATGCCGGGTTGCACATAATTTGAACATCACACCGACACTTGCACAGCGACTGCTGCTGATTCTATTTCCCTTTGCCTTTGGCTACTACCTCTCCTACCTGGTGCGGGTAGTGAATGCTGTGCTTGCGCCTGATCTGGTGAGAGATCTGTCGCTCTCGCCGGAAACCCTTGGACTGCTGACGGCCACCTATTTCATCACTTTCGCCGCCACACAGATCCCTCTGGGAATCCTGCTTGACCGTTATGGTCCACGCAAGATTGAAGCAGGTTTGTTGCTGTTTGCCGCCCTGGGTTCCGTGATTTTCGCCTATGGTGACAGCCTTGGCGATTTGATTATTGGCAGAGGCCTGATCGGTCTTGGTGTCTCCGCCTGCCTGATGGCGGCTTTTAAATCCTTTACCCAATGGTTCAAACCCCAGCGTTTACCCCTGATCAACGGGTTGATCATGGCTGCCGGGGGATTAGGCGCGCTGACCGCGACTGCACCGGTTCAGTTTGCCCTGTCCTACACTGACTGGCGCGGCGTTTTTCTGGTTCTGGCTGTGCTTATCCTGCTTTGTGCACTGATGATCTATCTGCTTGTGCCTGATCACCCAGAGACAGGCAAAGGTGAATCCCTGCAAACCCAGATGAAAGAGATGAAATCAATCTTCAGCGATGGTTTCTTCTGGAGCATCGCGCCATTGACCATGTTGTCACAGGCCTCCTTCATCTCCATTCAGAGCCTCTGGGCTGGTCCCTGGTTACGGGATATTGGCGGACTGTCACGAGCAGACGCAGCCGATACACTCCTATTAATAGCAAGTTCGATGATTGCCGGGTTTCTGACCCTGGGAACTCTGGCAGAACGGCTGTCGCATATCGGGATCAAGCCAGTGGTGGTTTCCGGCATCGGCATGCTGATATTCATCATGATCCAGGGAGCCATCATTTTGGAACCAGCACAATCCTGGGTTACGCCGATCTGGATGGCATTCGGTTTTTTCGGCACCACCGGTATTGTTCAATACGCCGTGTTGTCCCAGCATTATCCGAGAAATCTCTCGGGACGGGTGAATACGGCCATCAACCTGCTGGTGTTTATTACCGCCTTCACGCTTCAGTGGCTGATTGGAAAGATCATCGACCTATGGCCGCTGGTTGGAGCTGATCACTACTCACCTGAAGGGTACCAGTTGGCATTCGGTATAGTATTTGCGTTGCAGCTCACTGCCTTCTTCTGGTTGATTTTCGCTTACAAAAAACATCACCGTGCAATCACAGAGCCTGTATAGTCGACATTGATTCACATCCGTTGCACTAGTTTTAAACCTACACGCCGTTAATAAGGCATCCCTACACCGGGTAAAATCACAATTGTAAAAATAGTTTAAAATAAAGATTGACTATTTTAGTAATTGCTTATATTCTTTACCTCAATGAAGGCACAGCGGTAACAGCTTTCACACACCAGACGATTAATAGATAAAACGATTTGGAGATTTATAATGAAAACAATTGCTAAAGCTGCTGCTATCGCTGCAATGATTGCTGTTTCCGGTTCTGCCTCTGCATGGTGGGGCGGTGGTCCTTGGAATGGTAACAGCATGGGTGATGGTTTCGGCGACGGTTCTGGCGACTTCAGCATGGGTTTCAGCGGTCGTAGCAGTGCTTATGGTCGTGGTAACGGCTATGGTAATGGCTATGGTTACGGCAACCCTTACTACGGTGGTTATGGCGCGCCTTACGGCTATGGCGCACCTTATGGTGGTGGTTATGGCGCACCTTATGGCGCTCCTTACGGTGCCCCATATGGCTACCCAGCTCCAGCAGCCCCTCAGGCTCCTGCTGCACCAGCCAAGTAAGCTAAACGCTTATTGACTCGCCAGGGATGGTCATTGCACAAGGATGTGCACAACCCAAAGACACGAAGCGCCTGATAACCTCCTTCATTTTTTCGCAGGCTGTTAACCAAAGCCCTTTCGATAAAACTTTCTCAGGCGTTACCCAGATGAATCCCTCGAAAATCCTTGCAAGTCTACTGTTGCTCACTGCCTCAATGCACGGGCATGCCTGGTGGGGTGGTCCGTGGACCGGCATGGGTGATTCCTGGATGGATGGCGAGGCCTCTTTCAGCATCAGACTTAACAGCCATTCTGATTTTTCCCATCAGGGCTACCGCAACCAACAGCCTTACTACGGTTATGCCACTGCTTATCCAATGGAAAAAACTCCCGTGACCCTCAGCGGTAGCGAGTTACAGGCACATGCCAGAAGCCAGATAGAGGCAATGCGAAGATCGATAGAAGCCCAGCGTAAACTGACTGAACAGTTTGCGGCCTCTCATCGATAGGCCATATGGCGGTTTAGATAGCGCTCGGTAATCCGGAACAGATAAGTCAGGATAAAAGCCATTGCAAAATACAGCACGGCGGCATATCCGAAAATCTCAAGATCGTAGGACCGTGAGAATATAGTCCGGGTCTGTCCCATCAAATCCATCACTGTAATCGTACTGGTCAGCGCACTGGCCTTCAGCATCAGAATCACTTCATTACCATAGGCCGGCCAGGCAATTCGAAATGCCTGGGGAAGAATAATTCGCCTGTATAGCAGTGATCCGGACATTCCCGCTGCACGTCCTGCCTCGATCTGACCCTGGGGTACGCTGACTATCCCCCCTCTGAGAATTTCCGCGACATAGGCTGATGTGTTGATCGACAACACAATTATTCCCATCCACCAGCTGTCACGCAGATAGGGCCATAGAAAACTCTCCCGAAAAACCTCAAACTGACCGAGTCCGTAATAAAAGAGGAACAGTTGCACCAGCAGCGGCGTACCGCGAAATACATAGATGTAGATATAGGCCGGAACCGAAAACAGCCTGTTACTGGATACCCTGGCCAGCGCCATCGGCACTGCGATAATCAGCCCGATCAGGCAACAGAGAACGAGTATCTCGATCGTGGTGAAGGTGCCCTGCACGAAACGCGGGCAGTAATCGGCAAACCCCTGGGGTGTCACCGGGCCGATGACCTGGCAGACCGCCTCTGATACTTGATACTTTGCCTCGAAATAGGTCAGGTCAAATCCAAGCATGCTCAGACCCGCCGCACGCCGCGGTTTGCACGGAGCTCCATTCGGTGTCTGCCATAATCAGAGACGATAGTGAACAGCAGATAGATCAGCGCGGCAGCGAGATAGAACATAAAGGGTTCCCGCGTGGTTTCACCGGCAATGTTGGACTGCCTGAGCAGTTCATCCAGAGCAATCACCGAGACCAGGGAGGTATCCTTGAGCAGAACCATCCACAGATTACCCAACCCGGGAATGGCGTAGCGCCACATCTGCGGCATTCTGATACGCCAGAAGGCCCCCATGGGTGTCATGCCACAGGCGAGCGCGGCCTCGATCTGTCCATAGGGTACGGCCAGGTAGGCCCCCCGGAACACCTCTGAGGCATAGGCGCCAAAGATAAGGCTTAATGCCAGAACACCGGCAACAAACTTATTGATTTCAAACAGACCATCGTAGTTAAGCCAGTTACCTAAACTGATCATCAGCTGATCTGAACCGAAAAACACCAAAAGGATGATCAGGAATTCCGGTATGCCCCGGATGATATTGGTATAGGTGGATGCGAGTGCCTTCAACAACCAGGAGTGGGAAATCTTCGCACCCGCCGTGGCCAGCCCCAGAACAAGACCGATTGCCAGGGAAACCAGGGCAATCTCAATGGTTAACAACGCACCGCGCAACAACTCGTCGCCCCAGCCCGCATCGCCAAGGCTCAACAGCGTCAGTACGGACTCTTCCGGCGTCACATCAGAACCCTGCGTTGATCACCCACTGAAAAAGCAAGCGCCACACGGCTGGCGCTTGCCTGCAGTGCAATGGCATCAATAGATATCAAACGGAAAATACTTGGCATTGATTTCTGCGTAGGCGCCATTCTCTCTGATTGCCAGAATTGCAGCGCTAAGGGCATCTCGCAGTTGAGCATCATCCTTGCGAACTGCGATACCAATCTGGTCATTGATATCGATCTTGTCGCCGACATACTCGTAATCGGCATTCTCTTTCAACCAGTCAAACAGCGGATAAGCATCAGACAGTATGGCGTCGATGCGGCCCGACTGCATATCTGCGTAGGCAGCTGTTTGCTTGTCATAGAGTTTCACCTGGACCTTGCCCGCCAGATTATCCTCAAGCCATTGACCGGCGATAGTGGCGCGCTGGGCGCCGACCGCTTTACCCGTCATATCTTCCGCGCCACTGATGCCGCTACCTTTTTTTGCACCAAAACGCAGATAGTTGGAATAGTAGCGTCCGGTAAAATCGACTTTTTTCAGCCGCTCCTCGGTAATCGACATACTGGCTATAATCGCATCATATTTATTGGCCAGCAGTGCTGGAATAATGCCGTCCCAGTCTTGAGAGACGATGGTGCAATCCGCCTGCATCTGTTTACACAGCGCCTTGGCGATATCCACATCGAAACCAATCAATTCGCCAGAGGCATCTTTCATGTTAAAGGGAGGATAGGCGCCCTCGGTTGCAATACGGATTTTCATACCCTCAGCAGCGGCTGTCCCGACCATGGCAACTGCGAGAATAAAGGACATAATTGTTTTCTTAAACATTACACTGTTCCTTTTATTTGCTGGTTGATTTTCATTGATAGCTCAGAGATTGCTTGCTAGAAACTCACGAAAGCGCGAAGAGGTCGGGTTTGTAAAGACATCTTTTGGACTCCCCTCCTCCTCCACTTTCCCCTGATGAAGAAAAATGACCCTATCCGACACCTCTCTGGCAAACCCCATTTCGTGGGTGACAACAATCATTGTACGCCCTTCATCGGCAAGTTTGCGCATCACCCGCAACACCTCGCCAACCAGTTCAGGGTCGAGTGCGGAGGTGGGTTCATCAAACAGCATCACCTCAGGCTGCATCGCCAGCGCCCGGGCGATCGCAGCACGTTGCTGCTGCCCGCCTGACAACTGGTTGGGAAATTCATTGCGCTTATCACTCAGACCCACCTTTTCCAGAAGTTCCTCTGCAACCTCTATCGCCTCGCGCTTGGAATGTTTGAGCACATGCACCGGGGCTTCTATGAGATTTTCGAGTATAGTCATGTGCGTCCAGAGGTTGAAATTCTGGAACACCATACCCAGGCTGCTGCGAATGCGTGACACCTGTCTTTTATCGACCGGGACCAGCGTGCCGCCGCGCTCGCGCTGCATTTTTATCTTTTCACCGTGAACAAAGACCTCACCGGAATCCGGGGTTTCCAGAAGATTGATACAACGCAGAAAGGTACTCTTGCCAGATCCACTGCTGCCCAGTAACGCAATCACATCGCCGTCGTTTGCCGTCAGTGAAACACCCTTGAGTACATCCGTCTGACCGAAGGATTTGTGGATATCATGGGCCACCAATGCGGCAACGGAATCAGGCATATGTTTTTCTCATATCGGGTCATTTCGATCGGGAGGATACAAACTCTATAAGATTGTCATAGAAACGCCATCACATCAAGGAAAGGAGCGCTTGAGCCGAGGGACTTAACCAACGCAGGCCGAGGTCGTTATTGGCCTGGTACTATATCTAAGAATCTCTATCTCACTGGATACTGGAAACCTCTATAATATGGGGATTGGTTAGGATCAACCCCGTCCGTGGGAGCGGCTTTAGCCGCGATAATAGAACGTAAAGTTAATATCAAGACACTAACAACCATGCTGTATGTGTACAATATGCACCACATCGGCCGCCAGAATTTCAGGTAACCATCATGTCACTTGCGCAAAAGATATCCTCAAGCCTCAGCGCCCTGCTCGGATTGGCAGGGGCATGGTTGATGCCGGTCCAGACTGCGATGGGCGAAAACGCCATTATCTGTTCGGATCAGAAAGTCTACGAAAAGCGCCGCCTGGCCGGTGATCAGACCGATAATCTTTGCGAGGTTTACAAAGGCAAGGTCGTTCTGGTTGTCAATACCGCCAGCAAATGCGCTTTCACACCGCAATATGACGGTCTGGAAAAGCTATACCGGGATTACTCGGAAAAAGGTCTTGTGGTGATCGGTTTCCCATCCAACGACTTCGGCAACCAGGAACCGGGTACGGAAAAAACTATTCAGGATTTCTGCCGCCTGACCTATGGGGTGGAATTTCCCATGTACACCAAGACAGTCGTCAAGGGTGAACAGGCAGATCCCTTCTACAAGGCGCTGGCTGCAGCATCCGGCCAGGCACCCAAGTGGAACTTCCATAAATATCTGCTAAGCCGGGACGGCAGACTGGTGGGCAGTTTCTCAAGCTTTGTTAAACCCCAGAGCGATGAGCTGGTCAGAGCCATAGAAGCAGCGCTTTGAAGGGACTGGGCCGGCCATGAAAACCGCTATCGTCTGGTTCAGACGTGATCTCAGGACTGCCGATAATCCGGCACTCTGCAAAGCACTGGAAAGATGCGAAAGGGTGATCCCTCTCTACATTCACTCCCCGGATGAAGAGGCCCCCTGGCAACCTGGCGAGGCGAGCAACTGGTGGCTTCATCACAGCCTGCAGTCACTCGACCGCGATCTGCAGCGCCTTGGATCGAAACTGATCGTCAGGCAGGGTTCTAGCAAACAGATCCTGGAATCTCTTGCCCACCAGAGCGGTGCCGAGGAGATACACTGGAACCGGCTCTACGAGCCGGTAGTTATCGCCCGTGACAGCGCGATAAAAAGTCATCTGCGCTCTGCAGGTTTCCACTGCCAGTCACACAATGCGGCGCTGTTATTCGAACCCTGGGAAATACTCACCAAAACCGCCACTCCCTACAAGGTGTTCACTGCGTTCTGGAAGGCATGCCAGGCAAAACGGCATATTCCACAACCCTGCCCTGCACCCACAGCCCTACCCCCAGTTGATCTTTCACTAAACGAGGCGGGCATTGATAATCTCGACCTTCTGCCAAAAATTCCCTGGCATGGGAAGCTTAGTGCCTACTGGAAACCCGGCGAGGCCAGCGCCCAAAACACTCTCATGCTGTTCATTCGGGAAGGCATTCATAGTTACGAGTCTGACCGGGACATCCCTGAAAAACCCGGCACCTCGCATCTCTCGCCCCACCTGCACTTTGGAGAGATCGGGCCGCGACAAATCCAATGGGCATTGTTTCACAATATGCACGACGACTGGATGAAACAGGAACCGAACCTGTTTCGCTTTCTGGCGGAAATCGGCTGGCGTGAATTTGCCCATCACCTCCTGTATCATTTCCCGCACACCACCGAGCAACCACTCAACAGGCGATTTCAGTGGATGACATGGGACAACTCTGATCAGGCGATGCTAAATCTGGAAAGCTGGAAACAGGGCAAGACCGGGATACCGATTGTCGATGCCGGCATGCGAGAATTATGGGAAACAGGCATGATGCACAACCGCGTGCGCATGATCGTGGCCTCTCTGCTTTGTAAAAATCTGGCCATTCACTGGCATCAAGGCGCCCGCTGGTTCTGGAATACATTGCTCGACGCCGATCTGGCCAGCAATACCCTCGGCTGTCAGTGGACAGCTGGAAGTGGCGCGGATGCGGCACCCTATTTTCGTATCTTCAACCCGGTCAGACAGGGGGAGCGTTTTGATCCACAAGGCATTTATATCCGTCGCTGGATTCCTGAGCTGGCTCATCTCGCCAACAGACACATCCATACACCCTGGCTGAGCGACATGGCAGCAGATTATCCCGACCCTATCGTCGATCTCGGCGTTAGTCGAAAACAGGCCCTGGAACGTTGGGATATACTACGTGCCATTCCACCCGCGGCAATAACACCAGAAGCATGAAACAGCGAGTCAAACAAGGTGTACTGATTTTACTTGGCTGGTCAGCCCTGCTGGCGGGACTGACCGGTATACTCTTGCCCCTGATCCCGACTACCCCATTTCTGCTTCTCTCGGCCTATTTCTTTTCACGCAGTTCACCGCGTCTGCATGCCTGGCTGTTGAATCAGAAGACTTTTGGCCCGATCATCAGGCAGTGGCGCAGTTCAGGGACAATCGAGCGAAGTGTGAAAATACGGGCCATCTTTCTGGTTGTTCTCAGCTTTACCCTCAGTCTTGTACTGGCGCCCATCGGTATCGCCGGAAAGGGTCTGTTACTCAGCCTCGGTATCGCTCTCTGCTATTTTCTGGTATCGCTGCCCGAAACCAAACCTGAACTACAACCCGTTGAAGATAACAGTTAGACGGCTGTCATGACCTCAAATCACAAAGTGCCCGTTGGAATCAGTTCATGTCTGCTCGGACAAAAGGTCCGTTATGATGGCGGGCACAAGCGGGATAGATTCATAACCGATGAGTTGAGTGCATATCTCGATTTCCTGCCAATATGCCCGGAAACTGCCATTGGGCTGGCCACCCCACGACCACCGGTCAGGCTGGTAGGCCCACCTGATCATCCCCGGGCGCTGGGGGTCAATGACCGCTCGCTGGATGTAACCTCCCGGCTGGAAGAGTTCGCCTACAGTCAAACCAGAAAACTCGACCAGATCAGCGGTTATATCCTGAAAAAGGACTCCCCAAGCTGCGGTATGGAACGCGTCAAGGTCTACCCGGTCAGCGGCAATATGGCAGAACGGAAAGGCTCGGGAATCTTTGCCCGAATACTTATGAACCAGCACCCGCTTCTGCCTATTGAAGAGGAAGGCCGATTGAACGATGCCGTACTGCGCGAGAATTTCATCAATCGTGTTTATGTGTATAACCGCTGGCAGCGATTGACCCGCAATGGTATTACCCCATCCCAACTGATCGAATTCCACTCACAACATAAATACCTGGTGATGGCTCACTCCCAGGCTGGATACAAACGCATGGGCCAGTTGCTCTCCAACCTGCCCAAGGAGCGGATGGAGTTGATTTCACAGGCCTATATTCTGGAACTGATGACCACCCTGAAACGCAGCGTGAGTCGAAAACGTCATGTCAATGTATTACAACACATCATGGGCTATCTCAAACGCAGCATAGGCAAAGAAGACAAGGTTGAATTAATCGACAGTGTTGAAGCCTATCGCCGTGGCGAAATACCACTGATTGTGCCGATCACACTGTTGCGGCACTATTTCCGTCTGCATCCCGATCCCTATATGCAGCAACAGGTCTACCTGCAACCCCACCCCGAAAAATTGGGACTGCGCAACGCGCTCTGATCGTATCCACTTTCAGGCGTTGCGATGGTTGTCAGTCAACCAGTAAAAATGCAAAGGCGGTATGATCAGCTGGTTCTTGAACAGTGCCGGACTCTCCCCCGAATAGAGATCCATAATCACGCCATGACGGGACAAGCCACCCATATTCAATTCATCAAGGTTGAGATGCTGTGGTGAGCTATCGAAATTCGCCACAACCAGCACACTGCCGTGGTTATAGTTAAAGCGTGAAAAGACAAACAGGTGCGGATTGGCGACCGTCAGCAGTTCACGATTATTGAAATCAGCAAATGCCGGGATCTCCTTACGTACGGAAATCATCTTCTTGAGTCCACTGAACAGGCGGCATTCCACGGTATTGGGCTGTTTGCGCTTTTCTGCCTTTTCCCAGTCAATCTTTGGTCGGTGCGCCCAGCGTGTATCATTCGCCTTACTTTCATCCTCCAGATAGCGCGTATCGTTAATCGTGCCGATTTCATCCCCATAATAGATCAGAGGAATACCGCCAAAGGAGAGAATCAGGCTGTGCAGTAGCAGAATCAGGTTTTCCGCATGGTGAATCCGTTCTGAGTCCCCTGCCTCCAGCGCGCTTTCCAGACCGACCAGCGAGGCCAGTGACCCTGATATCCGCGCATCACCGGTCTTGTTGTTGCGACCAAAGGGCAGACCGCGCGCCGGCGAATCTTCATAGGCACCGGTGAAGAAATCGATCAAAAACTGACGGTGGAGTTTGGGTTGATAGCCTACTGCAAATATATCCTGATCATCGAATCCAAGACCAATATCGTCATGACAGCGGATATAGTTGAGCCAGGTCGCCCTATCGAGTTTGTCTGGCAGGCTCTTCAGTCCCTGATTCAACAGTTTGGCATTCTTGGTCGCCACGGCATCCCACAGCAATGCCATATAGGTGGCGTTATAGGCAATCTCACACTCCTTGGCGATCACCGCATCCTCACCGAAATACTTGATGATCTCGACCGGCGCGACAATGGCTTCTGCGATAAACAGTACTCCCGGTGCACTAACCTGACAACAATCCTTCAACAGTTGCAGAATAAGATGGGCTTCACGTTCATTTTGGCAGGTACTGCCAATTTTCTTCCAGAGAAAGGCGACCGCATCCAGTCGAATGATGTCGGCACCCTGATTCGCCCAAAACAGGATGATGTCCAACATCTCAATGAACACCTCGGGATTGCTGTAATTCAGATCCCATTGGTAGTCATTGAAGACGGTCATCACCCACTTGCCCATCTCTTCATCCCAGGTGAAGTTCCCGGGTGAGGTCTCCGGGAAAATCTCCGGCATGGTCTCTTCGAACATGTCCGGTACTTCACGATTTTCAAAGATATAATAATAGTCCTGATAGCGCTTATCCCCCTGGCGCGCCCTGCTCGCCCACTCATGCTCGTCGGAGGTGTGGTTGACGACAACATCGAGCACGATCAGTATTTCGCGCTTTCTCAGCTCTTCTATCAGCGATTCGAGATCTGCCATAGTACCCAATCGGCTTTCAATCTCTCGAAAATCGCTGACCGCGTAGCCACCATCGCTTTTAGACTTGGGGCATTTCAGCATTGGCATCAGGTGCAGGATGTTGACGCCAAGTTCCTGAAAATATGGAACCCTGGTCCTTAGATCCGGCAAATTCTCGGCGAATCCATCGCTGTAGAGCGCCATACCAACCCACTGCTGGCTCAAAAACCAATTGTGATTTTTTTCCCGCTCCAGATCGCTTTTCCGGTTGATCTCCGGGCGATGTATATATTGCCTGGCCATACGCTCAACAAGATTCTGCATTTGTTGTCGCATATCTTCCCGGTCGCCATATAGTAGGTGAAACAGGCAATAGATGGAGTAGAAATTTGCCCCCAGGCGGGTGAAAAAATGGCGCAGATCCTCTCTTTCCAGTTCAGGACTCAGATCCGCAAGAATTTCATTGAGCAGGGAGTGTGAAATCTGTTCGTACATTGTTTATTACTTTTTGATAATCGCTAGATAGCTGCTGTCCAGCCATTGGTAAATTGACGATAGAAGTCTATGTCACTGACTGTGGCACCGCGCACTCCGACAATGGCGCTGGCAAAGTGTTGCGCCCGCCGCAGACAGGTTTCAATCGGCCAGTTCAGCAACTGTCCGTATAACAGTACCGAGCTGAATGCATCCCCTGCTCCTACTGTATCCACCACATGGGTAGTTGTTTCCGGTTCAACATGGATGATATCACCTGTAGCGCCATAGACATCTGCCCCGGCTTTACCACGGGTAAGAATCAGTAAACGGGCGTTATATTTTTTCAATAAATCCGGCACTGCATGGCCGTCTGTATCCTTGTGCCCGGTAATCTGTAGCAGTTCATCTTCATTCAACTTGATCATATCCGCATCGTGCAATATCGCTTCGATCAACTCCATAGACCACCAGGGATCACGCAGATTTATGTCCACAAATGACAATCCGGCAAGGTCGCGGCGTATTCCCTGCAGCGTTTCACGGGAAACTTCATGGCGTAGCGCTAGGCTGCCATGATATAGAAAACTATCCTGTTGCATGGTCGGTAGCCCATCGGAATCGATGAAGTCGTAGGCGCGCTCCTTGACGATGTCATAAGACGGCTCGCCATTGGTGAAACTGACATCTACCGTGCCTGTAGGATGGGTAGCATCGAATTGCAGTCCCGAGGTGTCCATCCCCCAGGCGGTCATTGCCTCCTGAATATTTTTTCCCAATTGATCATTGCCCACTCGGGAAATCAAGAGGGGGGATGCGCCAAACGCCTGCAGATGCCAGGCAACGTTGAACGGCGCCCCGCCGAGCACCACACTGCCATCGGGAAAGTGATCGTACAAAACCTCGCCAAAAATGATCGGCCGCGGGTTTGACATTGACTCTACTCCTCTACCCATTGTTTCAGTGCAGGCATGTAATGGATAACACCCTCAATGATTCCCGCGCTGTAGTTACCGTTCATTCCCGCATAGCTGCCATTGGCCAAGTACAGCGTCTCGCTCAGATCATTCTGATTAACCTGGTTGACGGCCTCAGCCCTGACCTCATCGCTCGCATTGGCAACCAGGATTGCATGAATCGGACTGACCAGAACCGGCAGGTCATTTCCGCTGTCACCGGCAAACAGTGTATTTTCCATTGTGAATCCATTCTGTTCAATCAGGAATTCAATCGCATGC
This sequence comes from Sedimenticola sp., assembly GCA_002869585.1. Lineage (GTDB taxonomy): Bacteria > Pseudomonadota > Gammaproteobacteria > Chromatiales > Chromatiaceae > BM503. Next base: position 105,500 of record PKUO01000028.1, read on the forward strand.
CGTTTTGTCGCATTGACCGGCAATACATCCAGCAGCCCAATCGCGGAAGGCTCATCGATACTCCAGATCAAGCTCGCCTCGATATTCAGTGCGAGAAACCTGCGCCTGATTTCCGACTCCAGTGCATCACGGTCGGTATGTAGAGGCACATAGTAACTAAGTTTAAAGCGGTTCTGTTTACTCTGCTCCTGCAATCGCAGTGGTGTCAGATCGCTGAGCAGTTTTTTTAGATCCTGATGGTTCTTACCTGCCCAGCCTTCGGCTATCTCCGCTTCCCACTGCGACCAGTGCGTCCAGGTATTCTCCTTGATCTGATACACCGTCGAACCCACATCAGCAATCGCATAGTCCGGAACAGGCAACTGGTAATACTCGATGGCCTCTTCAATCAGAACACGATGGCGTCCGGTCACATAGGCCAGCATCACTTCCGGTCTGCTCACCAACTTTCTGAACAACTGCCTTGCGCCGGGTGACTCCGGCTGGGCGCCGTTGGGTATCAAGGTTCTATACAGGTCCGTGCAGAGGAGTAATCTGCTATTCATGGTCGAGGCGCCCCACAGGATTGCAGAAAATCATAATAGTCGATGGCCTCGATGATCCCGTCAGCATAGGGCCTTCCTGCAAAATAGATTTTTTCGATATCCGTCAACTCCGATAACTCCTCTTCATGGCGATTGGCAACAACCACCGCCAGTGTATTTCCGCGCATCATGTCCTCATCACCCCCTGATCCGCCGGCAGCAAGAATATGCTCCAGGGGTACATCCCATTGATCACTGAACCAGCGCAACGCCTGTCCTTTCGATGCACGAATGGGGACGATGTCGAGAAACTGGCCAAATGCGAATGTGACATTGGCTGTCTGGTCATGTTGATGCAGCAGCCTGGTTATTTCATTAACATCCGGGGCAATGGATGGATCGATGTAGTAACTGATTTTGAAACTGCTCTGCTCTGACTTGGGCTGAAGCCGCAACCCCGGGATCTCCTCCAGAAGACCGCTGATTACTTTCGGGTTCCAGAGGTGACTGATATGAGTACTCCATGCGGTGTCACGGGTGAGGTTGGGCGCATAGTAAATCTCAGTGCCCTGGCTGGTAATCAGCACATCGGGCTGGGTAATTGAAAAGCGCTTGAGCATCGACAGGGCCGAGTCCAACCGTCTGCCCGTGGCTATACCAAAGGAGACACAGCGCCTGTTTGTCCTGACAAGCTCGATAAAGCGCTGCAATGCCTCACGATCACCCAACAGACTCTGATCGAGATCGGTGAATATCGCACGGTCATGATAGAGCATTGGACGGCGTTTCAAACACATCCTCGCTGGTGGCTCAACCTCACTGATGATCGGGTGCAGTAATGACAGGTATTTTTCCGCATGAGCGGACCAGGCATAGTGTTTTCGAACGCCTTTTATACCGTTCTCTGAAAGCCTGTTCCAGGTTTCATGCTCGGCAAGAATTCGCCCGAGTGTCTCGGAGATTGCCTGTTTATCCAGCGGGTCTATCAGGTAGCCGTTCTCGCAATTCCGGATTATATCCACCGGCCCGCCATCTTCGGTGGCCACGATAGGCAAGCCGGAAGCGGCGGCCTCGATCAGCGTCAGGCCAAAAGGCTCAGTCAGGGCAGGGTTGACAAACACCCCCTTGGATAAGGCCGCCAGCCGATAGAGGGTGGGTACATCATCGGCTTTATGATGTTTCGGGTAGGCAATCCGCCCATACAGATCATATTGATCGATGGTGAGCAGAATGTCCTGTAGCACCTCCTGCGCACCGCTCTCCATATCCCGTATATCATCACGATTACCGGCAATGATCACCAGGTTGGCCTGTTCCTGAAGTTTTGCGTTCTCACCGTAGGCTGCTACCAGGGCCGAAATGTTTTTACGTTGATCGGGTCGTGACAGCGCTAGAATCAGCGGCTTTTCGGGCTCCCGGAGAAAACGCATCACCTCTTGGGCAATATCGCTTTTTCGCTCGGTGCCTTCGGGTGGAAAAAAGCGGGTCAGATCGGTGCCAGGTGGGACCACGCGCATTTTCGTGGGTTGATAATGATCGTAAAGGCCGTATTGCTCCTCGATCTCCTGATTGGTGCTGGTTATCACCAGATTGGCGAGACCTAGGGTCGCCTCCTCGGCTTCAATCCGGCGTGAGATTTTATAACGTTGTTCTATATCTGTTCGTTTCAGGCCGCTGGCCAATAGGCGTCTACGCTTGCTTCGGCCCAGGGAGTGTCCAGTGTGCACCAGAGGGATACCCAAGCGATTAGACAGGCTCGTACCCACATAGCCTGCGTCGGCATAGTGACTGTGAATGACATCCGGCAACTTCTGCTGCGCGTTGATATGGGCCAGGGCGTTATCGGCAAAGACATCCAGGTCATCCCAAAGATCTTCCTTGAAAAGATAACCGTTTTCACCACAAGCGATACGCACTATCCGGGCCTTGCCTGAAAGAGGCTCCCCAGGCTTTGCATAGTCCGCGCTGACCTGCGGATCAATAACCAAGCGGGTCAGTAGATCTACACGCTCAACATCGGGATGTTCACCCAGTGCCTTTGCCAGTTCGACGACATACTTCGTCTGACCGCCCGTATCGGCATCACGACCCAACTCCAAATCCTTCCCTCGTATCAAACCGTGGATGCTTATCAGAACAAGATAGATACCACCTTTTGACAATGCATTATCTGTATTCATAGGCACACCCGATCTCCTTCACTCGATGCAATGCTGGAATGTGGATACTCTACTCCTTGAAGCCTGGAAGAAAATGGTAAATGTAAAATAATGACGAAAAACCAAGGTCATGTGGCATTATTTGTTTCATTGCATTTTATTCGTACACGAATTATATTTAAAGTCCTGTTATGAAATAATAACCATGAAATACAATAATATCTCTTATTATTATTATATTAATCATGATGTTATATATTTTTTAGGAATATAAAAGAAATTCATATTTTATACCGTTAACTAATTAATCAATATCAATTTATTGGCATTCTTTGCTCTGTTCATAAATATAGACAGATGCGTGATGACAGACAGAATGCCTTGCTGAGCAGATATGTTTTAAAACAACCATGCATCTTCAATCCGAGGTAATGTGTGTCGAACGATTCTGATATATGTGATGAAGTCCTGATCTCCCTTCGCCGGGTTATGCGGGCGGTAGACATTCACTCCCGGAGCCTGATCAGCACCCATAGCCTGACTGGACCACAGGCTTTAATTCTCAAGGAGATCAGCAAGGCTCATGTTCTCACCGCTGGCGAAATCGCTAAACGGGTAACCTTGAGTCAAGCCACCATTACCGACATCATTAACCGTCTAGAAAAGCGTGAACTGGTTACCAAGAGCAGAAGTGACGGGGACCGCAGAAAGATACACATCAGTGCGACACCCAAGGCAATCGTTTTGCTGCAAAAGTCTCCCCCGCTACTCCAGGAACGTTTTGTTTCAAGGTTCAAGAATCTCCAGGCCTGGGAACAGTCGCAGTTGCTTTCATCTCTGCAGCGTATTGCTGAGATGATGGATGCCGATAATCTTGACCTGACAACTCCCCTCACCAACCAGATTACCCCTGCAGACGAATGCAAAACTCCGGATGAATCCCTCGACAGCGATCAACCGAAGACCACTGGCAGTAAATGACCGGATCGCATTTCCCAGGCAATGAACTTCCTGTTTCGAATAATATCCATAGTAATCTAATCATTATTATCCATCACATTTTTTGATTGGCGATGTTTATCCAAAAAACCATTCATTCTTTAGCGTATATCTGCGGAGAACCCTAAATCTGATCAATCAACTACATTACTCAGCAGCATAATACCATCCAGTGCGCATACCTAAACCAATTGTTACTATTTGTTTTTATTAATTATAATCTCTTTTCTTGTTCCCGCTATGTTTTCCAGAGGGTGAATTCCAAGCGCGACGGATAACAATAGAACAATGATCGTTAATTCCATCATGCGTTTCTTTTTGCCCCGTAATTGGACATGATCAGTATCTTTTTGTTAGGCTAAATAAGCTACGTATACTAAGTTTTTGAATTTCGCCTCTGGATCGGAGATTACATAGGTTTCCGAACCGCGAGAGATTGACAGCAAAAGTCGGAGAAAATATGAAAATATTACTAAGCGCCGGAGTAATTTTGGCCAGTTCGTTTACCTCGGTATATGCAGCCAATGAATGTGGCAAAGTTACCATCGCAGATATGAACTGGAGTTCTGCCGAACTCATCGCGAATGTAGACCGGTTCATCCTTGAGCACGGCTATGGATGCCAGGCTGAACTCGTTCCTGGCGACACCATGCCGACCGGAACCTCGATGATTGAAAAAGGCGAGCCTGATATTGCACCCGAGCTCTGGAGCAACTCCTTCAAAGACGCATTGGAGAAAGGCGTGGCTGAAAAACGCCTGAGAATTGCCGGCAAGTCTCTGGCCGATGGTGGTGAAGAGGGTTTCTGGGTACCCCAGTATCTGGTGGACAAGAATCCCGAACTTGCAACCATCGACGGTATCAAGGCCAACGCAAAGATGTTCAAGCATCCTGAAAACCCGGATAAATCCGCATTCATGGGTTGTCCGGCCGGATGGAACTGCCAGATTACCAGCGGTAACCTGTTCAAGGCCCTGAAACTTGCCGATTCCGGTTTCGAACTGATTGACCCAGGTTCAGGCGCCGGGCTGGCAGGTGCTATTGCCAAATCCTACGAACGTCAGGAACCCTGGTTTGGTTACTACTGGGCGCCGACCGCAGTGCTCGGTAAATACAAGATGGTCAAGGTTGACTTCAATTCAGGCACTGATGAGAAGCACTATGTTGACTGTATCAGCATAGAGGGCTGTGAAAATCCAAAGGTCACCATGTATCCACCCTCACCAGTACACACGGTCACGACCGAGGCTTTCGCCACGCGGGCGCCTGAGGCTTATGCCTATCTTGCCAAACGCGCCTTCAAAAATGACCAGATGAACCAGTTACTGGCATGGATGGAGGATAACCAGGCTGATGGAGACATCGCCATGGAGCACTTTCTGAAGTCCTACGAAGCAGACTGGACACCCTGGGTATCCAAGGAAGTTGCTGACAAAGTCAAAAAAGCTCTTAGCAAAATCTAACCACTTAGATTTACCGGCTTATTATTCCGACACTCGGTCGGAATAGTAAGCCGTGTTTTAAGAGCAGCATATCCCGGGAGTAGTTGTAATAATCCCCTGGATTTATCCTTCCCGTACAGGTAAAAACCCATGGCTGAAAATTCCTGGCTCACCGAATTCCCGGCAATGGATCGAACAGATCTGTTGGCCATCCGCAAAACACTGGATAGCGGTTTTCGCGATTTCTCACGATCCTATGGCGACGCCATCGAGTCCTTTTTCGATCCGCTGCTGAACTTGCTGGTCTTGATTGAACAACTGCTGATCCAATCACCCTGGTGGGTGATCATTCTAGCCGTCGCCGGACTCTCCTTTGCGGCAAGCCGCTCAATCAAACTGACGATTGGTGTAATAGTCGCCTTTATGCTGATTGGCTATTTCGGCATGTGGGATAACGCCATGCGCACCATGGGGATCATTACCGTCTCCACACTGCTTTCCATAACGATTGGCGTACCCATCGGTATATTGATGTCCAGTTCAAACAGGGCGCAATCCATCGTCACACCGATACTCGATATCATGCAGACCATGCCAGCGTTCGTATATCTGATTCCGGTGGTGATGTTGCTGGGTATCGGCAAGGTTCCTGGCGTGATCGCCGTGGTGATTTACGCCATTCCTCCGGTGATCCGACTGACCAACCTGGGCATCCGCCTGGTAGACAAAGAGGTGCTGGAAGCGGCAACCGCCTATGGCGCAAATCGCATGCAACGACTCTGGGGAGTACAGCTTCCGCTCGCAATGCCAACCATTATGGCGGGTATCAACCAGACCATCATGATGGCACTGGCCATGGTGGTGATAGCATCGATGATCGGCGTCAAGGGACTGGGACAGCCCGTATTGAAGTCAATCACCAATCAGTACTTCACCATGGGTCTGTTTAACGGACTCGCCATTGTAGCCCTGGCCATTATCTTTGATCGGGTATCCCAGGCCTATGCGAAGCGTTCACAGAAACATCTGCAGGGTATACAAAATGACTGATCCGTTTATCCAGGTAAAAGGTCTCTATAAGATTTTTGGTGAAGATCCCGAATCTGCCCTGCCCCATATCGCCGAGGGCAAGAGTAAAAACGAGATTCTTGCAGAAACAGGTCACACGATCGGGCTCAAGGATATCAATCTCACCATAGAGAAAGGCAAGTTGTTTGTGGTTATGGGCTTGTCCGGTTGCGGAAAGTCCACGCTAATCCGACATTTCAATCGCCTGATTGACCCGACCAAAGGCCAGATCATAGTCGATGGCGTCGATGTTGTTCAGCTCTCCCAAAAAGAGCTCGAATCCTTTCGTTGTCACAAGATATCGATGGTCTTCCAGCATTTTGGTCTGATGCCCCACCGCACGGTACTTGAAAATGTGGCCTATGGACTGGCCGTACAAAAGGTGAATAAGGAGATACGTTACGAGAAGGCCCATCACTGGTTGGAGACAGTGGGTCTGAAAGGCTACGAATCACTCTATCCATCACAGCTTTCAGGCGGGCAGCAGCAACGCGTCGGTCTGGCGCGAGCGCTCTGTACCGATGCTGATATTCTCCTGATGGATGAGGCCTTCTCAGCCCTGGATCCATTGATTCGCAGCGAGATGCAGGATCAGTTGATTGAACTTCAGGAAAAACTCCATAAAACCATCATTTTCATTACCCACGACCTGGACGAAGCTCTGCGTCTCGGGGACCGCATCGCCATCCTGAAAGATGGTGAGTTGGTCCAGGAAGGGGCTCCCGAGGATATTCTGCTGAATCCTGTGAACGACTATGTCGAAGCCTTTGTCCGGGATGTCAACCGGGCACGCGCATTGACGGTTGAAACAGTCATGAAACCACCCGTCTGGCGAATTACAGCAAACACCATCGCAGAGGCCTTATCGCAAATGCGCAAACAGCCCGGCGACTATGGTTACTATGTCAATGACGATGGCTATCAGGGTGTGATTACCCAGGAAAAACTGGAAGCAGCGGCAAAGAAAAACGGCTCAGGCGTGATCTGCGAAAAGGTGATCGAAGAACTCAGCCCTGTATCCCCAGATTCGCTCCTCGAATCGGTTCTGCCGGAAACGCTTGATTCTGAGTACCCCTTGCCTGTCGTTGATGAACAGGGCGAACTATGCGGCGAGTTGTCACGCGCCTCTCTCGCCAAGGCATTGGTAGATACCGGTGGCGATGAATCAGAAGAGTCTACGGGTACCCGTCCTTCCACATGAAATAGAAAGAGGTCTGTGGAGTCATGTTATCTTGGCTCCACACCTTTTTGGTCAGATGCGGCGTCCGCAGTAAACACCTCGGAATCTGGGTGCAATGCATACCTGGCAAACCAGAAGCCGGTCGTTGTCACCAGTCGATTACCTTCCGTATCTGCAGCATGGGCACTACGCGCCTCTTCGTTCCAATAAACAGAAAATCGCTTACTGCCAACTCTGTCTTGGAAAATACTTTGACCGTTCTAACTTAATGCCAGAAACGGATAGGCCTTGTGTAAACCACCGATCACAAACCCCATTACTGCGCTCTCGGATGACAGGTATTCGGCAGCCTGTTGGACTAGCATCCCGCTGATTTCTCATAACCTGCGTATGGGCTTTTATTGTAGCTATTGTCGAGCGCCACTGCGGGAGATGAGTTGAGCTATATCATCTATTCTCCATATTCCACTTTGTCAATATAGAAGACAATACTAATATACTGTTTTATATGCAGCAGGTAAGAGGCTGAGCTGATGAAAATGATGATAACCAAGCATCCATCCGCATGGCCTGCCCGTTTCGACCTGATGCAGAGCGCCACCGGGCTCTTTCTGGCCCTGTTCATGTGGCTGCACATGTTTTTTGTTTCATCCATCCTGCTGGGCAAGGATGCCATGTGGACCGTTGCCCGTTTCTTTGAAGGCTACTTTTTTTTCGGCACCAATTTTCCGCTTCTAGTTTCTGGTTTTGTTGCCCTGATATTCTCGCTGATTATCATTCATTCCGCCCTCGCCCTGCGTAAATTCCCAGCCAACTGGAAGCAATACAGCCGGTTCTGGCAGCACATGCGCAGCATGAGGCATGCCGACACCACACTCTGGCTGGTGCAGGTGGTAACTGGTTTCATCATGTTTTTTCTGGCCTCTGTCCATCTCTATGTCATGTTGAGCCGGCCTGAATTGATCGGCCCCTATGCCTCGGCTGACCGTGTCTGGAGCCTGCGCATGTGGCCGCTCTATTTGCTATTGCTGTTTGCCGTCGAATTGCATGGCGCTGTGGGACTTTATCGTCTGGCCATCAAATGGGGCTGGTTTGACCGGGGCGATCCCCAATCCACGCGGCGTCGCCTGAAAACTGCGAAATGGATCATGAGCATCTTTTTCCTGGTTCTCGGACTTGCAACCCTCGCCGCCTACATCAAGATCGGTATCGACCACTCAGCCAACGTGGGTGAGTTGTACACCCCCTCCTGGATGGAGGTGCAGCAATGAAGCTGATCTATACCGATGTACTGGTGATCGGTGGTGGACTGGCGGGCATGCGTACCGCGATTGGCGTAAAGCGCCGTGGACTCGACACCCTCGTGTTATCACTGGTGCCAGCAAAACGTTCACATTCGGTGGCTGCACAAGGCGGCATGCAGGCCAGCCTCGCCAACTGCGTCAAGGCGGCTGGGGATAACGAAGACATCCACTTTCAGGATACGGTGCGCGGGAGCGACTGGGGCTGTGATCAACAGGTTGCCCGTATGTTTACGCATATGGCGCCCAAGGCGGTTCGTGAACTGGCAGCCTGGGGCGTGCCCTGGAATCGCGTAAGGAAAGGCGAACATGAGGTCGTCATCAATGGACAACGTGTCACTCTCACCGCACCGGCCAAGGCCCATGGTCTGATTACAGCCCGTGATTTTGGCGGCACCAAGAAATGGCGTACCTGTTATACATCCGACGGCACTGGACACGCCATGCTCTATACCCTGGGAGACCAGGCCGTTGCCGCTTCAATTCCGGTTGAAGAGCGCAAGGAGGCGATGGCACTGATCCATGACCAGGGCCGTTGCTACGGTGCGGTTGTCAGGGATCTGATCAGTGGTGAGCTCAGCGCCTATCTGGCCAAAGCCACTGTCATGGCTACCGGTGGATATGGGCGCATCTATGGCGTTTCCACCAATGCCATCATCAACGAAGGTATAGGCCAGGCGCTGGCCCTGGAAACCGGCGTGGCGCGTCTGGCCAACATGGAAGCGGTACAGTTTCATCCGACTGCAATCGTACCTGCCGGCATCCTGGTAACCGAAGGCTGCCGTGGCGATGGCGGCCTGCTACGCGACAAGGATGGTCATCGCTTCATGCCAGATTATGAGCCGGACAAGAAAGAGCTGGCCTCCCGCGATGTGGTCTCCCGCCGCATGGCTGAACACATGCGAAAGGGAAAAGGCGTTGCCAGTCCCTACGGTGATCATCTCTGGCTGGACATCACCGTTCTCGGCGAAGCGCACATCAATAAAAACCTGCGAGAAGTCAAAGATATCTGCCAATACTTCCTTGGCATAGACCCCTCCAAGGAGTGGATACCGGTACGCCCTACCCAGCACTACTCCATGGGCGGCATACGTACCGACTATCGGGGAGAGAGCCCCTGGCTCAGTGGGTTGTTTGCCTGCGGCGAGGTCGCCTGCTGGGATATGCATGGCTTCAACCGGCTCGGCGGAAACTCGGTAGCTGAAACCGTGGTCTCCGGTATGCTGGTGTCGGAATACATTGCTGATTTCTGTCAGAAACCGGAAAACGACCTGACCGTATCAACCCATCTCGCAGCCGAATTTCTGCAGCGTGAAACGGACAAACTCAAGCGATTGTTTACGTCTAGTGGTGATGAAAACGCCGTTGCAATCCGCAAACGCATGGAACAGATTCTGATGGAGAAGGTCGGCCTGTTCAGAAACGGTGAACATCTCCGTGAAGCAGTCGAGGAGCTTCAACAGCTATTGATACGCAGCCGACAGATATCGGTCGCCTCACAGGCCCAGGGCGCCAACCCGGAGCTGGTTCTGGCCTATCGTCTGCCCCGCATGCTGAAAATCGCCATTGGTATTGCCTTGGGCGCGTTGCAGCGCACAGAAAGCCGAGGTGCACACTATCGCGAAGACCACCCCGAAAGAAATGATCGCGACTGGCTGAACCGCACACTCTGCCACTGGAACAGTGAGGACGATACCCTGCCTGTGCTCGACTATGAACCGTTGGATGTAAACACGATGGAACTGCCACCGGGATTTAGAGGCTATGGGACGAAAAATATCATTGAACATCCCGCAACTGAGGCACGACAGACTCAGGTCGACCGGATCACAGAAGCTGCACCATCCGACTTGAATGAACAGCTGATGCCATTTCGACACCTGTTGCCGGAAAAATATCGGGGCGATAATGAGCGACTGGAAGATTCGAATCCATGAAAAGAACTCTAAACTTCAATATCTTCCGCTATAACCCTCAGGATCCCGCAAGCCATCCACACATGGAGGCCTACACCCTGCAAGAGACCGCAGGGATGACGCTGTTCATTGCCCTGAATCAGATTCGTGAACTACAGGCACCCTCTCTGGCGTTTGATTTTGTCTGCCGCGCAGGGGTTTGTGGCAGTTGCAGCATGCTGATAAACGGGCGTCCTCGTCTCGCCTGCAGAACCCTGACCGAATCACTGCCAGACACAATCACACTACTGCCGTTACCCACATTTGAACTGATTGCCGATCTCTCCGTAAACAGCGGCAAGTGGATGCGCGCAATGAGTGAACGTCTGGAGACCTGGGTGCATTCAGTAGAAGAAACCGACCTGGACCGGATCGAGCTACCCATGGACCCGGACCTTGCCGAGCACATTTATGAACTGGACCGCTGCATCGAGTGCGGTTGCTGTGTCACCGCCTGCGGGACGGCACAGATGCGCGAGGATTTCATCGGCGCTGTCGGTATCAATAAAATCGCCCGTTTCAAGGCCGATCCGCGCGATCAGCGCAATGACCAGGACTACTACGCCGTGGTGGGCGATGATGATGGCGTATTCGGCTGCATGAGTCTGCTGGGTTGCCAGGATGTCTGCCCGAAGGAACTCTCACTGCAAACCCAGATCGCCTATATTCGCCGGAAGATGGCTTTTGCCGGTCTTTGAAACCCTACCTTGACGATCGGGGGATCTAAATCAAACCGACTCCATTTCCCGACGACGATAGTTGAACCGAGCACAGGCAGATCGTCTATTATGGATCTGCTGAACTTCGGACAGGACAATATCATGAGAATTGAAGAAGACATCAAACTGGATTACTCGGATGTTCTGCTGAAACCCAAACGCAGTACACTCACCTCGCGCAAGGATGTCATTCTGGAACGGACCTTCTCTTTCTATCATTCGAAGAAATCCTGGTGCGGCATTCCGATCATGACCGCCAATATGGCCAGTTGCGGCACCTTCGAGATGGCAAAAGTGCTTGCTCCGCATAAGATCATCACGACCTTCCATAAATACTACACTCTTGAGGATTACAAACTCTTTTTCCAGGATTTCCACAATCCCGATTATGTCGCTTACACCCTGGGCATCCGGGATCAGGATTTCCAGCAACTTCAGGAGATGATCGACAACAACCTGATCAGGCACTTCTCTTTCATCTGCCTGGACGTCCCCAATGGATATCTTGAACGCTTCCTGCACTTCGTAAGAGAGGTGCGTCGTCTCTGCCCTGAGCACATCATTGTCGCCGGCAACGTGGTGTCCAACGAAATGACCGAAGAGATCATTCTTAACGGCGCCGATATCGTCAAAGTGGGCATAGGACCAGGTTCAGCCTGCACCACCCGGCGCATGACCGGTGTCGGCTATCCCCAGCTCAGCGCCGTCATAGAATGCGCCGATGCCGCGCATGGCCTCTCCAATGATCAAGGTTATGGGTTGATCATCGCCGATGGTGGACTGAACAACCCGGGAGATATCAGCAAAGCCTTAGGTGGCGGTGCAGATTTCGCCATGTCCGGCTCACAGTTCTCAGGCTATGAACAGTCCGGCGGCCAGACTGTCGAAAAGAACGGCAAACTCTACAAGGAGTATTTCGGGTCTTCCTCGAACAAGGCAATGAAAGAGTTTTACGGCAACAAGGACACCCATCGTGCTTCAGAGGGACGCTATATACTGATCCCACACAAAGGGGATATAGAGGATTTTCTCCAGGATCTTTTTGGTTCATTGCGCAGCACCGCCACCTATATCGGCGCAAAAAAGATCAAGGAGTTTCCCAAACGGGCTACCTTTGTCCGCGTTAACCGCCAGTTGAACACCATCTACGAGACATTTGAAGTGGGTGACAGCTAATCACTTCAGGCCAGAGTAGACAGTTTTTCGCGCAGAATCGCTATCAGTCGATCGGCATCACGCATTAACTCAGGGTCGAGCACCTCATAGAGGTATTCCAGATCATCCAGCATTTTCTCGGCCTCTCTTCGGGTTTCGAGTTGGTCGAGTTTTCCAGCGGCCATCTGCATATAGCGGAATGGATCTACACCTTGCATTATCTCTTCTCTCCCCAAACCGCATGCACCGGGTCTGACAGATGCAGCCGTCTGGCGTATTTGTCGTCTTGCGGTCGTGGCAGTCCGCGCAGGGACCAGGTTTCCAGGTTGTCATACCCGCCTGCCTTGAGAAAGTATTCCAGAACCAGTTCGGGCCGTTCGAACTCGTGGATGTCCTGCCAGATTTTCACAACCTTGGGTGGAAACCAGCGGTTGGAAAAGGTCAGGATGAAGCGTCCACCCGGCTTTAATACCCGATTGACCTCGGTGAATATCTCTACCGGACGGGTCAGATACTCAACCGATACCGTGCAGATAACGGCATCGAAATGGTTATCGGAGAATGGCAGTTGTGGATTGCGGTTCAGATCATGCACCAGGGAAGCGGTGAGGCGTGGATTGGCATCGAGTTCATCCTGGTTCATCCCCAAGCCTGTCATACTGCTCAAATTATGTGACCCAGGCAGATGGGATTTCCAACTGGACATAAGATCAAGCACATCAGCTCCCTGGGGAACAAGCCGTCCGTACAACCGTTCTATCTGCCGTGTTGCAGTCTGATCCAGATGATCGACCATGCGTGACATCGTATAAAAATAGCCATCGGCATCTTCCGCGATACGACTGAAGGGTGTGTCGGACCAAAAATCGGTTGGCTTATTATTCCAACGCGCCTGCATACCGGGTCCGTTGGTGGAAAGTAGCTCAACTATATCCTGGCAGGCGCCACCGTGCTCGTCACCAGATCCCCAGATATCAAGAATTTCCGCGCTCAAGGCGATGTCGTATGCGGCCAATGGATGATTGAGGTCAACGGTCAACAGCTCCGAACATTTTGCCAGACGAAACGGTGACATATCCTCAGGAAAGATACCCCGCGTGCCGGCAATGAACCCCTTGGGGTAAAAGCGTCCCGCCCTGGGTTCAGTTACTACGCCCTTCCTATAAGCCCGATTGAACAGATGATCCTTGATTGCCAGACACTCCGCCTCCCTATAGTTCTCCAGTAATGTCCCTGCCCTGAAGTCATGGCTGGCACTATAGCCAACTGGCTTATCCATTACCTGGGCTTCGAGTTCCGCGGGAAAGATATCTCGCCAGAGATTTAGATTTTGTACAACACGTGAATCGGTATGTCGGGCATTGTCACTCTGCCATTGGAGATCGAAACGCATTGCACACATGCTGTGCCTGCTGGTTCGTTCCTGCTTGTGTGCCGATTGATCATCGGTTGTTTCAATCAGAATCGCCTCCGGTGGATCAAACAGATTGTCACTCATCGTTGCCGCTCCCTAACTGCCGGATTTTCTGCTTGTAAATGAGGACTAAATATTCAGTAATATAGTTCCCCAGAACATTTAATCACACTTTCTGCGGTCGACTAAGAGGTTACTTGGTGTTTAAATATCAGGAATTTCAACCCGGTACCCTCTTAGGACAGAAATCGATGCAAATTTCCAAATACAAGGCTGTTGTCGTCAATTATGTGGCACGTGACGACAGTGGAAACATTCTAGACAGTTCAGATGCCGATGGCCCAATCCGCTATATACACGGTACGGAGGACCTGATTCCGGGGTTGGAAGCAGCGCTCGAAGGCCACAGCGCCGGCGAGAAATTGAGTATACGTGTCGCCATGGAGGATGCCTATGGTGATCGGGATGAAAGCCTGATCGAAGAGGTGCCTATTGCAAATTTTCCAGGGATCGACTCAATTGAACCGGGCATGAAATTTCAAACAGACATGGACGACGATGTACCCTATATCGTCACCGTCACCAAGGTGACAAAAAAACATGTGACGGTGGATGGCAACCATCCCTTTGCCGGAAAAAACCTGAATTTCGATCTGGAAATCGTCGAAGTGCGCGAAGCCAGTTCATCAGAAATCGAGCATGGCCACGTCCACACCGACGATTCACATCATCATATCCACTGAGAAAGGCCGATCAGGCACTCTCCGGCACCTCGGAGAGCGTCCTGACCAACAGTTGCCAGAATCGCCGTACCGACGGCACATGCACACACTCATCCGGTGAGTGTGGAAAGCGTATGGTCGGGCCAAACGAGATCATGTCCCAGTCCGGATAGTTGGCGCCCAGAATACCGCACTCAAGACCAGCATGAATCCCCCCCACCTCGGCCTCCTCATTGAAGCAATACTGGTAAGCTTCCTTGACCCTGCCCAGTATGGGTGACTCGATATTGGGCTTCCACCCCGGATAGCCACCATCGATGGTCGATACCGCGCCAATCAGATCGAACAATCCTTTGATGGTCAGGCACAGTTCCTCTTTCGCGCTTTCAACCGAGCTTCGCACCAGGTTGAGGATCTCGATTTCATGATCCAGGGTCCTGACAACCGCCAGGTTGTTGGAAGTCTCCACCATACCAGGCATCACATCGCTCATGCGCATCACCCCATGGGGACAGGCGCAGAGTGCATCGATGAGACGCCCTTGGGTTTCGAGGTCGATCAATCCTTCTGGCAGATCGGCAGGTCCGATGGTTACGGTCAGGCCAGCTTCCACCTGTTGCAATTCACCTTTGATTTCGGCCTGGAAGGCATCGACAAACAGTACCAACTCAGGGGCCAGTTGTTCGGAAACGCACACAGTCGCAAAGGCCTCGCGGGGAATGGCATTTCGCATATTTCCACCCTGCACCTTCGCCAGCCTTACGCCAAAGCGCTCAACGGCTACTCTCAACAAGCGAAACATCAGCTTGTTGGCATTGCCACGTCCGCGGTGAATATCCACCCCTGAGTGCCCGCCCTTGAGGCCGGAGATAGCGATTTGGCAGCAAACCATATCGGACTCAACATGCTCGCTCCGATAGGCCAGACTGGTGTTGACGTTCGCCCCGCCGGCACAGCATATCGACAGTACGCCTTCATCCTCCGAATCCATATTGAGCAGGATATTGCCCTGGAGCATACCGGGCTTCAGCCCCATTGCCCCGGTCATTCCATCTTCTTCATTACTGGTGAATAACGCCTCGATCGGACCGTGCCTGATGTCCTTCGATTCGAGAACGGCAAGCGCCGCTGCCACACCTATGCCGTTATCCGCTCCCAGTGTGGTATTGACCGATTTCACCCAATCATCCTCGATCACCGTCTTGATCGGGTCTTTGGTGAAGTCATGGCTGATGCCGCTATTGACCTGTGGGACCATGTCCAGATGCCCTTGCAGAATCACTCCCGCCCGCTGTTCCATGCCTTTGGTCGCCGGCTTACGGATAATCACATTGCCGTGTTCATCCCTGATCACCTCGAGGCCCCATTGTTCACCGAGTCCGATCACATGGTTCTGCACCGCCTGTTCGTGATGTGAAGGTCTGGGGATCTGGGTCAGTTGATAAAAATTCCCCCAGAGTGATTTGGGTTCCAGTTCGGCAATAGTTCGATTCATTGGCTAGCATCCACACATATCTGAAACTGTCATATTCATTTGCTAGATTATGTTGCATCTGAACTGTCAGATATATAGGCAGTCGAACAGAAAACAACCGGAAACCGCTCGCCGCCCGGTCCCAAACAAAGGGACAATTCCGTGCTAGAGTGTTGTGTAATATATGTTGGAGTAAGCCATGAAAGCCGTTCTCACCCTACTTTTTCTGACCTCGACCTTGCTGAGCGCAGCAGGTTGTTCCGACAATCAACAGTCGCAAGTTGATCAGCCCCAGCCACCGCAGGAAATCACTTCTGATACGCCTGCTGAACAGCCCTTGCGCGAAAACACCCCCGAACCCGAAACAGCGGGGCCTGACAGTCCCGTGCCGGAACAGGCAGGACTCACTGAAGAGATCATCGACAAGAGCAGGGAACTGGGCGCAGGCGCCGCCGAGAAATCGACACAACTCTATGAATCGGCGAAAGAAAAAGGCTCTGAGCTTGGCGAAAGCATAAAGCAGGAATCCAAAGAGATCTGGGACAAGACCAAGGAAGCGACCAAGGATACTGTAGAAAAGTCCAAGGAGTTGGGGGCCGCGGCAGTAGACAAGTCCAAACAGATCTACGAAGAGGCGAAAGAAAAGACCCAGCAACTGTATGACGAGACCACCAAACCCCAGGCTGAACAGTCTCCTGCTGAAGTCAAAGAGATCTGACCATGAAGGTTGCCGTATTCTCCGATGTGCAGGGCAATATTGCCGCCCTCGAAGTCGTCGTAGCCGATATCGAGAAATGGCAACCGGACTTGGTGATTCTGAATGGCGACCTGATCAATCGCGGACCCAAAAACCGCGAATGCCTGCGCCTGTTCAACGAAAAAGCCGATACCCAGGGCTGGCTGCCGGTCAGGGGTAATCACGAGGATTTCGTCCTCCATTGTGCAGAGAATCGGCCCAAAAGTGCGGGTGAAGCCGAATTACGACGCTTCGCTGACTGGACCACCCAACAGTTAGGCGCGGATGTCTATAGCATGGTGAGTTGGCCTGATCACCTCAGCCTGCATGGCCCGCAGAGCGATCGCTGGCTGCATGTCACCCACGGCACCCTGGCAGGCAACCGGGATGGCATCTCCCCCAGCGTGCCGGACGACCATTTACATGGGAAAATCCCGGACGATATCGACCTGTTCATCACTGCCCACACCCACAAGGCATTGCAACGGGTCTTCGAAAACAAGCGCATCCTCAATGTCGGCTCGGTCGGCTCACCGTTTGACGGTGATGTGCGCGCCTCCTATGCACGTCTGCTGTTCAGTAATGATCACTGGCAGAGTGAAATAATCCGCCTTGAATACTATCGCGAACAGATGGCCAGGGATTGTATTGAGAGCGGTTTCCTGAGCGAGGCCGGCCCCCTCGCAAGTGTCATCTACCGGGAGTGGGAACAGGCCGCGCTGCTCATGCCATTCTGGAACAGGAAATACAGGAAGGCGGTTCAGAGCGGTGAGATAACCCTGGAAGATGCTGTCAATGAGTTTCTACAAACACTCTGAACAGAGGCTTCCAGTTATTGAGACTCTTGGTGAATGCGTTGCAGCAACAGTCGGCTGTCGAATAGTTCCTCAGCGGCGAGTGTCAGATCCGGCTCTAACCCGACACCCTGGCATTTAACGCCCCCTGGCAGAACCATTTCCAGATTGGTGTAACGTAACCGTTAACCGTCTGATAACCGGTTGTCGGTCTGAGAGACACACTTCCCATAACTGCGCATCCCTACCAGCCTGGCGCGACCATGGGCCTGTAGAATTCCGGCAAATATCTCACCGGCACTGGCCGTATTGCCACTGATCAGAATGGTCAAAGGATTGGCGATTTTATTGGTATCTGGAGAGGAATAGCGCTGGCTGATACCCGATCGATCCAAAGCCGTCGCCAGTTCCTGCCCGGCAGGCAGAAACAGTGCCGCGGTATTCATCGCCTCGTACAGGTCACCCCCCTGACATTCCCGCAGATCCAGCAGCAAAGGTATCTCACCCGTCACCGCTGCGAGCAGGGATTGCAGGAACACTCTGGTCTCTGAACTGACAAAACTGCGCAGGCGGTAAACCATCTGTCCCTCGATGGTCACCTGTTCAATCGATCGAGGACGATAGGTTTCCAGTGGCAGTGACAACACCTCGGGCGCATCACAATTACCTCGGCAGATTTCCAACCGTAAAATCTGCCCATCACTACCACCCAGTAGCTGCACGACATCAGCCAGTGGCTTCCCTTCAACGGCTTGTCCTTCGACAGAAAGCAGCTTGACCCGATCCACTACCCCCGCCCGCATCAGCGGGCCATCGGCGTATGGCATCAGCCAGAGACCAGCAGCAGTTGCGTAGAGTTCGGCGCCAATGCCCGCGGGCCGTTCATTGGCAGACGTGGAATTACTGGCATCCATCAACACAGCCCAGCTGTCTATCTGTTGCAGACCGGAGTTGATATTCCCTGGCTCCAGTGCGTTGAGCAATGTCGCATCGGGCTCGTTCAGGGCATGCTCTTTCAGGACATCTCGAATCTCACCCAGTACAGCAGAATCCACGCCCATAGCCGGCATGGTCCAGATCAGCCCGGCGAAGGCGATCTGCAACAAGGCAAGGCCCTTCACTGAGCGAGCATCAGGGTCAGATTGAGCAGCTCTTCATACTCCTTTTGCAATGCCAAACGCTGCGCCTCCAACTGTTGGCGACGGGTATCGACACCCACACCGGAACCTTCCAGTGCATCCGCACTACCGACTCCACCGCCCTCGAGCGCATCCAGGGCGCTGCCCTGTTTTTACAGCTGTCCCTTGAGTTCACGGAGACGCTTATCAAGCTCGGCTACGCGTTTATCGGATGTCCCCTGCTCTTTACTCAGCGCCGCCAGTTTCTTCTCCAGGGCCTTCACATCCTTATTGAGTGACGCCAGTTTGCGCTGCTCCTCGTCGAGAAGTTTCTGGCGTTGCTGTTTTTGCGCATCAAGCCCGGTGGTCTCCTGCTTCAGATCATCCTGTACGGCCCGCAGTCGCGCCAGATTATCCTCCCGATCCCTGACACGCCGCTCATACGCACCGCTGGACAGCCCTTGCACACCGCTGACAAAACCACCTTCCCTGGGATCATCGGTGGTCGCACAGGCGCTGACCAGGCAGGCGGAACCCAACACCAGAACCAGTTTCATATTCATACGGATAACCTCTCGTTGATCTGGGCGATCTGTTCGCTATCCTTGCGCAGTTGCTCGATCTGAACACGCAGGTCACCGTTCTCCTTCTCCAGCTTGCTCAGATAGGGATCCTGCGCCTTACGCACCTTGCGCTCCTCTGCAAGAATCTCAGAGTTGATCTCGTACTCCTTCTGCAGTGTCTCTTCAAACTCATTGTTTTTGGCAAGCTTCTCTTCAAGCTGGGATTTTTTCGCCGCTAATTGGGCCTTGTTCGCCTTCCCGGCACGGTACTTCGACTGCAGGGCCTTGGTCTCTTTATCAAGGACTACAATCTCCTTGCGCAAACGTTCATGGTGCGCCCTTGCGGTATCGTTGAATTCCGCGGTTCGCGCAATTTCCGCATCGAGAAACTCCTCGGTGGTGGCGTACTCCTGTTTGCGCTTGGCGACCTCACTACCCACGGCGTAACCCACGCCGGCACCCACCAATGCGCCTATTGCCGCACCTTGTTTATCCCCGGCCGCCAAGCCAATCAATCCGCCGAGAATCGCGCCAAACACGGCCCCTTCAGTCTTGGTCCGGTCGGTGTCAGACTGCGGCGACCCACCCGAATCATCTGTATCATTCATCGGTTGGTTGCTGACACAACCTGCAAGCAGGCTGCCCACCAGCATTACCGGTACTGCTTTTTTTACAAAGGTCTTCATACTTCACCTCTCATTCATTGAATGCATTGAACACGCTATTGAACTCTTCGAGCCAGCCTTCGGTTTCCACAGCCCGGTTTTCGTTATATTTCTGAATATGCTGATCCAGCATCGCCAGCACCCGCGCTTCTCTGGTAGATAGCGTCTTTTCACGCATGATCTTAAATGCGTGGTCCCTGAATTCGCCTTGATAATCACCAATCAAAGCCACTTTTTCCAGATATGCCTTGTACTGTTCCTCGGCTGCTGATTTGTTCTCATCCAGGGATTTCTGCACGGCATCCACCTGCGACTGGTAACGGGTCGACATCGACAGCAGTTTTGTAGCCGATGCCATGGCTGTTTTCAGGGTTGCCCGTTTGCTCACCAGAACGCTCAGATTGGTGCCGTTGCGCGAGGCGTCCTGCAGCAGACTGCGGGCGCTGTCACGCTGGGCCTGGTCGAGGCGACCGCGTGCCGTATCGACATAACTCTGGATCGCCTGTACCTGCTCCTGGGCATCGGGATAACGCGCCAACAGCCGTTTGAGATCAGTATCGATGGTATCCAACTGGCTGGATGCCTGACTGACCAGGTTATCCAGTGTTTTACCCACCGGGGTTTCGCGTCTCAGGGTATTGCGGTATTCGGCATACTCTTTTTCCAGATTTGTACGGGCAGCGGAACTGACCACGACATTGGAACCCAGGGCCAGCCGCGCACCAATGTTGAAGGTCCGTCTCAGTTCCATCTGCTTGCTCTCGGCATTCCAGGCGTAGGCATCGAGTTCGGTTCGATAACTTGAGCGCACATCCCCTGTGGCGCTGGAAACACTTGCACCACGCACCGGCACCCCACCCGGTTTGCCCTGCCAGATTTCCGGACGGAATATCCCCGCCGTCATCTCATGCACATTGCCGTAGAGATCGTGCAGGCCCAGGCAATTGGGCTTGCGCATGCCTATCGGACGGGGTTTGTTCTTGGCGTTGCCCAGGTGCCAAGCATATTCGTTCAACTGACGCGATGCGAAGGGCAAGCGATCATTGAAAGTGCCGTCATTCAGGGCATTGAGCCCGCAGCGAGCGGCATACTCCCACTCATCCTCGGTCGCCAGGCGAACAAACCCCGGCACGCCATCCACCATGGGCAGTCCCTGCTGACGCTCAGGATGAGCCGGATCAAACAACCACTGGTTGTATGTCCGCAGAAAATCATCGATCGCCTGATAACTGATCCATGAGAGCGGGGTTGCCTGAGCCTGTTTCAAATTACGCCCCTGCAGTTCCGCATATTTTTTATCCGCGGCATTACCACTGGCTGTCGCCAGCGCCTCCGCGCCCATCACCGCGACATACTGCCCTTTGGTCAACTCATACTTCGCCAGCCAGATCAGCCAATGCTCGCCTTGCTCACCAGGAAAGGAGCCGCTGACCATGGTTCTTTGCACGCCTTCAAAGGCTCCCCCGCTGGCATCGCCCAGTTGAACCACCCGTTCGCGCGCCCCCCAAAAGTCCTTGCCTGGGACCTGTACCGGGCGCAGCACAATTTCCGCACCATCCGGCATGGGCAACACCAGATCGCCCTCGTCTGGTTGAGGGTTGTAGGGGCTCGCCGGAGGCGCCTGTGCAACCACCTGTGCCGATATAAGCAGGGCAACCAGAATCAATGCATATTTATTCTTCACGAATAGCCTCCGCCGGCTCAATCAATGTCGCTTTCCATGCCGCCATCAGGGAACTGATCACTGCCAGAACCAAGGTAGCAAGCAATGCCAGCCAGGGGTAACTGGGAGGCAATCTGCAGATTGCCTGTCCAGGAGACAACTCACCGCCAAACACCCGATTGATCACCTCGGCCAGCAACACATAGCCAAGCCAACCAATGCCGACACCGAGTATCGCTATCAGCGCTCCCTGAAAGACCGGAAACCAGAAAACATCGGTGCGCGCCAGTCCAATCAGACGTAATACCCCCAAATCCTTGCGCTCGCGTTCAACTGCCGCATAGAGACTGGCCACCAGCACAGCGCCCGCCCCAAATACACCCAGCACGGCTATCAGCCAGAACAGCTGGGTCAAGCCCCGATCCAACACCTGAATCCGCTGAATGGCATCCACCTCGGCGACGACCTCCAAGCCCTCGCCTCGCAGCCTTTCGACAAGAGCGGGAACATCATCAATGCTTCGGGCATAGAGCCGAAAACCGCGGTAACCGGCACGCTCAAGAACCAACCCACCGTCCTCCTGTTGGTAGCTGACTGCACGCTCACGGGCAGTGCGTAACATGCCCAACAACTCAGCCGGCACCAGCGCCTGTGAGCTGTGGGACTGGCCGACCACACGTAGCGGCAGGTTGAACCCGACAACCCCATTGAAACCGACGCTCAACTCCCGATTGCTCTCCCCGGCATCTCCGGGTAGCAGCATCTGAAACAGCCGGCTCGATTCCAGAGCCGTGGCAGACAGATCGCCCCAGGGTGGCGCAGCCCAGCCCAGACGACTGGCCTGTTCGTTACTGAGGGACAGGCCCGTCAAGCCCATCTCACCATCGGGCAACTGCAGACTCATCCCGCGGGCGTAGGGCATCAACAGGGCATTCCGGCCACGCAGCTTGCGCTTCAGCGCCTCGACGCTGGAAGAGGTGACACTACCTGTAGGGACAGAGAGATCATAGGCATGCCAGCCATCCGGCCAGGGCATACCGGTTAGCGCGGCGAAACCATCGGCAGTGATAGATTCAGCCTTGAGCAGGCCGGTATTCACCACCAGGCCGGTGCGTGTGACGGGATCCAGCGGTGTTTGGCTGAACACCAGGATTCCATCAAAACTCATGTAGGGACGTGCGGACTCGCCTTTCCAGCCACGTGTCGCGACTCCACGACCCTCCTTGTAGGCCTCGACATCGACAACGAAATCCAGCGGCGTGTAGATCCGTGCCAGCCCCCCGGCCCTGGGAGTCAACACTGCAGCGATGTGCAGTGGCGTCTCCACGGCTTCGATACGACCGGCACGACTGCGGGTAACACGGGCATCAATCTGATCACCCTGTTTAACCCCGAGACGCCGGGCCGCCTCGCTGCTCAGCACGCATTCGTCTGGCCCAGGTATCACCCCGCCATTCTCCAGCAACAGAGGATCGCCACCGGCGGTTGGTACCAGATCCATGAGCTCACCACTGGCGTTATCTGCGCTGAGATGGATCACGGATGAGGCGGGCAAAATGGTGGGTGTGAGAAAGGCCACACCACTATTGTCCCGCAGTTGATCCAACCACTGTTGATCGAAGGTGCGTGTAATGGCGGGACGGACCTCGCGAAACACCGGATCCTGTACCAGCCGGTCACGCAGGGTCTCTATCGTCCCCTCCTTCAATCCCATCAAAATCAGCAAGGGCGCCAGCACCGCAGCCAGCGCGGAAACCAGACAGAGGGTCAACACCCACTCATGACGCAGGTGTGCAGCGGCCAGTCCGAACACCCTGATGCGTTGGCTGCCCGAGACGCTCATCAAGATAGCTCCTTGCAGCAAACCGATTGGATATCGTTGTCAGACACCTGCGTCACCTCAAAACCATAGGTGCTATCGGCAACCGAACGGACCAGATCCAGGTCATGGGTGACCATGATAATCGACAAGCCCTGATCACGGGCCAGGGCACGAAAATCCTCGACAATCAGCCTGGCGCGCCGTTTATCCACGGCGGCTGTGGGCTCATCGGCCAGCACCAGTCGTGGCGAATGGGACAGTGCCCGGAGAATCGCCACCCGCTGACGCTGTCCCCCTGAGAGAGAATCGGGCAGACGATGCAGACAATCCGCCACCCCCATACGCTGGGCCATCTCCTGGACACGCCGGCGTCCATCCGGCAGTCTGTTCATGCGCACCGGAAGCAGCAGGTTATCCCTGACATTCAAATAGGGCAGCAACCCGCCGGTCTGGAGTACATACCCCAGATGTTGGCGGCGGATTGCGGCGAGGGCATTTTCATCGTTACTCGACCATAAACCCGCCACATCACGTTGCTCATTTTCCGTAAAGGTCATGCGATAGCACTGCACCGAACTGGGTTTTGAGATCAGCGCCAGGAGATCCAGCAGCGTGCTCTTGCCGCAACCACTCTCTCCCACCACCGCAACAAACTCGCCGGCATAGACGGTCAATTCCGGTATCGAAAGGCGAAAACGGCTGCCCGCATGCTCCCGGGTCTTGAGCACCTGCTGCATTTCCAGTACCGGCAAAGTACTTGTTATTGCCACCACCATCCCCTACCCGTCAAGGCAGATAATCGATATGCAGTGGATGCACCAACTCACTGACCGGGTCTGATTCATTCAGACGATGCCAGGCATCGACCTGTTCGTTTATAGCGCGATACTGGGCCAACTTGGCCTGTAGACCCCACTCTAGCTGAACCCGCTGCTCGGCGGTAAGGCTGGCGAACATCTCGTTGCTCAGTGACAGAATATCGCTGCGATAGGGCAGACTCTGAATAAAAGCCGGCAACAGACCGGTCTCCGCCAGACTCTGGGCACGCCCG
The DNA here is from genome assembly GCA_002869585.1 of Sedimenticola sp. Lineage (GTDB taxonomy): Bacteria > Pseudomonadota > Gammaproteobacteria > Chromatiales > Chromatiaceae > BM503. The sequence goes on from PKUO01000028.1 coordinate 130,023, forward strand.
ATATCTTCCGGACGTTTCAATGTCTGACCCGAAACACTCTGCAGGGCCTCAAAGAACTGACCCTGGCTCAGTTCTGCCTTTTTGAACGCCTGCAGTACACGATCCAACGCCTGGACCAGGCTGCTGAGCTGTTCACGTGTAACCAGAACACGCACCTCCAGTGCGACATCCGTTGGATTGGTCAGATCCCGGTCCATAGTCCAGGCGACAATATCCTTCGGCGGTCGTGCGCCCTTGCCCAGGTACTCGATAAGTGCCGCCTCCCAGACCTTGTTCATCGCCATCTGCCCCTGGGCCGCCGCATCGGGCTCAGCGCTGTATTCAGGCATTGGGGGTGGCGGTGGCAGACTGCGTAGTGCCAGCGACTGTTCGAAACGCGAGACCACTCCGCCAACCACGCTATCCACCGCCGACTGGAAATCACCCTCTTTGAAGGCATTGACCTGCACCAGCGCCTGCTGGCCCTCGCTGCCACGCACTTCGGCCAACTGGCCAAACTGGGCCACGGCACGGTCGTGATCTTCCGCCGCGCGCTCATCCTGCAGGTGGATGGAGATCAGATGCACACCGGCATCATCCAGTTCACGGCGTAAATCGGTCTCATCCTTGCCGGTGGTGTTCTGGGGATGGCCGCGAGGATGGGCGCTGGCATCACCCACAAGCACCAGAAAGCGCAGCGCGCCTGGCCGCCAGTTGGAGCGCAATCCAGTATCAACTCCGGCAAATACCTCCTCGGCATAATCCAGGCTGCCTGCCGTGGTCGCCTTGCCATCATTGCCAAGTACCTCTATCAGCGTGTTGGCATCGACAAGATCCGGGGTGAAGTTACGGCTGGTGTATTCGACCGCCGGGGCCGCTGCAACAGAATCCCGGTAACCGACAAGTCCAAATTTGACCTTATCTTTCAAACGGTCACCGGTGGTCTGCACCATGCGTCGCACCGCATCACGGGTCATATCGATGTAGGGTTGCATGCTACGGGTTGTGTCCATGACAAACACGATATCAATCGACAGACTCTCCAGACCGGCACCCTGATCAACTTCACGCCCGGTACTGGCCTGATCCAGATAACCGCTATCACTCAGGGTATCGGCACCACGCTGGCCGGGCACCGCTGCCGCAATCTGCAGCAGACGCACTTCATCGCCATAGATATCCAGCTGTTCCCAGTCCAGAATCGGCAGGATATAAAACTGGCGATTGATGTCGATATAGCGCTTGGGTTCCATACTGACCACTGATTCCGGCGCCTCGGCCTTCTCAATCGCGGCGTAGATTTCACCCGCCTTGCCCGCCATGTCATCGGCATCAACGATGTCTCGCAGGGACTGGGCATCCTTGAACATCAGCACCGGTTGACGCCCCTCGGAAACGCCACCGGGGTGGGTATATGCCACCACCAGCGCCTGCCGCCATTCCAGGGCATCGCGTGCCTGCATCCAGCCCAGGGCCTGTTTGCTGTTGCTGCCAACCCGATACCAACCCTGAGGTTCAGCCGGATTGGATAGGTCGATAGCCTCACGAGCAAACACATACAATGGCCTGAATGCCTGCACATTGGCCTGCACCACGGCATCTGCATTCGCTTCCCGGTCCTGATAGATATTCCCGAATGGACGAGGTAACACCTGCAATGGAAGACCGGTCGATGTTTCGATGCAGGGCGTCTCGCCATCGCACTTGATGGGCGAGGCGCTGATACCCCCCTCGAGGGCATCGGCCGACATGACCGCACCTCCTTCCAGTGCATCGGCACCCGTACCGGCACTACCTTCCAGACTATCGGCGGAGGTATTCGCAAACGCCGGGCAGTTCAGCAGAATGCCTCCCAGCAGCACAACAGCCAACCGTTTCAGTAGATCACACATTGCTTCAGTACCTCTAAGTTTGGGATCGAGGACCACTCCCGTCGTATCCCGAATTTGTTTTTGATTAATTATCTGTTTACTGTTTCCTTACGGCCGCACTTCCCCCGAGCACCCCTTCAATCAAGCGAATATGCGCTTCCAGACGGTAGTCCGGATAGAGCCTGAGACTCTGTTGATACTTCTCAACCGCCGCTGGCAGACGACCCTGTGCCTGAAGCTTGGCGCCATCGGCTCTCAGACGTTTGGCCTGTTCGTAGCGTGCCCGCATCTTGGGGTCCATAGCAGCGGTATTGGCTGCCTCTTCCGCCCTTAGTCCAGAGGAGGCCTTGGGACGTTCCACCAACTGCATGACGCCGTTGATTGTCTGGAACAGATCGATCGCCAGATCACTGTTTTCATCCGGCCATAGAAGGCCCTGTTCAGACGCGCCTGCGGCTACACGTTCCTCACCCGCTTTGGGTTGGGCTGTGCACACCAGATCAAGAGTCAGTTGCTTGACCACACCCATGCTGTTGACCACCATCGCCTCGACGCTTTGATTGCCAAAGCGCAACGGCAGATCCACATGGGCCTCGGTTCCCGCCAGCACCGCCCTGTGCCAGGGGCCGCCGGCCGCACGAACACCTACCAGCTCAGTATCATCGCTGATCTTTATCACCACATGGGCGTGTCGCTCAGCGATGGATGCACCCGCTTTAGGTTCGATAATCTGCGCCTGGGGTTCGGGGGCGGCGACCTTAAACGACAGGGCCTCTGTCGCAGAATTCCCCTCTCCATCCGTCACACGCAGTTCCAGGCGGTGATCGCCGGGTTGTAGCAGCAGATCTGTCTTGATCTTTCCCTCGGCCGGTGGAAGCTCGGTCCAGAGGCCGCCATCAATCGACAGTGATGACTGAACAGCGCCGATTTCCTCGTTGACAACGGCATCTACACTGACCTTTGAACTCTTCTGCGTACTGTTCGCCGTGGGACTGTTGAATGTAATCTTGATCGGCTTGACTTCGCCTTTGATCGGCAGATAAAAGACCGCCTCGTTATTGGCTGTATCCAGGTCCTCAAGCTGATTGTCCGGATCAGCCACCAGCATGAAACTGCTGGAACCGGCTGCGGCCTTCCAACTGATTTTCGCCAGGGTGCCACCGTGCAGGGTCACGTCCTCCACAACAACCCTGGTGATCTCTTCCCGTTTGCGGCCAGGCATCTCCCGAAACAGCGCCACCACCACGTTTTGCACCGACACAGAACCGAGATTGCTCACCGGTATCTCGACCGAGACATCATCTCCCGCCTTGGCGTCCGTCGGGGCGTCGAGCCAGAGTTCGGACGATGAGAGACTCAGGTCCGGTGCGGCAATGGCCACACCACCCATATTTGCCAGCATCTGGCGCGCCTCATCTTCCGACTTGGCTACGGTCCACACCGGTGTTGCGGTAAGGCGGAATTTGAAGCGGAAATCACTGTTGATTACGTAGTGCCCGCCACGCAAGTGCTTGGAGTTGATACCGATTATATTATTCCCGGGCAGACCGTTTTTATCGAATTGCAGGGCATCCGGCGGTATACGAAAGCTGTAGTTACCTTCCGGTATGACATCCTGAAGACTGCCAATCACCCTCCCGTTGAGTACGATATCGGTGTTGTGCGGATGGTAACTGTCACGATTCCAGGGCAGGCTGAAGCCCATCTCCAGCCAGGCTTCCACCAGGTTGGTCTTGCTCCACTGCTCCCCGTCCTTGATGGCCGAGTATTCAAAGATACCGTCATCCCCCACATCCGCGTGGATGAAATCAATGATATCGTCGGTATTGGTGTCCTCGCCGACCCAGCGGACATTATCGATGATCATCGACCAGCGATCGGAACGACCGTCGCGATCCAGATCTTCTGGATTTTCCCGTAGTGTCCAGTCGATCTTCTGGGGATCAAGCCGTTCGGCCAAACCGGCGTTTTCGATCAACTCCGGTTCCCGTTCACTGATCCCCGGATCAGTGGGATCCTCACCGGGAAACAGCCAGAGACGCCGCGCACTCTCGCCCGGTCCGAGCTTCATTTCGTAATCATGGCTGAAGACCTTGCTGAGTCCGCGTGCCTGGATCTGACTCTTCACCCCCTGGAAGCCTTCATAGAACCTGGGAATTACCGTGAAGTCCTGACTTCTGCCGCTGTTGAGCAATCCATGTTGCACAGTGGGCGATATGGTCACCGCATGGGCCTTTTCACTGCTCACCTGCAGATCGGTGATGGTGTCTCCGCGGTTATGCAGACGCAGTTTGTGTCCGTGCCCCAAAGGCAGCGGCCCGAGATCCTGCCACTCCAGTTCAACATGGGGCAGACGCACATGCACCGCCACCTCGGCCTCATCACTCAGTCCTGTGTCGGAAACAATGCGGATCGGAATCGTGTGATCTGCGGTGTCCACATCCTGGGCGCTGATGCCGAGCAGAAACTGCCGTGCCTCTCCCGGCCCCAGTGGGATGGGTTTATCTTCAGAACCTTCTCCCACAAAGCCCACGAGCAGCAAAGGATCTTTGGGTTTTCCGCACTCCAGACGAACGCTCAGCGGCTCATCGCCATTGTTGCGCACACTGATGCCCACGCGCTGATCGTAATCACGCTTGATATTGGCGCCATAGCGCGGTTGACCGAAGGCCAGACCCTTGACCCGGGTGAGACTCTGGACAGGACCAGGCTCTTTCCCGCCCATCGGCTGGATCTCGTAGGGTACAGCGGCTTCCAGATCGCGCAGTTCCACAACCCGCATCTGACCACTTTGACCACGCGCAGTCTGCCAGTCATCACTGCCCTGCTTTCGATAACGCAGCTGGGATTCGCCATGCTGGGGCGCAAGCCAACTGACACGGATGGATTCGCCGCTCAGTACCGCACCGTCCGGCGGTGAGAGTCCGAAATATTCGGACAGTTTGAAATTGCGTTTGATCTCAACCTGCTTGCCGGCTGTATCCTGTGCCGTAACCAGCAGGCTGTGCTCGCCCGATTTCAGGCTCTGCCAGTTGACCTCGGCATCGAATGGCGGCTTATAGTCAGTGGCTATATGTCTTCCATCCAGCGTGTAACTGACCGACGACACGGGTCGGCCGCTGTAGCTGATGGCCTGGGCGCTGAGCGACATAGGCTGATCAACCACCTGTCCTTCGTAGGGTGTGGTGAGAAACAGCGCAATGCCTTCCCGCGCGCGATTGCCGGTGGCCTGCACCCAGAATTTCTCGCGGGATGTCTGCCCGTCAGGTCCGAAGCAGCGCGATTCGACCTGATAGCGGCCCTCCTTGGGAAAACGTCCGGACTTGGCCTGCTCGCCTGTCAGGGTCAGTTCAGCACGTCCATCACCATTGAGGTCCAGTTCGCAGCGATCCACGGCGGGGGCATGTTTCAGCGCCAGTTTACGAAAGGCCACCTGTTCCGGATCAGTGCCATCCGGCGTGGCCTCTATGCCCTCCGCGTGAAGCATACGTCCCTTGCTGTCGATCATGATGAACCCGGGTTCGCCTGAGCGGTTGTTACCGCCCCACTCGCTCAGTTCAATTCTCAAACGGGTCGGACCATCCAGTTTGAGCGGCATGTTCCACTTCACCGGTTCGTAGTGACCGGATTCATGGATCAGCTTTCCGGTCTTATCATTGAACACCCTGACCAGTGTCTGGATCTGACTTGCAATACTCAGCTTGAACTCACCTGCATTTCCGCTTTCAAACATAAAACGGTCCAGGTCATTCATGTGATCGATAGTGAAAGACTGGGCCTCACCATCGCGCAGCATACGCGGCTGATCCTGTGCCAAGGGTACGGATTCCGTGGGTTCCGCCCGTTTGAGGACCAGCTTCAGTTCATAGGGTTCTGTAGAGGCGCTGTTACTTCCCCATTCATTGACAGCCAAGTAATACCTATCTGCTATGACTTCGACACTGGTGTTTTGCGCATGGTTTTCATAGGCCCCTTTTTCAGTCACCAGGCGACGTTTACTGTCGTACAGGCTCATATGGGTCTGATGGGCGGAACTGACACTGATATCGAACACACCGGGAAAATCGGCATCGACCGCGTAGAAATCCTTATCCCCCATCGGCAGAAAACTGCCGTAGACGATATCGCCAGGCAACAGGGGAGTGGCGTTGTCGAAGTCATCGTTGCGCTGCTGGAAGTCAACTTCATCGCCCCGTTCGAACCAGAAGCGCATGGAGTATGGGAGCGCTGAGTAGCTGTTATCACCCCACTCCCTCATCAGAACGAATACTGTTTGAGGACCCCCTGCATGCCAGGAGAAATCCATGGTGTGGTTTTCATAGGCACCCTGCTCTTTCAGCAACTTGCCCGAGGAATCATAGACCTGGATATGGCGCTGCATGGGTCCCTTGCTCTGAACCCGCAACACGCCGGCGCCAGGCACAGGGACACTGAAAACATCCTGATCACCCAAAGGCAGGAGGGTGCTGGCAAACCAGGTATGGGAAGAGAGTGTGCGTACCGCACGCATAACCCCGGGTTCCTGAACCGGGTCCACCACCCCATCATCTGGCAGTAGCTTGATACTCATCCGGTATGGCGTCAGTGAGGCCTGGTTATCACCCCACTCTTTTACTTCGAGAATATAGACGCCGGGTGTTACCGCATATTCAAAGGACATCCCGTGGTTTTCGTATGCACCCCTCTCGGTAAGCATTTCGCCCTGCTGATTGTAGATCTTGACGTGGCGTTGCAGAGTCTTGTGATGGTCCCTGATACTGAGTATGCCGTAACGGTCGATATCCAGCCGGTAAAAGTCGTTGTCGCCCATGGGCCAGATCAGACCGGACACCTCCTGGTTAAGGGCTATGGGGCTTGCTTCTTCTACGGATTGATTCGGCTCGCTCGGATCGACTGCCGGTTCTGCAGCAATCGTCAACGTGATCACACCTTCCGGATCTGCGGCATTGTCACCCCATTCGGAGATTTCCACGGAGTAGCTGCCTGCACCAATCCATTTTTCGATCACATTGGGTTTGTTCTCATAAGCTCCTTTCTCTGTGAGTACTTTGCCATCGTTGTCGCGCAGCCGCATAAGCGTCTGAAAAGGTTTTTCCGCCTGAACGGTCAGCACCAGACGGGTCGGTTCACTGAGCCGGAACTTGAAGAAATCATGGTCTGCGCGTTCCGCTATCTTGAAACTGACCGGAGCACCGGTGTGAACCTCTTGTCCCTGCTCGAAATCGTTATTCGGTTCAACCTCTTCCTGCACGGTCAAGGGGATGAGCTTGATCTGCACTGCCTGTGGATTTTCACTCAGCACAACCGGCACGACTGTGGTCTCGTACCCCTCAGCTTCGACACGTGCAGTTATACGTCGCCGCGACTGGCTGAGATTTCCCTCATCATCAATCCCATTTAAATCGCCAATCTTCAGCCCTTTGAAATGAACACTCCCAGACGTATCGGTTTTTGCCTCGGCAATATGGCCGCTGGGCCAGGTCTCGGCCAAAATGATACTCGCACCGGAAACCGGCTTGCCGCTCACCCGGTCTGTGATGTTGATCGACTGGTTGACTGATTTCGAAACAGGCTGCAACTGCAGCGCCAAGGGTTCACGTTTCTCGCCAATGCACCTGATCCAGACAATACGGTCGCAACTGTCATGCTCACACAACTTACCGGAGGTGATGATACGTGTCGGAGGTTTGTCGTTCTCAACCTTATGCTCGGCCGCTTCGAAATAGTTCTGATCCTGACAAAATCTGTCCGCGGCCGGTTTGTGGCAGTTCTGACCCCACTCGCGGCAGACATCGAGGGCGACATCATCCACAAGCGGCGGATCGAAAACAGCCTCCTTGGTCATATCACCGGCGACCACATCCACCTCGCGGCTGATGGTCTCAAAACCGGGAGCCGTGGCGCGCAACCGATAGCGGCCTACGGGAATATCAAGAAATTCGAAACGGCCATCCCAGGTGGTTATGGAGTGAGCCGGTCCGGAAAGAGCCGCCTTGACATTCAGCGGCTGTAATTCAACATTGACGCCGGCAATCGATTTACCCAGTCCGGCAACATCAACCTGACCGCTCCAATCGATGACGACAGCAGGCGTCAGGGTCAGCTCGATTCCCTGTCGTGCACCGGGCGGAACGGTGATCTGCTGGGTAAGGGTATCGTAGTCCGGTTGCTTCACCGTCAGGTTGTAAGTGCCAGCAGGCAGCCCTTCAAAGGTGGCAATACCTTTCCCATTGGTCGCGCTGTAGCGGGCATCCAGGTGGATCCGTACATTGGGCAGTGGGTTTCGCTCACCTTCCGGGGTCTGCACAAACACATTGACCGGCAGTGGGCCGGGTGATTCGGCATAAACAGCCTGGCACAGCAGCAGTGCGCAGAAAACACCATGGAGTAGTCGCGCGGCTATGGCTTTCATCATTTGCGCTACACGATTGATGGCAGGACAACCGGTGATGAGATCTGCGGCCTGTTGGTGCAGTACCAGTCTTTTTGTTTATGGTGTGCGGTTATGTACGCGCTGCCCTTGCCTTTGGTCAGCTTCAATTCATTGATCAGTGAATCAATCAGGCTGATAGGTTTCCCGTCTTTGGTTGTCTGTGGATACTTGGCATAAAGATCAGCCTTTTCCTGCAGAATCTTTCGGACATCCGAAAACTTCACGCCGGGTGGCAATCTCAGACGACCTGTTCTGAGACCCCTGGCGACTGTTGCAATGGCGTCACCGGCCTTGAATTGACGATCCAGCGCGGCTACATCATGGCCTGTGATCAACTCGGTGGCATCCAGTTCAACTGATGTGGAGCCGCCTCCACCAAGGCCCAATGTTGCGGCGAGCTTGCCACCCAGCCGGATTTTGGTCCAAGAAAGCTCAGCATCCAGTTTGGCCTCTGCCCCTGCTCCAGCAGATACCTCACCCTGAGCCTTGCCGGTCAGTTTCAGCCCCCAAAGTGAAAGCGAACCCTCGGCAGCCAGTTCCGCCTTGCCACCCACAAACACTTTGGCGCCTGTTGAAACAGCCAGTTTGTCGGGAGCCACTGTGAGTTCCACATTGCCCGATCCTTCAGCCCCCACCTTGGCTGTCGTGGATACCTTTCCACCGAGCGTCGCATCGCCAACTTTTCGCTCGCCGCTCACATTTGCTGTTGCTTTGACGACATTGACCTCGCCCGTCACCGCTGCTTTTGCGTGAAGACCATCCTTATCGCCGGTGACCTCCCAGGTTCCGGTTGCACCATACTGTCCGACCTGAACTTTGGCGTCGTAACCGTAATCCGAACCATCACCGGATGAGCCAGCGCCACTGGTTGCCGTGGTGTGCTTGGCTTCGTCAATGGGCTCGAAAAGTTTTCCGCCTGCTATCTTTACGCTTGTCTGCACAGGGCTTTGCGGTTTCTTTTCGGGCTCATCATCCGCCCCACCCGGTTTGTGGTCCCGCTCTATAAAGCCTTCTGTTGTCCTTGATTTCTGCCAGGGCTTGTTCGTGGTCGTAGTGGTTACCGAAGTTCGCGTCTCTCTGCCGTCCTCGCCAGTGGACTTGGTGCTCTGGGAATCGGTCTGGGTTGTTGTGGTGACCTTCCTGCCACCCCAATCATCGGTCTTTTTTGTTGTCGTCGTTGAGGTGGTGGTCTTATTGCCTCCACGGTCAGTTTCTATGGTATGCCCACTGGTTTCGGTTGTGGTCGGTCCTCGGGTACCCTTGGGCATCCAACCCTTGTAATCCTGTTTTGAGTTCGATTTTTCTGTGGTACTGGTGGTGCTCCCACTCTTTCCAGTGCGGGTGTTTTTGGTTACTTTGGAATCCGTTTGTGAGGTGACTTTCCCGCCTGCGTCACGCTCTGTCTCAGAGGTAGTGGTTGTGCTGGAAGATCCTTTCTTGCCTTCGTAGCCACTGGTCTGCTGCCGGGTCTGTTTATTCGAACCATCGGCTCCGGTCTGGGTAACAGTCCTGTCTACATTTGTTGTCTTGCCTCCACCAGCAGTTTTTTTGGTATCAGTTTGTGTATTACGCTGTGTGGTGCTTCCATCCTGGTTTTGCGTGGTTGAAGTGTGTGTCTTGGTGCGTTTGTCTCCATCGCGCCCTTCGGTGATCTTCCACTGGCTGTTTTTAGACGAGCCTGTCCGTTCCGTTGTGCCGGAACTTGGTTTAGCGTCCTTCGCTTGATCGGCTGTACGCTGTGCTTTGTTCTCGGCCTGACGCTGAACCTCTTTCTCATCGGGTTGGGGTGCTGTGGGCAGGCCGGCCTTTTTACGGGCTTCTTCATTTGCAGCCAGCGCCTTTTCATTTGCCTGGTCGAGTGTGCGATTACGTTCGCGGATATTTTCGGCGGTGTTTTCCGCATTCGGATCAGCGGTTCCCTTAGCCCCTTTTTCCGCGGTCTTGGCTAACGCTTCGCGAATATCACGGGTTTTTTGCGACTTCTGTACCGCGGCCGGCTTGGCATTCTGTACCTCCTGATCGGCCTGACCGATCCATTTGCGCTCATCAGCCTTCTGCTGTTCGGGTGTTGCACCTAACGGTGTGATGCCTGCTTCAAATTTATCGCCATAATTTCTGAGCTTATTTGCCTGTTCGACAGTATCTGAATCATGACCGACCTCTTGCGCGCTCTTGCTGACACTCTTGCCTGCGGTCTTCAGGGCCATGTCGCGTTTCAGCTGCGCGTTGGGGTCCTTGCTATCGATATCTGTATTTTCGAGGTCCTCGACGGAATGTATAAATTTCTTTTCATTGTCCAGAACATAGCCAACCGGGTCTCTGATCGATTCGCCGCCTTTTACATCGGTGGCTTGTTTACCGCCTGGGGTAGAAAATGCATCGGGGTATTTCTGCCGCTCAGAGAGCTGTTCCGGTGTCGGTGGCTGCCAAAGGGTGGCATCCTTTGTCTTGTTGATATAGATGCCAAGATTAGGATCATACTCGACCGTGTCACCCTGTTTTTTCCAGTCATCGGCAATTTGCCGAGCAACATTGCTATCGGTTGCCGAAATGTCCACATCCGCCCTGACATCTTTCGGCGCACTACCGGTTGTTTTTACCTTTGATCCATAACGGTCTTGTATCGATTCGAGGTCAGCCCCACGCGTATCCTTGTCGTTGTAATCCGACTGGATAGCAGCCTTCTCCTGGCTGTAATCTGTAAGTATCTTCTGGTACTCAGGATGCTGGGTATTAACAGATCCGTCCGAATTGATCAGATCCGGATTGCTGCGCACTTTGTCGTGGTAGCTGCTTTCCAGATTCTTCAGGTCGGTCTGCTGCTGGGTTCTCAGATCATCAATATTAGTAGCGGCATTACAGTTGAGAGGATTGCCAACTGCCAGGAGAACAACAAGCCATAGCCAGAAAAATGAAAGGAGGTTCGACTGGCGTTTACTGATTCCGCTATGAATTTCAGCGTGTACCATCATCGCCCAACTCCTTCAACAGGGCGGCCGCTTTTTCCTTGATAGCCGCATCGGCTGTTCCATCACCAACCAGAGCCTGCAATCCTTTTCGAGCCTCTTTTACCTGACCCAGTTTTATCTGGGCCTCCGTAAGATAGAGGGGCAACTGCGGCGCTTTACTGCCAGCAGCCTTGGCCTGTATATATTTTTCCGCGGCCTCTTCGGTGCGGCCCAGATCATCAAATACCGTGGCCAAGAGAAAAAGCACATCCGCACTAGCTGGGTCAGCCTTGACAGCCTCTTCCAACAAATCGACCGCTTCATCGCCTCTTTGCAATGACAGCAGCAGCACGGCCAAACGATGACGTGAGCCGACATGCTTGGGATCGGCACGGATAGCCCGGCGCAGATAGGTCTCTGCAGACTCTGTCTGTCCCGCCGCCATCAGTATCTGCCCCATGTTGTACCAGGCGTCAGCCCGTTTCGGATCGATTCTCGCTGCGGCGTGAAAATGGGTCATGGCCTCTTCCACCTTTCCGAGCTTGAGGGCCAGAACACCCAGATTGTTGTGGGTTTCGGCAAATAGGGGATCGGCATCCAGGGCGCAATTGTAGTACTCCTTAGCCTGGTCCAATTCGCCTTGCGCCAGGGCGATATTACCCAGCAGGTTGCAGGCATCCTTGTTAGCAGGATCACTCTTCAGAATATTCTCAAGCTGTGCCTTGCCTTCGGCCAGTTTCCCCTCATTGAGGGCCTGCTCGGCCAATCCGAATCGCTCGTCCACTGTCGGTTCCTCGCTCTGTGCGCTGTAAGGCGATAGCATGGCTGTTACAAGAATCAAACCAGACAGCCATCGGCCATACCGACGATTGCGACTTTGCCTGCCACTCGGTAAAGAGGTCTTCATTAAACTATTTCCTCAATCGCTGTGATTGCCACCCGGATCAACTTCCCAGTGCAACCAGACGCTCACGCGCAAGCTGTGCCTGCCGTGTCTCGTAGCCCTGGTCTGTTTTTAATACCTTTCGATACTGATTGATCGCCTCAGGTGCATCACCGCTTTTTTCCAGGGCTTCTGCATATTCCAGCAATTCCTGAATCTGTGGCATTTCGGCCCAGGCCATTTTGCTGAACTGCTCTCGATAGAGTGCGACCAGATCCTGCCACTGCTCGGCCTGGATCTTTCCGATGACATCTATCCGGTTCTGGGCAACCCGCAGCCAGAAATCGCTCATGTCATAGTTGCCGGCCTTTTCACCCCCGGCGATGCTGGCCACCTGCTGGTAGTAAGTGAATGCCTTTTCGCGATTTCCATTTCCTTCCAGGGCGTTGGCGTAATCGAGCAGTTTCACCAGGTAGTATTGATGATCCTCGGGCAGTGCTGGAATCAGCTGATCATAGATCTCCACAACCTGCTGCCACTGCCCTGAGCTCTCATAAGTACGCAGGAGGCGCTCACGCATTTCAGGCGCCATATCGGAATCCGGAAAACGCTCCAGATACTCTTCAAGAAGCACACGCAACTTGCCGTATTCAGGAGGGTCCATTCCCATACGGTAGAGGTTCGAAAGCCTGAAATAGGACTCTTCCGCCTTGTCGGAATCGGGGCATTCACGCAGCAGTTGCAGATAGAGCCGCTCGATTTGCTCATAATCGTAGTTGTCAGTCTGGCGAATCTGCTCGAACAACTCTTCGGCCCGCAGCTGTTGCTGCTCATGGGTCAACGGCGTGATGTCCGCTGATGCAACACTCTCTCCAGCACTTTCTGCTGGCGGGATGAGCTCGATGGGCTGAGTGGTTGTTGCGGTTTCCGCTGCTGACAGATTCTGTTGCTGGCCAGTGATACGCACTATGCCGACATTGCCCTGCGCCGGATTTCTGGCCCAGGTTCCAGGTTCCGAGTCGAGAACAGTGTAGGTACCCGCCTCCAGCAGGGTATTGGGCTGAACCAGCCAGTAGGCGTTATTCAAGCCCTGATCATCCGCCACGCCCGTCGCTTTCCAGGGTCCGAACAGTCGTTTGTCCTTCCCTTGCAGGGCGATTGAACCCGGTGTGGCACCCTGCCCGCCATTCCAGTGAAAGGTCTGGATACTGGTGATGGTGCGTGCATCGTAGAGAGTAAACCGGATGGGTTTCAGCGGTACACTGTCGACGGGAGCAGCGATACTGTTATCGAAAATCACATCAGTCTCTTCAGCCTGTACCTGTAGAGATAGCGCTGCAGAGGACAACAAGAGAGTAACCCAGACTTTTGTCGGCCAGAATAGTATTCTCATTCGCTCTTCTCCGCCCTTATTACTATTTTCTGTTACCTAACAACTGTTCGATACGCCGCACATGCTCTTCCAGACGATCGTCGGGAAACAGCTCCAGGCTGCCACGGTATTTTTCCACTGCTTCAGCCAGTTTGCCCTGCTGCTGGAGTTGCGCGCCCTCATCCCGCAAAATTCTGGCCTGCTCATAGCGCTCCCTGGCCTTGTCAGTTTCCTCATCCACAGCGGTTTGAGCCACAGGTTCTTCCGCAGCAATGGGTTGTGCAGCATCAGTAACTTCCGTAGTAGGTTCGGGAACCTGATCAACTGCCGGCTCCTCTGCTACTGGTTCCTCTGCTACTGGTTCCTCTGCTACTGGTTCCTCTGCTACTGGTTCCTCTGCTACTGGTTCCTCTGCTACTGGTTCCTCTGCTACTGGTTCCTCTGCTACTGGCTCCTCTGCTACTGGCTCCTCTGCTACTGGCTCCTCTGCTACTGGCTCCTCTGCTACTGGCTCCTCTGCTACTGGTGCTGGAACAACCACCGGTTCTGTGGATTCTGCAGGCTCCGTGGATATGGTGTCTGTTGCCGGTACGGCAGTACCTGTCGGCATTGGCGGTTCATCAGCTGGCATCTGACTCACTGTTGTTGAACTTTCCACCCTGACCACGGGCGTTTCACTCTCCCAACCTTCACCGAAGACAAAACTCGAGAGGATTGAGTTATGCATTTCGGTATCAGGTTCAGCCAGTTCAGCAGGTCTGGTGGAGAATTTGAAATAGACAAAGCTGGTGCTGCTTATCAACTTTTCCGACTTATGCTGCATCCGCGTATCCAGCACATAGTAATCGTAAATTGACTCTATCTTATCCGAGCCGGTATGGCGCTTGCGGTAATGGGTGGCTGGATAGCCATCGATATGGAGTGTCTCCAGGGTCTCGGCGGGCGCATATCCCTCACCGATGATAGGGTGCTTATCTGCAGCCCCATGTGATATGTAGAGAGATATATTGGCTCCGGTAGTGAGAACCTTGTCATACCAAGAGAGGTGGTATTGCGCATCCTGATCCTTGCGCCAGCTGCGTGGCACCCTTATCGAAGCGTTCTTGACCCAATCATATTGCACCAGTTCATCACAGGACCCTGCACCTTCCGGCAGATTGATCTGCATACTGGCAAGTAGTTTATCCAGCTCGTCCTTATTCTCCGCACGCTCCTCTTCAGAGCCGGTGATGGCATAACCGAAGCGATCACCCTTGGCCAGACATACATCAGACAGATAGAGTTCGGTCAGGGCCGGCACAGTTTTGTTTCTGTTTGGGCCAACGTAGCTCACACCTACGCCGGTGCCTGTAATTCGCCAAGCGGGAAAATCCAGAATTTCAGCCTTCTCAATGACAGGATTATCGATTTTACTCAATAATCCCTTTTCTCCGGTCAGTGTGTATCCTGTGCCAAATTTTATAAAGGGTGCACCATATATTCTGACCAGTGGTGGATCCCAGGAAACGTTGTCACTGTAGTCAGTCATGTCCCAGTTGTTCCGCACATCCAGACTGATCACGCCATCAAACAGCTGATGCCGGCTGTACCCTGTGAGCGTTGCCACCAGCTCATCTGTGGGTTTCACGCTAGCCATCACCTGGTCAATCACTGACTGCCAGTCATCGGCAGATTGACCGATGACGGATACATTGAATGAAACCCGGTCTGCATCTTTGAGAAGGCCGTCAAGTATGACCACACGGATGAACACCTCACCCACGCCCTGCTCCTGCAACTGGCCTGAGACCTCATGTTGTTGTCCGGTCAGTTCACCCACGGATACCGCGCCCAAATCCTTGACCTCCATGCCATCCTTACGCGCTCCATCCAGCATGCGTTCGGGTCGCCGTTCGTAGGTTATGGCAAAAACCACCCCCTGCTTTTTTTCGTCATCCTTGATACCCCATTGCCCTTCAAGCTCCCGCTCCTTGATAATGCCCCAATCACTTGGCATGGAAAACGAAAGGCCACCATGGGTCAGTTGCTGCCAGTCCGTTGCATTCGCACTCTGCGCAAAAGCCACAAGTAACCAAAGGCAACCCAGCAAAAGCCGTTTAATACTTTTATTCATATTGTCCTGCCGGCACGCAACAGTTAGAAGAAGAACAGCATCGGGAGACAGGGTAAATGACTGATAGAGAAGGCCGATAGACATTATCCACCCTCTTAATTGAGACTTCTGATTGTTCTAGCCCCACTATACCTGCCCCGGAACCATTTATTGTTTAATCTCTAATCCCGTTTAAGAATTACACTTTGCAGGATTTCTGCCATGATACAAATCAATAGAAACCAAGAAGCTAGGCTGTTGATACAAAAGTTATCGATCCAGCGGGAAGTCTGCTATCGCAATAAGCATGACTTTTGTCAGAGAGGTGGGCGGGTTTTGAGAGAAAACCGGGATCTTTGCCAACCCCGGTTTTCAGTCAGGTTCTTTTTGAAATTAATGATCAGACCGCAACAACGGGAATAATCTTATCGGCCTCCTTGCGATAGGATTCGATCTGGTCAAAATTCATATAGCGATAGATATCGGCGGCCATGCTGTCGATATTGCGTGCATACTCCATGTACTCGTCATAGCTTGGGATTTTACCGAGTATTGCAGCTACCGCAGCTATCTCTGCCGATGCCAGATAGACATTCGCACCATTGCCAAGACGGTTGGGAAAGTTTCTGGTCGAGGTCGAGACAACCGTCGAGTTGTCCTTGACCCGCGCCTGGTTACCCATGCAGAGTGAACACCCCGGCATCTCCATGCGCGCGCCGGCCTTTCCAAAGATACTGTAATAGCCCTCTTCAGTTAGCAGATGCTCATCCATTTTAGTAGGCGGCGCCATCCACAGGCGTGTGGGCAGATCGTGTATCCCATCAAGGAGTTTACCTGCTGCCCTGAAATGACCAATGTTGGTCATACAGGAACCGATGAACACCTCGTCAATCTGGGTTCCGGCCACATCCGAGAGCGATTTCACATCATCCTGATCGTTCGGACAGGCGAGAATCGGCTCTTTGATCTCATTCAGATCAATATCGATCACTGCCGCATATTCGGCATCGGCATCCCCATCCATCAACTCGGGATTGGCAACCCACTTTTCCATCTCCTCAACACGCCGCTGCAGGGTGCGCTGATCCTGGTAGCCGTTGGCCATCATCCACTTCAACAAGGTGATGTTGGAGTTGAGATACTCGATGATCGGTGCTTCGTTGAGCTTTACAGTACAGGCCGCAGCGGAACGTTCGGCGGAGGCATCGGAGAGCTCAAAGGCCTGCTCCACCTTCAAGTCAGGCAGGCCCTCGATTTCCAGAATCCGTCCTGAAAATATATTCTTCTTGCCCGCCTTGGCTACTGTCAGCAGCCCCTGCTTGATGGCGTAATAGGGAATGGCGTTCACCAGGTCACGCAGGGTTACACCGGGCTTCTGTTTACCCGAGAAACGCACCAGTACAGACTCTGGCATATCCAGTGGCATTACGCCGGTGGCAGCGGCAAACGCGACCAATCCAGAGCCGGCAGGGAATGAAATTCCGATCGGGAACCGGGTGTGTGAGTCACCCCCGGTGCCAACGGTATCCGGTAGTAACATCCTGTTCAGCCAGGAGTGGATGATTCCATCGCCAGGCTTCAATGAAATACCGCCACGCGAGGAGATAAAATCAGGCAGGGTGTGGTGGGTTGTGATATCGACCGGCTTTGGATAGGCCGCGGTATGGCAGAAGGACTGCATCACCAGATCGGCGGAAAATCCCAGACAGGCCAGGTCTTTCAGTTCATCCCTGGTCATGGGTCCGGTGGTATCCTGTGATCCGACCGAGGTCATTCTCGGCTCGCAATAGGTACCGGGTCGTACGCCCGCAACACCACAGGCCCTTCCCACCATTTTCTGCGCCAGGGTAAAGCCCTTGCCACTGTCTTCTGCAGGCAAGGGACGTTTGAATACGGTGGAAGGTTCAAGCCCAAGGACTTCACGTGCACGGTCAGTGAGACCACGACCGATGATCAGCGGAATTCGTCCACCCGCACGCACTTCGTCGGCTATAACCTCGGTCTTCAGCTGGAAGCGGGTGATTTCGGCATCTGTCTCATGGTTGCGGATAACACCTTCGTGGGGATAGATGTCGATGACATCGCCCATTTGCAGACCATCAACCTCACACTCGATCGGCAGAGCGCCTGCATCTTCCATGGTATTGAAGAAAATCGGCGCTATCTTTCCGCCAATACAGACTCCACCAGCACGCTTGTTGGGGATATGGGGAATGTCATCGCACATGTGCCAGAGTACTGAGTTAGTGGCCGATTTGCGTGATGACCCTGTACCAACAACATCGCCCACGTAAGCCAGGGGGAAACCCTTTTCCTTGAGTGCATTGATCTGATTGATCGGGCCAATGGTTCCTGGACTATCGGGTTCGATCCCCTCACGCTCCATTTTCAGCATGGCATTGGCGTGCAGGGGGATATCCGGACGGGACCAGGCATCCTGGGCCGGAGACAGATCGTCGGTATTGGTTTCGCCAGTCACCTTGAAAACGGTGACTGTGATTTTATCCGCCAGCGGTTTACGCCCGGTGAACCACTCCGCATCCGCCCAGGATTGCAGCACGGTCTTGGCGTGCGCATTACCACCATCGGCCTTCTCCTTGACGTCATGGAAGGCATCGAACATCAGCAAAGTGTGGGACAGAGCCTTGACCGCAGTGGGCGCCAGCTGATCATCATCCAGGGCCTCTATCAGTGGCGCTATGTTATAACCGCCCAACATACTGCCCAGGAGCTGAACCGCTCTTACCCGATCGATCAGTGGTGACTGTGCATTTCCCTTGGCCACGTCGGCCAGAAATGCCGCCTTCACATAGGCAGCCTGGTCAACACCCGCAGGTACGCGATTGGTAATCAGATCAAGGAGAATGTCTTCCTCACCTGACGGTGGATTTTTCAGTAAATTCACCAGTTCAACCATCTGCTCTGGATTCATTGGCAGCGGCGGAACACCTTCTGCGGCACGCTCTTGCACGTGTTTGCGATAGGATTCAAGCACGGAGTATTCCTCCCAGGTTCTAGGTCTTGATACACCAGGGGACTCAACCTACCCCTGAATTCATACAAATCTTTCGGTTATATTCTGCCTTATAACCTAAATGCCACGATAATACTGCAGCGCAACAGCATTAAATCATAAAAACAAATAATATTATTGGATAATCATACTATTCTACCAACCAATCTGGTACAGCATCGCCATTTATATCGTTTACAGTATAGCGAACCGCACGAAATCTCCACCTTATCTTCCTCTGTCAGGGTGATATAATTCGCCGTTTCGCATCAAACAAAACCACGGGATATTTATGGAACTTTCGACTCTCACTGCGATTTCACCCGTTGATGGTCGCTATGGCAACAAAACAGAGGATCTACGGCCGATTTTCAGTGAATATGGCCTGATCCGTCATCGCGTTCTGGTGGAAGTCCGCTGGTTGCAGGCATTATCTGCCAACCAGGGTATAGCCGAAGTTCCAACATTGAGCGAGCACGCCAACAATATCCTCAACAACATTGTCGAAAAATTTAATGAAGAGGATGCCCAGCGGGTAAAAAATATCGAGCGCACCACCAATCATGATGTCAAGGCGGTCGAGTATTTCCTGAAAGAGAAGATCGCCGGCAATCCAGAGTTGGAAAATGTCAGTGAGTTTATCCATTTCGCCTGCACCTCGGAAGATATCAATAACCTCTCCCACGGACTGATGATGCGTGAAGGTCGTGGTCAGGCGCTGATCCCGCCGATGGATGAACTGATCAAGGCGATAAAACAGCTCGCCCACGATCACGCGGACAAACCCATGCTGAGCCGCACCCACGGACAGCCTGCCTCACCCACTACCCTGGGCAAGGAGATGGCGAACGTGGCTTACCGCCTTCAGCGTCAGCGCGACCTGGTGGCCGGTGTACAACTGCTGGGGAAAATCAATGGCGCGGTGGGCAACTACAACGCCCATATCTCCGCGTATCCGAAACTGGACTGGCCGGAATTTGCCAGGCAGTTCGTCGAATCACTGGGTCTGGCATGGAATCCCTACACCATCCAGATCGAACCCCATGATTACATGGCCGAACTGTTCGATGCGGTGGCCCGCTTCAACAATATCCTGATCGACTTCTGCCGGGATGTCTGGGGCTATATCTCCCTGGGTTACTTCAAGCAGAAGACGGTTGCCGGTGAAGTGGGCTCCTCCACCATGCCGCACAAGGTCAATCCCATCGATTTTGAAAACGCCGAAGGCAACCTGGGCATTGCCAATGCCATCTTCGGGCATCTGGCGATGAAACTGCCCATCTCCCGCTGGCAGCGCGACCTGACCGACTCTACCGTGCTCAGAAACATGGGCGTCGGCTTCGCCTATACCAGTATTGCCCTGCAGTCTGCGATGCGCGGCATCGGCAAGTTAGAAGCCAATGAAAAGCGCCTACTGGATGATCTTAGTGACAACTGGGAGGTATTAGCCGAACCGATCCAGACCGTGATGCGCCGCTATGGTATTGAGAAACCTTACGAAAAACTGAAAGAGCTGACCCGCGGGCAGAGAATCACCCCGGAGCAGTTGAGTGTGTTCGTGGATGGACTGGAGATGCCGGAGTCGGCAAAACAGGCGTTGAAGGCGCTGACACCGGCTAACTATATCGGTAACGCCATTGAACAGGCGAAAAACATCTAGTCCCTCTCCGACATAAAATACCATCTCATAAAAAAAGCCGGACCCCGCAAGGGATCCGGCTTTTCATCAGCTCGTAGAATCTTACTTGGTTGTAATCTCAACGCGACGATTCTTCGCACGACCGGCATCCGTACCGTTGTCAGCCACAGGCTGGGATTCACCCATACCCTTGGTGGTCATCTTGGCCGGGCTGATACCCTTGGTGGCCAGATATCCGGCTACGGCACTGGCGCGACGCTCGGACAGACCCTGGTTATAGGCATCTGAACCCTTGCTGTCGGTATGGCCGATAACCATCAGGCTTTCGTCACCTGCGCTGGCCTTGATCTTGGCAGCAACGCCATCCAGGGCACTCTTCATGGAAGGCTTCAGCGCGGCACTGTCGAAATCAAATTCGTCATTGACCAGATCGATGGTGATGTTGCCCATGATCTGACAGCCGTTCATATCAACCTTGGCACCTGCAGGTGTACCCGGGCACTTATCCTTGTAGTCAGGCACGCCGTCACCATCGGAATCCAGCGGACAGCCATTTGCATCGACAGGGGCACCGGCAGGAGTATTCGGGCACTTGTCTTTGTAATCAGCTACGCCGTCGCCATCGGAATCCAGCGCACAGCCATCGGCGTCAACCTTCACGCCTTCAGGTGTGTTCGGGCACTTGTCTTTGTCGTCGAATACGCCGTCGCCATCAGAATCGATAACATCGCCACATTCGGCCAGTCTGCCCTGCATTCCACCGACGGTGACCCAGCACTCGCCAGCTATGTTCTTGACCACTCCTTTGGCGGAATCCACCGCATAGCGATTATCCATATCACCGGCCATTGCGCTTCCGGCGATTATGATGCTGGCTACTGCTCCGACAGCAACAAGCATGGAGATCATTTTTTTCTGTTTGAATCGAACCATAATTTCCTCTCTATCCTAAGTTGAAGACCGAAAAACTAAAAACCGTAATTTCCCCGTTTAATAACGCTTGAGTCAAAAACTGTAACAGTTGTACTCACTAAGACTGCGTCCCGATATGATACATGGGATTGTGTAAGCTTTTGTTAAGATTTGTTAATGTATCGTTACAAATTGAGACGACTCATTGCAGTCTGGATTATACAGGTTATCAATTTCTATTACCTAAATTTTCACAAGTTGAATCAGTATTTCAGTATGCCCTGATCAACGCCTCCGCCGGCGGAATATTTGCTATGAAGCTTATCCTATAACCGTCTCTAATCCATTGCATGAAACTCGCACAAACAGTCTCAAGCGTTTTCTCTTCGACACCAAAGCAAAGTACAATGCCACACACTCTAATTTGTCCAGGTCATTACACTATCCACTATGATAACGCTGCACTTTCCTGAGGGAATCAACCCTTCTGTTTTTCTGAACGAGTATTGGCAAAAAAAACCTCTACTGATCCGCAACGCCATTTCCGACTACCGCTGCCCGCTGACCCCCGAAGAGCTGGCGGGACTGAGTTGTGATGAGGAGGTTGAATCACGTATCGTTCTGGAGAAAGATGGCGTGCGTCCCTGGGAGGCGCGTTTTGGTCCCTTCGATGATGAGGATTTTTCCAGTCTGCCACCAAGTCACTGGACGCTCCTGGTACAGGATGTCGACAAGCACCTGGATGAAGTGGCTGAATTACTTGACTATTTTCATTTTCTACCGACCTGGCGGCTGGAC
>PKUO01000094.1 GCA_002869585.1 Sedimenticola sp.
CTCCAGCTGTTGTTGAAGCAACTGAGGCTGCTACTATAGCTACAGCCCCGGTAGAAGCGACTGAAACCACCACTGCAACTGAGCAGGCACCAGCCACTGTCGCAGTCGAGACAGATACTGCACCTGCTGCTCCAGAAGTTTCCCCCACTGCGCCAACTACAGGCGAGTCTACAGAACAGACAGGTGAAGCCCCTCTGTTGCCAGGCTGGGTGAATGAAAGACCAGAGATGAAACGTCCTGCACGTCCCGAAGTACCAGAGTGGGTCAAAGAGCAGCGCGCAAAAATGGCTAGCAAGCCCGCACGTCCAGATTGGGCCAAGCCCCGTTTCGGATTCGGTTCTTCCGAGCAGCCGCAAGAGGGCGAGCAAGCAGACCAGGCTGGACAGGTGACTGCAGAGGGTAGTGTTGAGCAGGGTGGGGAAGCCGCAACTGCTGCGCCAGCAATGCCACAGCGTCCATTTTATCCAGGA
Source organism: Sedimenticola sp. (assembly GCA_002869585.1). Taxonomy (GTDB): domain Bacteria; phylum Pseudomonadota; class Gammaproteobacteria; order Chromatiales; family Chromatiaceae; genus BM503. Next base: position 471 of record PKUO01000094.1, read on the forward strand.
CCTTACCGTACCCACCCCTATCCACAGCAGCCAGCCTATCCAGGCTACGGCTATGGCGTACCACCCTATGGCCCGAACCCATACTATTATCAGCCTTATCCCCGCTGAAAATAGCGATTAACACAATAAGGAAGGCCGGCTAATTGCCGGCCTTCCTTATTCTGGAACCGTTTTGTTAACAACGTTCACAAAAACAGGGTTTTTCATTGAATAACGCTTCCCGATCTGACAAGATTTTAAATCTATATAAATCGACCATGGGATAAGAAGCGAGATAAAAATGCGGTGTGAGTTTTGCAACCAGGTGGTACATGGAATTGACGGTATCACCCTTCCAGGTAAAGGAGTTGCCCACAGAACATGTTTTGAAATAGATCGATCTACAAGACGTATATTCAATACTCTCGATTTGAGCCAACTTGAACTACCACAACTGGTGGATCTGAAAGACCTGGTGCTTGCGGAAATAAATGATCGTGAACGCAAACATTCAGGCACAGCCGAGATTGAACTTTTCTAGTGCATATCAGGAACGCGGAGCAAACCGATTTTGCGAGAATACTCGAACTCAATCTCGAGTCAGAGCATTTTCTCAGCCCCCTGGATAGAGACCATCTGATTAAAATGCATGGACAATCGACCTATCACCGGGTAGTAGAGCACGAAGATGAAGTGATCGCGTTTCTACTGGCATTGCCGAATGGGGTGGACTACCAAAGTCCGAACTACCGATGGTTCGGCGAAGAGTTTGATAATTTTCTTTATGTTGACCGTATCGTCGTCTCCCCGTTGCGGCATGGGCAAGGTGTGGCATCACTGCTCTATCGGGATCTGTTCGATTTTGGACGTTCATCGGGCATGGCCTGCATCGCCTGTGAGTTTGACATCGATCCGATGAATCAACCCTCAAAAGAGTTTCACCAGAAATTCGGCTTCAAACAGGTGGGCACCCAATGGGTGGGTGAAGGAAAAAAACGCGTATCCCTACAGATCGCAGAGTTTTTCTGAGCTATTCGCTTCAGGGCATTTTCCAGGCTTACAGACAATATTGCGCACTGGTTTGGGATAAATGCCAATCAGCCCAGGTTGCGCTTGAGTGGCGTTTGCTCTAAAAATGGCTGAACATCTGACAGCATTTCAGGAGACTCCTTTGATAACGATGAGCGCCAGACCCCATCTGTACAGTTTTAATGGTCTGGCAAATCATTCGATAAAACTGAAAGCATGGCTGCTCGCCTGGCTGTTCATCGCGATGTCAGGTGCTTCTCAGGCTGACCAGTCTCAGTCGAATCATCTGCGCTTCGGCGTGCTCCCGCTACAGAGCCCAACAAAACTCGCCGGGATGTTCCTGCCTTTGACCGACTATCTTGCCAGGGTTCTGGGGCGGCCCATCCAGTTTGTCACCAGCACCAACTTTTCCCGTTATATGGACCGCGTGACATCGCGTGACTATGATCTGATCTATCTCAACCCGCTTCTCTACAGCCGTTCCCGGGAGCACGGGTATCGGGTGATTGCCAAGGTGGCTTCTGAACCTTTCACCGGCATCCTCGTGGTACACCGTGATGGGCCGATCAAAGAACTGTCGGCTGACACGCTGCCGAACGGGTTGCGCATCGGTCTTCCGGACCCAGACGCCTATGCGGCAACTGTGATGACCCGTCAATATCTCGAGGACCTGGGTATCTACATCGACGAGCAGATGCAGGTGGAGTACTTCGGCTCCCAGGATTCGGCCCTGCTGGCCCTGCATTCCGGCCTGGTGGATATAACAGGCACCTGGCGGCCATCGTTGCGTTCCATGCCTGAGCAGATACAGAAAGATTTACGGATCATTGCGGAAACCCCGCCTCAACCACAGATGCCGATAGCCGTGCGGGATGATCTGCCTGAAGATGAGATCGAGCGTCTGCGCCAGGCGTTGATAGATCTCCCGAAAACCCAGGAGGGCCAGGCAATTATTGAAGGACTCGGTTTCAAAAAGGGGTTTACCTTCGCCACCGATGCAGAGTACCTGGAGGTCAGTAAATGACTGAGGCTCATAACCCTTCGGATACAAAGCAGCGGCGGCGAAGCATCTGGATACCACGCATGTTCCACACGCTACGTGCGCGACTGATCGTATCGGTCGCGCTGGTTCATGTGGTGCTGATGGGACTCTTCACCTGGGAAGCGGTTGAACGGCAGTCACAGGAGTTGCACCAGGAACTGATCAACCAAGGCCATTCACTGGCCAGCCTTATGGTGGTGGCTTCGACCAATTCATTGCTGTCTGAGGATCTCGCCTCGCTGGACGAAGTAACGCGGCGGGTCAGTGACCAGGCTGATGTTGTCTATGGAGAGATTGTCGATGTCCGTGGTTATGTGCTGGCCAGTACCCGCGCGGGACGAGTGGGGCAGGCAGTCGGTTCTGCGATTGAACACAATGACAATTTTCCACTCGCTGCGGGCGATCGTGTTTTCGATCTGCGTGAAGATGTGCGAATTGGCGATAGCCGGGTTGGTTTCGTGGCGCTCGGTCTGGGCACCGAAAATCTCGAACGGGCTCTGGCTGCGACCAAGGCCAAGGGTATTCAGTACATCATCATCGCGCTTATCATCGGCAGTATCGCAGCCTGGCTGCTATCGCTTGCCGTCACCCGCAATCTGAATGAACTGACGTTAGCGGCTGGACGCATCGGAGGTGGTGATCTCAATGTTCGGGTGGGAGTCACCAGCTATGATGAAACAAGCACACTGGCAAAGGCCTTCAATCTCATGGCCGCGTCTCTGCAACGTAGTTCCAGGGAGATTCAGTTGGAGCACCGCAAGCGCACCGAGGCGGAGCGACTTGCCTGTGTCGGCGAGATGGCCGCCAGCATCGCCCATGAGATCCGCAATCCACTGGCGGCGTTGATCAACGCGGTAAAACTGCTCGGACATACCAAACTTGAGGCGGATGACCGCGACGCAGTCACTGACATCGTCAATACCGAGTCGCAGCGGCTTCAGCGTATTTTGAATGATTTCCTGACTTTCGCCCGTCTGCCGGCGCCGTCAATGTTGAAGGGTGATCTGATTGAGACGATTGAGCAAACCATTGAACTGATCAGGCATGATCCCCTGTATGATGAGAGGATAACGATCAATCGGCTCTATGACGATCGCAGCCACTGCCTGTTCGACCCGGACCAGATCCGTCAGGTAATGCTCAATCTGATGTTGAATGCGGTACAATCCATCACCGATAAAGGCCAGTTGATCCTGCGTGTAACCCGCTATGGACAGCGGCTTAATATCAGTATTGTCGATAATGGTTGTGGTATTCCGGAAGAGGCTGTCTCCGAGGTGTCCAAGCCATTCTTTACCACCCGCAAGGGTGGCACCGGATTGGGCCTGTCGGTAGTCCAGCGCATCCTCGCGCAGCACGGAACAGCACTCAGCATAACCACTCGGGAAGGTTCTGGCACCGAGGTTTCTTTTGAACTGAGAGTGGCAAACTGATGGGTACCATACTTATAGTCGATGACGAATTTTCCATCCGCAAGACCTTGGGTCTGCTGCTCAAGACCGAGGGCTTTGCGGTTCTTGAAGCTGCGGGTATTGATGAAGCATTGGGTTATTTCGATACCCAGTCGATTGATCTGCTGATTACCGACCTGCGCCTGGGACAGGAGAGCGGCATTGATCTTCTCGGCATGCTGCATGGGCGCGGTCTGACTACCGAAAGCATCATCATGACGGCCTATGGCACCATTGAAAGTGCTGTGGAAGCGATGCGCCTGGGCGCCTATGATTACCTGACCAAGCCTATCAACCCCGAAGAGTTATTGCTACGCGTCAACAAGGTGCTGGAACGCAAGGCCCTGCAGGACGAGGTGAAGCGTCTGCGCATGGCGCTCGATGGTCGTCAGCAACTGCGTTCGGTGATAGCCGCCAGCGCCGCCATGCAACAGATACTGGAAGTGGTTCAACGCATTCAGGAACGTGACATACCTGTGCTGATTACCGGCGAAACCGGCACAGGCAAGGAGGTTATCGCCCAGGCGTTGCATACCACAAGCGCCCGTGCCAACAAACCCTTCATCGCTATCAACTGCTGCACCCTACCGGAAGATCTGCTCGACTCCGAACTGTTCGGGCATGTGAAAGGAGCATTTACCGGTGCGGGTGAAAATCATCAGGGGCTGTTCCAGCAGGCCGATGGTGGCACGCTGTTTCTGGATGAGGTGGGAGATGTCAGCCCACGGCTACAGGCCAAGTTGTTACGCGCCCTGCAGGAGGGTGAGGTTCGTCCTGTGGGAGGAGGGAGTGTCAGCCGGGTCAATGTGCGCATCATTGCAGCGACCAACAAGGACCTGGAACAGATGGTGGCCGATGGTGAGTTCAGGAACGACCTGCTGTTCAGACTCAATGTGCTGCCAATCCACCTGCCACCCCTTCGTGAAAGGCGTGAAGATATCATTCCGTTGGCCTGGAATTTCATTCATCAACTTCGCGAAAGGCAGGGCAGAGATGACCTGAGCCTGTCCACGGCTGCTCAGGAGAAGTTGCAGCAGTATGACTGGCCGGGCAATGTCCGTCAGCTGGAAAATATCATCGAGCGCAGCTTCGCGTTGTTTCCAGGACCTGTGCTCGACGCCCATGAAATCATCATCACCATACCCCGCAAGAGTCCGAGCGATACACGCCAGGAAACTGACCTCTCCCTGGAAGAAGTTGAGGCCAAACACATACGCGCAGTTCTCAATGCCAATAACAACAACCAGGTGGTTGCAGCTCGCACTCTCGGCATCAGCCGTTCCACACTGAGACGCAAACTGAATCAGATAAAGTGATTCATTTTGCTACACCCAATGTTCAGAGTAGATCAGAATTAGTATCTTCTACAATACTTAATGCATTGTAATTCTTAGTAATTATTAGATTATTCCTGCTGGCACAGCGCTTGCATTTCTCAAGGCTATAGATGTAGATCTGCCTTGGAGGAGTGCATGGATATATTTAAAAAAACCTATGACCCGGTTATCTAGCTGGCGATTATTTCCGTCCTGAATATCTTCATGTTCCTGGTGGTTGGCGCCTGGACCGTGGGTGGCGGCGAGACCATGATGACCGGGCTCATTGCGCAGTTTATTCTCGGGGATGAACTGGCACGTATCCCGTTCTGGGATCTCGTCTTCAAGCCTGATGCAGGCTATTGGAAAATCTATATCAGCCTAGGCATGCTGTTCGGCGCGCTGGTGGGCGCGATTCTCAGCAAGGAGTTCTACTGGCGCGTACCCCGGCACCTTTCAGAATGGGTGATGATCACCATCGGCGGTCTGCTGATGGGCGTTGGCATTCGTCTCGCATTTGTCTGCAACGTCAGCACTTTCTTCGGCCTCACTCCCCAGATGAATCTCGGTGGCTACCTGTCGGTGGTGGGCATTATTGCCGGGGCATGGGTCGGATCGATGATCTACAAAAAAGTTTTGGAGGGTTGATATGTCTGTTGTTGGCGAATGTCTTACGGCCTTTATCTTCGGTTCAATGGTCGGATTCCTGGTGCAACGATCACGCTTCTGCAATACCGCAGCCCTACGCGATGCCATGCTGTTCAAAACCTATCGCAATACCAAGGCGTTGCTGGTCACCATGATGATTCTCACCATCGGTTTCACCACCTTCATGACCTTTGGCGACGGTAAACCATTGCATTTCTATGTGGGCTTGAACCAGGTGATTGGCCTGTTTCTGTTTGGTATCGGCATGGTGCTCGCCGGCGCCTGCACGGTATCTACCTGGGTCAAGGCCGGTGAGGGCAACGTCGGCGCGATCTGGGCCTTGCTGTTCACCTTTATCGGCATGTTTCTATTTTCCCTGGTCTGGTCATTTATCTACTGGCCACCGGCAGGTGCAACGATGAACGGGGTGCCTAACGTGGCCGGGTTACAGTTCGGGTTTGCCAATGCATCGACTCTGCAGGAAGAAACCGGTATTCCTGCCGTGTTCTTTGGCCTGATTCAGACAGGGGTTCTTTATGCCATCTATCGCGCCATTCTGAGAAAGGAACGGCGTATCGAGGAACAGCGCAGCGCGGCAAGACAGCCGGCAACCAGCAGTGTTGAAGCTGCGGTATAGATCAGTTTCTGACTAAACACACACCACAGGAGAAACAACCATGGGACTTTTCGGACGTAAAAAAAGCGAGGAAAAGGCATCCAGCAGTCCAGCCGGTGAAGTTACGCTGGAAAATGGCAACAGCTATCACATCAGCCAGGTCGTCGATTGCATTGGAGACTCATGCCCACGTCCCCAGTTGATGACTAAGAAGGCCCTTGCCGGTGCTGCAGCTGGTGAGGTGATCGAGGTTCGGGTTGATAACCCAACCTCAATGGAAGCGATTCCACCCATGATGCCCGAACTGGACAGCGCGCATCTCGGTACCGTTAAGGCAGATCGCTATTGGCGTGTCATTGTGAGCAGGAACTGACAATGGCCATGACTAAAGGCTTTTGGGGCATGTTGACGCTCTCGGCCACAGTAACGGTGGTGTCGATTATCGGCCTGATCTACATCATGGTCGCACAACCCGAATATTTGCGATCGGATCGGGATGGCGTGCCATTTTATACCCCGATGGTTGAAAACCCTGAAGGTGGTGAAGCGATAAAGCTGGGCGATCTGATTCGTCACTACAAAGGAGAGTGAAATGGAGTTGAGCCTGCAGACTTGGATTCAACTGGGTATGTTCGCCCTGGCAATGCTGGTCATCTATATCAGCCTGACCAGCGACTCTACCTGAGGGTGTTAAGCATGATCAGTCAAAAGATAATAGTGTTCGCCGTGCTAAGCCTGATAATCAGCCTGGGTGTCAGCGCTGCACTCTTTCCCTTCTCGGCGGTAAACGATGAGATACGGATCGGTGCGACCAAGCCAAGACCCATGGAAGAGTTTCCGGATGTTGACCTCGGTCCCGATTACGGCGAAGTACCGGTCATTGAACTGATGGGCTATTACCTGGAAAACCCGCCGGTCAAGCAGTCAGAGACCTCCGTCACCAAACAGCAACACTTTGGCGGGTGCTGAGCAGTGCAGATATTTTCCCGGTTAAGTCTGCTGATTCTGATGACGCTGCTGTCTGCCAATCCGGTAGCAGCATCGGAACCTGAATTGCAGTTCATTGACCGGCTTCCCGATCAACCTGGTTGGCTGTTGCTGGATACACGACCTGATGATCAGTGCCGTTCCCGCAGCATTCGTGGCGCACGTTGTCTCTCCGCTGATGATCTGGTTGGACCGAACCGGCGCTTGCCGAGCCTGCGAGACATCGTTTGGATATTTGGAACCCTGGGTCTTCAGGGTGATGAGACGATGATCGTAGCCGGTAATGCCGGACCGGATCGGGACTTCGTGGCGGGACTACTGTTTCTGGCAGGACAACAACGCGTCCAGATACTGCGTCCGCCGTTGGGTCAACTGCTGGCCTCTGGTGATTGGCCGATATCCGCAGGACATGGCCGGGCCATGAGTCGCGAGAAGATCTACACCGCAGCGCCCAGAGACAATCAGATCATGTTGCGCAAACAGTTATCGCGTCTGATCAGCGAAAACAGGCCGCTTCGTTTGCTCGATACGCGCAGTGAAGCGGAGTACTGGGGGCACACTATACGTGGCTTGCGCGGAGGACACATTCCAGGCGCCGAACTCTGGACAAACGATGCCCTGGAAATCCTTGTGAAGCAGCAGAGCAGGGCACAGGTAGAGACCGTAGTCTATGCTCACGATCCAGTTACTTCCGTTGTCGAGTTTGCACGCCTGCAGGCACACACACCAATCCCGATAGGGGTATTGATCAATGGCTGGCGTGCCTGGTCAACAGATACCTCGTTACCCGTCGATAGCGAAAGTTTTCCGGATACGTCTCAGCAAATTGCCGGAGTAATCCCCTCGCTACTTAACGAAAAGAATCAAGTAATTTCCCAATGGAGGTATGAATGAACCTGTTGTTTATCGTATCGACTCCCGAGGCCGGGCGTGTGTTGATACCCCTGGCCGCGGCCTGTCGACGCAAGGGAACCGACTGGAACTGCTTTTTCACCAATGATGGTGTGCGTTCCCTAAGCAATCCCCAGGTTGTTCAGGCAATCCGTTGTGCCAGACGATCGGTAGTCTGTGAGCACTCCTGGTCGCGTTACATGGGGGAGTCTGACTGTCCGACAGAACTCGGCAGTCAAACCCAGAACAGCATCATGGTAAGCGAAGCTGACCGAATCTTGAGTTTCTAGGGGAGAAGTTGATGCGAACCAAACAACTTGTAGTACTGGGCCGGCGTGATCACGCCGAGGCAATGCGTGTTGCTGCAGGACTGACGATTGCAGGTCATGGCGTTCGATTGATCTTCATGAACGGTCCGGTGGCAGAGACAGCAGAAAACGCCGAGCAGGCCGAACTGCTGGAGCTGTGCGAGATCGAACCGGAGACCACCGTACAAGAAGAGGATCTGCCTTACTTGGACAGTGCCGGACTGACCATGGCGCTTTTGCAGGCAGACAGTATCGTTAATCTTTGAGGAGAAGCATAACCCATGAATGTGGCGGTTTTGAAAACTGGTCTGTTCCCCGATGACACCCTCAACGACGGAATAGACCGTCTCTATCTGAGTTGCAGAGTCTTTCTATACGATGCAACTCGTAATGATCTGGCGGACGATGATTGGGATCGGGCTCTCGATGAGATCCTGGCAGCTGATCGCCTGATTGTACTTTGAGTTACCTGGAGGAGATATATGAAAACAACTAAACAGATATTTGCAGGCCTGTCTTTACTGACCATTGCTTCCGTGAGTTGGGCGGCGACACCACTGGTTAATACCGAGTGGATTAAGGCCAATAGCTGTAATGACAATGTACGCGTCCTGGATATACGTAATTCACTGGATGGCGGTTCAAAAACCGATTATCTGCGCGGGCATATTCCGTGTGCTGTGTATACCGATTATATGAAGGATGGCTGGCGGGCTAAAGTCAACGACGTTCCCGGGCAACTACCCCCAACTGACAAGCTGGAAAAACTGATCGGAGATCTTGGCATTGATAATCAGACTCACGTTGTCATTTATCACGCTGGCAAGAATGCGCTGGACCTGGGTAGTGCAACCCGCATCTACTGGACATTCAAAGTGCTGGGGCATAACGAGGTTTCGATTCTGGACGGCGGTTTGGCGGGCTATACATCAGATAAGAAGAATGCCCTGGAAAACGGCAACAAAAAAGCCGAAGCGAAGAGTTTCAAAGCAAATCCTAATATGGGGATAATGGCGAGCAAGGATGATGTTAAAAACGCCATGGGCAATGGAGTGATTATGATTGACAATCGTCCCGATGATCAGCATCGTGGCATCAACCAACATCCAAAATCGAAACGTACCGGTACAATTCCACAGTCATCCAATGTGCCTGAGAGCTGGATGACCGTGAATGGTGGTGGAAAATTCCGTGATGTTGAAACACTGAAAAAGCTTTACAAGATAGCTAATGTCTCTACGGAAGGCGATACCATCACCTTCTGCAACACCGGACATTGGGCCTCTTTGGGCTGGTTCGTCAACAGCGAAATTCTGGGCAATCAGAAAACCCGGTTGTATGATGGATCAATGGTGGAATGGAGTGCCGATGCTTCCATGCCTATGCACGTTGACATAGCCCTCTAATGAGGAATGCGGTATTAGGTCTGGTGATCGGGATGTTGATGTTGTGCCCGATCACCAGTACTGCTGGAGGTGAGCACCAACGAAGATTTTCGGTCGAACTGGCTTTGGTTGCAGGCGATGCAAGGTTACTACTCACTGAAAAAGAGATGTCACCGGTACAACGCGACTGGATCGAAGCGCGGCTGCATAATTCCGTAAACCTGCTGCCGTTGTTGGCGCGTTATTATCTGCAGGAATCTGGTAAAACAGATGCTGCACTAATCGAATCTCTCGAAAAACTGCAGCATTTATTTCACGAATTGCAGCCACTATATGATCATGCACAGTCATTGGCTTACCAGTATCCAATCAATTTTCATGCAGAAATCACTCAATCCCTCTCAGAAGAAGAAAAATCCCAATCAGCTGAAATCTATCTACAGCTATGTCAAAGGTGCCACCTTGTCCCCGGAATAGAAAAATCGGTAGTGTTCGGAGAACTGGGTAGTTTTGCAAGAAGTATGCGTCCCGATGAGTGGTTGGCACGTATGATTGGAGGATTGCGAGGCGATAGTTACACCAGTTATGAGAATCCCTTTAGCGATATCCAGATATCGTTACTCTTTAGATATATCCGAGATGAGATGCCTTAGCAGGTGAGTAGTGCAGGGGAGTGCCCTGTATATTGGCTGACCAGGCAGGATATGCCCAGTCAGCCCATCTAAAAGCAAGAGTGAGGGTGTTTAGAAGTTAACCCCAACCTTTAGTTGTACCAGCCAGTTATCGGCACCTTTGTTATCAATACCAAGTTCTTCGTCCTGGGTAAATTGATAGCGTGCACCCGCACCAAGGAACAAGGCGCCCTGACGATATTCAACATCACCACCCAGTTGTAAGGTCCACATGTTGTTGTCTTCACCGGCATCTGCGTCAGCCCACATATAACCAAAGCCGGGGCCAAATCCAACCATCAAAGCAGGAGACATGTTCACGTAGTAACGTGGATTGAGTTCAAAAGTAGTCAGTTCAATGCCATCCTTGTCAAATTTGTTGATATTGAACTGTTGACGAATCAGACCGCTCGGTGGCTGAAACCAGGGGCAATTCAATGAAATCTGTAAACCCGCGCTAGTGTCACTGTCGACGCCGGTGATATCGGTATCCATATGATTCGCTGTAGCAGCGACAGTAAATTCAGGGTCCCAACCATCCTCAAAAGCCGGACCAAGCGTCCATCCTTTCCCTTGTTCAGCAAAGACAGGGGCCGAGGCCATGGCCACAAGCAGCCCAAGAGGTAGTAATTGCTTCTTCATAGATCCTCCAAATTGATATGTCGTAGTAGTTATATTGAAAGCATTTCTTGCTTTACGGGAAGTAAGCACAAAGAATTTTTGAATATATCAAAGAATCAGGAATGATATAAGAACCCGAGATTTATTATTTAACATAATATACANACATAATATACATTATGCGCAATTCCATATCAGGCCAGGCTAAGTCTCATCCTTACAACTGGTCGACAGCAAAAAGTACTAAAGAATTTTGCAATAAGTACTAAAATTTTGCAGAAACCACTAAAGTTGATGCCCAGTAGAATTTCATAAGATCATTCTACGTGCATTCCACCAGTAAACCATCTCCTCTGATTTCTGCTTTTCACGTAGGATCGCGTCTTATCTTCGGTGATATGGCAAATGAAGAAATTCAGACGCGGCACGAGCATCTTCTTCTGGACGGAGGTCATATCCGCTCGTAGTCTGCGGGTCTGAGTGACCTGCCATCCGTTGTACAGTGAAAACATCAATTCCTTTACTCAGCAAAGATGAAATGAACGTCTTTCTAAAATCGTGTGGTGAAACTGGCGGTATTCCTGCTTGCTTCCAGCGTTTTCTGACGATCTCGTAGATAGCTTGCTCAGTTAGTTTGGTAAATACGAGCTGCCCACCTTTTCTTACACGGACGAAAAGTGGACCAGTTTCATCTGTACGGTACTGGAACCAATCTTTTAGAGCATTGATTGTCCCGGAATCCAAAAACGCCTTACGTTGCTTGTTTCCTTTACCAATGACCTTGATTTCTCTGTTTTCAAGATCCAGATCTTCCCTGCGTAGATTGACAACTTCGGCACGCCTTAGGCCGGCAATATATAAAAAGCCAATGATAGCTACATCTCTCGGGCCACTGGCAGTTTCATCGCTGCAGCACGCATTAACAAGATTCGAGATCTCGCCGAGTGGAATCATACGTCCTGTGGGTAACCGATACCCCTTCACCATTTTGATGCCCTTGATTCGTTCAAGATCATCGCCATCCAATTGATACATGCTGAAAGATGCCTGTGCTGTTCCTCGAATAGCAGCAATGGTGGCGTTAATTGTCCGTGGCGCATAATTTTGTGACTGTAGATACCCTACAATTTTTTGAACGTGTATATATCGGAGAGATCCCCAAGGGGTTTTTAAGTAGTTCTGATAGCCAAACAACCTGGCAACACGATCCATATGGCTACGCGTCATTCGCTGGGTGTGTCGAGATTTACCGGTCAGATACATATCAACTGCATTGGCCAGTTCACTCACCTGGCCATCAAGAGGAGGTAAATCAATCAAGTGTTGCGACTCGGAACTCGCAAGCGATATTTCGGTAGACTCTTCTGTCATGAGGTGAATTTGAGCGCCCAATTACTTTTGATAACATATATTATCATAAATAATAATATATGGAGAACGTTACAAATAATCGTCAACTAATGCCAGTTTGTTGTCGGAACAAGGCCAAGGCTATTGATTTCAGCATTTACAGATTCGAGTGCTTCATGTACTTCTAATACACGTAGATAATCCCAATACTTCAGATGTTTCTTTAAACCTTCAACCCCTTCTGCATGCTTTTTTATCTTTTCCAGTTGTGAAGCATCTGA
>PKUO01000030.1 GCA_002869585.1 Sedimenticola sp.
CTCGATCATCATCGAGTGGGTCGGTATGATGTTCTGGTGGCCGGATGAAGGGACGGACCACAGTCGTACCATGCTGGTAACGGAGATCAGTTATCTCGACAATGATTTTCAACGCAGCGTTGTGACCTCCGATCCGGCAAGATTCGCCAAACGGTTTGCTGATAATTCCTACCATTACCTTTTCGAGGTGACGCGGTTTGTGGATTTCATCCAATGGGTGTCAATGCCTCCGCGGAAGTATGAGCAGGGCGTCAGGGCGACGCTGCATAAGGTTTACAAACCCATGTCAGAGTACGTACTGGCCATGATGCAGGTGACGCAGGTGTTTTCAGTGCGCCTTGCTATTTTGACACTGGCGATGCCGATCTTCTTGCTGTTTAGCCTGGTCGCGCTCGTCGATGGATTGGTGCAGCGCGATCTGCGGAGATGGGGCGGGGGAAGAGAAAGTTCCTTTGTCTACCACTATGCAAAGAAGGCGGCACTACCCTTGGTTGTCCTGACCTGGGTGACCTATCTCGCGTTGCCTTTTAGTCTGCATCCGACCTTCGTCATTTTGCCGTTTGCAACGTTGTTCGCGCTGACCGTGGCGGTGACGGCGAGTACGTTCAAGAAATACCTTTGATCCCGTTGGTCTCTTCACAAAGAGGTATCGACGTATTGTCCGGGATCAGCCGGTTTGCGGATTCAATCGGTTACCCAGAATCACCAGAGGAAAGGAGCGATATCATCGTGGTTTGCCAAAACAAGGCGTTGTTTATAGACGTCCTGTTCCTGGTCAGGATCCACTTGATAGGCCTGCAGGGTGTACATTACGAGAGCTGCGCGCGTATTTACCTTTAGCAGCCCATTCACCATGCCGAACTCGGCTTCAATGAGCGATCTTTCGTGTTCGTTCATGCCTGGGTTTGCCATGAAGTGAATATCCACCATCGTGTTCCATAGTTCATCCTGGTCTGGTAGTGCCTCTGGCAGAGGCGCTTCGTTCAGTGCGGTTACGTGAGAGACACGGGAAAGATTGAAATCCCTAAAGTCCTTCCGCACACAACACCAGGCACGTATATGCCAACGAAATCCTGAGTAGACCAGCGTGTGAGGGAAAAGTGACCTTTCTGTCCCATCAGGGTGTTCCATTGAGCGGTACACGACTATGACGCCAGTACCTTTGTGTATCGCTTGGATCAGTGGTCGTGCGAGTTCAGGCTTGATTGCAAATTGTGGTTTGTCGACGTATTCGCAAAGAGATGCATCCAGCGTCATCCATTCATCAATAACGCCCGAGGTGAACTGATTCTTGAAAATACTGGTCGCAAAAAAGGCTTTATCGCTTTTACGGTAGATAAGATTGCCCGGCGCCTGCTCCATGTACCGGTGAATATCGCCCAGCGCCACCACTCTGGATATACCGAATGTTTCGGTCAGGTCGCGGGAATTGATTCTGCCCCGCCAGAAGGCGAGGGTCTCGATAGTACGTAGGCGAGCTTTTTGGTACCAGGATATTTCACCCATGATGGGCCCTTGGGTCTAGCTAAGTTATGCTCAATCATATGTAAAGATACTTGACCTGTAAAGTAACTTAACATATAAATGGATTCATCGTAGTGCCGGGAAAGTAAAACATGGAGACACGTCATCTTTTCGAAAGGCTGCCTGAGGCGATATTCAAGCCTTTGGGGTCCAGTCTTAATCGCCTTTATTGGCGGGTGCTGGAGCGTCTCCATATCAAGTTGTTCGAGGAAGATGTGGATGTTTCGGAATATGGACATGCACGCCAGGAGGTCATTCGTGTCATCGAGTCGGTAATTGAATCCTATCCGAGCCTTTGGCTGCCGGATGCTGAGGAGGTTTCAGAGCCGGATACCCCTATTAATGTCCGGGCGAACCAAATGTACTCGAGATTGCTCAGCTGTGGTTGGCTGCAGGAAGAGCGCCGCGGATACCATACCTTTGTCTCCATGCCCCACAACGTCAGTCAATTAATGTCATCGTTGCTGGAGATTGCCGAAGGTAGGCCGTTGGTAATGACTGGCAAGCTGAAGTCGATACGTGCTGCCATACAAGAGGTTGTTACCGACCCGTCATCCCATGCAGATACTCTGATTGAGCTGGCCAAAGACGCCACAAGATTTTCCCGTCACCTGAAGGGGATACGAGGCTCGATAAAAGATCTATACGATCGAATTCAAGGAGAGATTCGAGCAAAAGAAGTCATCCGTACATTTTTCGACGATTTTCTTCGAGAGATTTTTATAAGGGATTACGCGACCATAAAGACAAGCGACAATCCACTTGCTCTTCGTGACTTCCTGCTAGAACAGGTTGCTTCCGGACTCAGATACAACCAGGAAAATTACAGGAAGCTACTCGCTGGATATCGCAATATCTATTCTGAATCAGAATCAGAGCTGAACCTGCAACGGGATCTCTCGCGTCTTGAGAGTGTCTTTTTCAATATCGAAGCGCAGCTTGATGCCATCGATAGTATGAAGGTGAGGTATGAGCAGCGTGTTGATGCGGTCATTGATTACGCACGCCGCTCGCCTCGTCAAACGGGGCGAATAATCCAACAGGTTATTACAGCTCTTGCCACACACGCAGATCAGAAAAATATAGTAGATGTGCCGATTCCCTGGGTTACGGGTGAATCTCATTATGAGATTCGTCTGTTCAAACCAAAACGCCCTCGTAAACCTCCTGAGCCAAGAACTATTCGTTTCAAACACGTGGATCCAGAAATGGTTGAGCGTATTAGACAGGAACGCATGGCTCGACAGGCAGCCCAGGTGACTGAGAAAGGTCTGGTCGAGCTTCTCCAGCAACAGCTTGGTAGGAATGTCACTGGAGAACTGACTCGCTTCCAGATCAATACGATCCGCGACTATTTTCACATACTAGCTCTGCATCGCTTGGCAAAGCTGGAAACCGTCAAGCAGGGCGCTACTGAAGAGCACTACCCATTGATAGGGAGGAACTACCGGTTATCCGCGACAAATGAGATGGTTGACACTGAATACCTTGAAATGACAGAGGTCATCATCCAAAGAACCGGACGTATTCAATGATCAAGGATCTGAAAACACTACTCAGCGCCGATGAAGAGCTCGATGAGGCAGATCTGAAACTGACTGCCCAGATGTTACTCGCCAAGCAATTTCTGCTTAGGACCAAGCCGAGGCAGCGTCGTCATTTCGATCGTGTGGTGCGATACCAGAAATACTATCGAAACTTGATGGATGCGCTCAACCATCAGCTTGTGATCAATGAAAATCATGGATATGTGGGTATTACTCCCGAAGATTTTGTCTATCGGATGAAACTTGAGGAGACATTAATTTTATTGGCAATGCGCTATATCTATGACGAGGAACTAAATGCCTTCAATCTTGAGGAGGATGGCAGTGTGCTGGTTTCTGTTGAGGATTTTGAAGATCGTTATCTACAGCTCACACAGCGTGACATGCCAAAAACATCAACAGTATTTCGAGAGTATCTAAGAGACTTTGCAAACCACGGAATACTTGATACCGAACAGGATGAAATTGATCCGCGCATTGTGAGAATTCGTATCTATCCAACGATTAGTGAGCTGCTCAGCGGAAATATGATCGAAAAAGTCGCAGGATATCTCATGGCAGAAGATGTGCCGGTAGTAGAAAAGTCTGAAGAGGATGAAAGAGGAGAGAACGATCCCGAACAAGGAAGTGGGCAGCCATGAAATCATTGACGCGAATAATTTTCGTTAACTGGTATTTATTCGAGGCAGATGAGTGGGAGATCAGGGGGCACACCGCACTCATTGGTGCGAATGGTGCCGGTAAATCCAGTTTCCTTGACGCTATCCAATACGTCATGCTGGGTGGTAATCGGCGAGACTGGAAACCAAACGCAAAGGCACCAGATAAGCATAGTGAGCGTGATATCCGTGGTTATGTGCTTGGCCTGGTCAAAACTGAAGATGCAATCGGGGAAAACTCTGTCTACCAGCCCAGAGATGATGCGCTTTGCCGGATTGGTTTAGTCTTTACTGATGATGTCACCGGCGAACCAACCACGGTGGGGGCTGCAATCTCAGCTCGTCGTGATGATGCACACGAAGAGATAGAGGGGTTTTTTATCCTCGAAGGCGTGGAATTCACCCTATATGACTTTCTGGATAAAACTGAACTCGGTCATCTCGTTCCAAGGCCTTACGCCCAGCTCAAGGCATTATTTAAGCAACGAACTTCGGAGAAGGGGTGCTTTCTTTTTGGTCGTGAGCCTGAAAAGTATGTCGACCAGCTGACGCGATCGTTGTGCCATCCTGATTATCCACCAGACACCAGAAAATACCGCCGCGCTTTCAAACAGTCCATATCAATGACAAGTCTGGACGGGTCTGTGTCGGACTTTGTGAAGACAAGCATTCTGGATGCAGAACCGATTGACATCGCTAAAATGCGCGACAGCCTCGAATCCTATAAGCGAAAGAAGGAGGCGGTGGTACGCACCAAGAAACAGATCGAACAACTTACGCAAATTTTTAACATTTTCAAGAATGCAAAATCCAAGGCGACCTATGCGGCAGCCTATGAGTGGTGTGCATCGGAACTCGAATTTGAGGCGTTGGATGGAAAGATTGAAGCACTCAAAGAAGAAATGTGGGAGTTATACGCGAACTACCGTGCAGAAACAGCGAAGATGCATGCTGCTGAAACGCAGCTTAAAGAAGTAAGAGAGAGACGCGACCAGGTCAAAGCCTTAATTGACGCCGATGAGAATGAGGCACAACGCAAGCTACTAATAGAAAAGAAAAACAACTTCCAAAGAGACATAGAGAGAATCAAGGGAACACTGAAGGATATTCGCGGTGTGCTTGCCTTATCCACCCAGGTTGTCCGCTATAAAGATCTTTTAGACTCAGAATTTGTTCCCTTGCTGGATGAGATGACAAGGCATGCGGCTGCCGGAGAAGGCCAATGGCCCATCGATCCATCTTCCACTGATAATCTGATAGATGATTCACGAAAGGCACTGGAGAAGCAAAAGAGTGCATTGTTCAGTCGATTGTTTGAAGTAGGAAGTGAACATCAGCAGGCCGAACAGGAGAGAAAGGAAAAGCAGGAACGCCTGGAAAACATACGTCAGGGAAAATCTGACCTTAATCGGGATACTTTACTACTCATCCAAGCGCTTGAGGAACGGAATATTGTAGCCACACCTGTCTGTGAGTTGACTGAGATCACCGAGGAACGATGGCAGCCCGCAATCGAGGCCTTTTTGCGTAACAATGCTGAAGCGCTTGTAGTAGATCCAGAGGACGCTGAAGAAGCCGTTTCTATCTATCGAGGCATGAAAAGGCAAGGTCTCTACAATGCGGTGGTCGTGAATACCCGGAAAGTCCAACACTGGGTTGGTAAGGATATTGTAAGACAGGGTACTGCTGCTGATCTGATTAGAGGGGAGAGTCCGTATGCTGTGGCTTACCTGCAGCGATTACTGCTGAATATCGACCTTGTTGATGAAACAAAGGATCTTGTCGGAGCGGACCGAGCGCTCACGCCAGATGGAATGTTCGCAAGGCAAGGCGGTATTCAACGTCTTCATCTACCAGACTTACCAAAGATCGGCAAATCCATCTCACAGCGCCAGATAGCGTTACTGGAACAGAAAATCAGTGAGATAGATCGGCAACGTTTAACGTCAGAACAGTCCAAGAAGCGACACGAGATTGCACTTGGCCAGTTGAATGACCTTTTTTCCGATCTTAAAAAAGTGCCTTCTACAAAAGGCCAGATAAAGAATCTCGTTGAAGCACAAAATCAGGTTGATGAGCTAGAGACGCAAATCTCGGCCATCGACCTTAGCCATACTGAGCAATTGCGAGCTGAATTAACTCGGTTTGAGTCTCAGATATCAGATTTAACAAGGATAGAGCGGGAACATGCAAAACAGAAGCAAACCGCCAGGACAAAGTTCAGCGAAAGGGGTGGTCAACGGAAGAATGATGAGCGTTTAATTCCGCACTTTGATATGGCGCGTAAGGAAGCGGCCGCTCAGGCGGATTATGACGCGGCAAAGGCCGAGGAAGTCTTGTCAGTCCAACAGGATAAATATTCGCTTAATACGCCGGAGGATTATCAGAAAGTAATTAATCACTGCAGAGAGAATGCAAAAAAGCGTGGTGGTGAATCTTCATCGCTTATGGCAAGTGGGCAACAGCAAGCAGCAACATACAATGCGGAGTACGGCGCAGAGGGCATCGAAATTGGTGGATTTATCGAGAACCCATCATTGGATGCGATTGTAAAAACTGTTCAGGTATCCCTCGAGACCCTTGAGGATCTGGGGCTGCACACACGGGAAGAAGAGGCATCAAATGCACTCAGAGAAGTAGAGAGAGTTATTCGGCAGGATCTTGCGATTCGACTTCGAAACCAGATCAACAGCATGAAACGAAGGATTCGAGAGCTCAATGATGAGCTGAAGAGCCGACCTTTCTCGTCGAATCAGATCTATCAGTTCCGCTTCGACAGAAAGCCTGAGTACACAGACTTCATTGATTTTGTTGAGCATGTCAATGAATACGATGTGGCAGATTTTGGCGGATTGTTTGATCCACACCAAGGGCAGTTCGAGGTTATTCGTCAAATGCTGGAAACAGATGATGACGAGGAACTCAAGGATTACCGTAGTTATTACCGGTACGACATAGAAATCATTGATGAAGAGGCAGGAATCAAGGAGATGCTTTCTCGCAAGAAGGGAGCGGGTTCAGGCGGTGAACAAAGATCACCATTTTACGTGGCGATGGGAGCTTCTCTTGCAAGTGCATACCGAATAAACCGAGAAGCGGATGGTTCCTTAAGAGGAGGGCTGTCTCTGTACCTGGCCGATGAGGCATTCCAGAGTATGGACCTGAAAAACACCATGCAGGCAGCGAACTATCTAAAATCGATCGGTCTACAACTTTTCATTGCCGCACCTGATGAATCTGAACCCCGCATGACAGCGGTTGTGGATACGGTATTGTTTTTTATCCGCGATGGGGTAAAGGCTACCGTTGATGTGCAACATCTCAAGGAAAAGCTTCGCAAGCTGGTCACCGACTCCTTGATTGGGAGTAACAATCCAGAATGAGTCAGCAGGCCATTTATTGTCTTAAGCAACTAGTCAGGAAGGCAGAAACACAACCAGAGCGAAAGCGAGACGTCTTACTAAAGCGCCAGGATTTTACAATGGATCCACAGGATCCTTATCCGTTTCGGAGCGCAGATGTTCTCCGAGATTTTCATGCCTACCTCTCAACAGCTGAGCAGAAAAAGTTTATTTCCCTCGAATGGGAGAAGCATTACATCGGGACGTCTCTTGAGAGGATTCGTCTCCATGATGCAAAGGGCGTTGCCGGCCTGATTGATTATGAATATCTTCCAGACAAACTGGTCCAGATTGAAGCGGATATTCGGCGTCCGCCAGATGGGCACTGGCTGAATGCCGTAGTCGATCAAGTCCTGGAAGCGTGGCGCCATGGCAAAAGAAAATATGGCCTTACAATAGATCAAGCTTCTCGTCTTAATATCCTGGTCGATGCTGTGCAGGCTATCGAAACGCTACCTGAATCCAGGATTCTCGATTACCGGCAGTTTGGTGCGCGTCAGCTGGGTGATTCAAAGGCGCTACTGCCTATGGTCTCAGCCCTTGGCCAGATCTATCGCAACAGGCTGGATAAGCCAGAGTTAAGTTACGAAGATGTGTTGGCTGAGCTCAACCTGGTAAAAATGGTGCATCCCGTGTTGATTACCGGTCCACTAAGCTTTCGAGCGGGCAGCCAGGAGATTAATTCAGCTGTCAGGCCATATTTGGGAGTACCCGGGGATCTCTTAGGCGAGTTTTCGCTGCTCGATAATCCCAGCTACCTTCTTACCATAGAGAATTTATCGAGTTTTCTCGAGTACACCTCGACCATTGAAGAGGATGCGATTGTTCTCTATACGGGAGGTTATCCGACCAGGCGCTTTCAGCGGTTTTACCAAACGTTGCTTTCAAGGATTGAGGCGCCTGTATTTCACTGGGGTGATTCGGATCCACATGGGTTCCAGATTCTGAAGACTTTGCAGAAGTTAGCTGGAGAAAAGACTGTTCAACCGCACGAGATGGAAATCCAGAATGGGGATCCATTTAGTGAGGAGCAGCTCAGACATATTGAGCGGTTAATCCCCGTCAATCCCCCAACAGACGCAATATTGTTGAACTACCTGGAGAAGGGGGAGGGTATCGCTGAGCAGGAAACACAAACAGCACATCCTCCGATCAAGTAAATATTGTAACTAGCACATATCACACCCTTCAAAGATCAATTAAGTCGTTACGGCACTGGAAATTTCTGTTCAAAAAAACCAAGCAACACGTTGAGTTGCTTATCCATATCTAGTCCTTCCCGAATCCCGCACCATGCGCGTCATGCGCAACACGGGGAGGACATCCATGCGAATTATCCAAGTACTGGTTTTAGGTCTAATTGGCACTGCTGTGCCAGTTCAATTTGCCATTGCTGACGCAGACGGTGAGCGGGCAGCACTTGCCCGGATAATCCACGAACTCCAAGCCATTGATCCGCTGATCACGGAAGCGGCTTCGCAAGCCAATCCGGATGCCCGTGTTCGTTTCCAGTATGAGTGGCTACGTCAGGATCTTGATCGGATTCGACTCGGGATTCAGGAACACATCGACGCACCACGTTCGGAGCCCCGGACTTTCCCGCCGCTGCGCGGCGACTACCGTCGGTGATGTCAGGTCATGACAGCAGCACAGAACACGGCGTTTCAAGCGGGTTCCGGTTTTACTCCGGCAACCCTGCTGACCGGCATTGCATCGGTCGTGCTGGTGCTGGCCTTCGTCTGGGTTATTTGGGTCTCGCTGGGTACCTTCCGTGCCTGGCAGAACGGGCAGGTCGTTTTGTTCGATGTGGTCTGGTCGACGTTGCGCGCCAGCATCGTGCTCATGGTGTTGGGTTTTTATCTGCGGTAGCGGCCGTTGGCCATTGTCGCAGGGGTTCGGGGAGTTCCCCGGTATTCATAACAGGGGGCAACCCCGTTACCTCGGAGAGAAAGTAATGATGATGAAAGCAGTAAAAAAGGTGGTAACCGCAGCTGGGTTGCTCGCAGTTACGGCAAGCCAGTCGGTATTGGCGGCGTTGCCGACCCCGGTGGCACCCAGTACCGCGCCCGCAGCCGGTGACTGGATTGGGCTCATTTCGGGTTATATCAAGGATGGTGGTTTGGTTCTGGGACTGGCGATTGCTGTGCTGGGCTTCCTGTGGATCGCCTATCTCGGCTTCGCCAAGTTCAACGAGGCTCGCCAGGGCAAGGCCGAGTGGGCCGAAGTGGGTGTGCTCGGCATCGTCGGTGCGATCGTGCTGATCTTTGCCAGCTACCTGCTCACCGAAGCCGCGGGCGTCATCTAACCGATGTCAGATCGAGACGACATTCTGGCCGACCGGCTCAATGTAGAGCCGGCGATCTTCAAGGGCTGCTCGTCGTCCGAACTGGGCATCATCGTGGGTGTGGCCGCGCTCATTTGGTTACCCGTTAGCCTCCTCCTGGCGGGTTTGTTGGGCGCGGTCACCATGGGGTTCGGCATGGCCGGTGTCGGTGTCGTGGGCACAGTCATCGTTATGGCGGGACTGTTCCAGCGGCTGAAACGTGGCCGACCGGATGGCTATTACCAGCAACAGATTGCCATCTGGTTGTCGGACCATGGTTTGCGCAGCTCGCCGTTCATTCGGCGCAGTGGCGCCTGGGATATTGGGAGAACACGGTATGCGACGTTACCGCACCGAGATCGATAACGTTCGCGCACACTTGCGCTCACTGTGGGTGGTGATCAGCCTCCAGTTCGTCGTGATCCTTGTTCTCTGGTTTGGCTGGAGTCAGGCGCCGAAGCAGTTGACGGTGCATGTCCCTCCCGATCTGCGCTCCGGGGCGACGCTTTCGGTCGACGAAGTGCCGGCGGCAAATGTGTATTCCTTTGCCTTTTACATCTTCCAGCAGCTTAACCGCTGGCCCGACGATGTAGCCAAGGACTATGGCAAGGCCATCTTCCGCATCTCTCCGTATGTGACGCCGCGATACCGGACGGAACTCATGGCCGATCTGGAACAGAAAGGCCGCAAGGGTGAGTTGGCCTACCGGGTGCGAGGTGTGCATGAGATTGC
>PKUO01000099.1 GCA_002869585.1 Sedimenticola sp.
CTCAATATTTTAGCGGCAGGGCATGCCGTTTTAGCCTGTGGAGCAGAGGCGTTGGCCGCTGTGATGAAGCAGGAACCCGCTGAAGCGACTCAGGGCAATTGCGCCCTGAGCGCGGTAGGAATCCCCGTCCTTTAGGGCGGGGAGGATGTCAATTCCACTTCCATGGCTGGAGAAAAAGTACAACTCCGCCCACCACTACGATCAGAATAACCAGTTCGATCATGATTCCTCCCCGAGATACCGCCATACCAAAACCGACCAGCGGTTGAAATTCCGTATAAGATGAACGGCCAATCGGGCGGTTTTTAGCCGTATACTTGGCGAAGATTATACAGTTTCTGGAGAAGTTGGATGGACACAAGCAGTATCGATCTACCCGGATCGGAAATCGAGAGTATCCTGGTTGAAGGGGATAAGGTGATTGTCCGCTTTGCAAAGGCCTACATCATCAAGACCATGACGGGTTCTGCCGAACGGACTCGCTGGTGGCAGAAGGGTGATCTGGTTTTTGAGGGGGCCGAGGTGGAGGGTGAGATTCCGCCATGCCCGGCAATCTGCGCGGGCGGTGATGTGGGCGAGAATGTCTACACCTATCGCGACATGATTCAGATCCCCCTGGAGAGCCGGGGGCGAGCCCACTGCGATCTGAAATTCGAAAACAGCGATCTGCACCTCAAGGTGGTGGGCGAGGGGGTGGCGCTGAAGATGGAGGATCGCCCCCACTACATCGAACACATCAAATAGGAACTCCCTTCCCTGTTGACCTCCGTGGCCGCTATTACTGTGGTCAGGCCCCTTGGCGGCTGTTGTTTGTCGCATCAGCATCAATCCAGGAGATCATGCTATTTGTACTGGTCAGATGGCACGGATTGAGATAGACCTCACGCCGCTGAGATAGGGGATATGACCCTATAGTGGGTGATTTCACGTTAAAATCGGGAAAGATGTCCGGTTTTAGCCTTTTATGCACTTGTCATTGAGTTGAACAATTAACCGCGAGAAAAGAACGGGATAAGATTGCGCGGCTTTTTCAGGCGGATACGTTTTGAATGGCCTTGTTATCTGATTATCAAGGTCGATACCCTCCGCCTGTTTTGTGAAACAGATTTCAAGAGAACAGGCAATGCATAAAACACTCAATAAACTCAGCGCCGGCATACTGTTGGCGGTTGGCTCGCCGTCCGTGGTGATGGCGGTTGATGATGCCGGTGACAGCTACCAGATGATGGTGACAGCAACGCGCGTCGAGCAGCCGGTTGTCGATGTGAACGCCTCGGTCCAGGTGATATCGGCTGAGCAGCTAGCTGGCTATTCCGGGCGCAGTCTATCGGAGGTGCTGCAGTTTGCCACCGGGATGATCGTGCGTGATCTGGGCAGTACTTCGAGTATCTCTATCCGCGGATTCGAATATGGCCATACCCTGGTGCTGGTCGATGGACTGAGACGCACGGAGAAG
Source organism: Sedimenticola sp. (assembly GCA_002869585.1). Lineage (GTDB taxonomy): Bacteria > Pseudomonadota > Gammaproteobacteria > Chromatiales > Chromatiaceae > BM503. The sequence goes on from PKUO01000099.1 coordinate 1,457, forward strand.
TATGCCGGAAGCAATATCAACAATATTTCACTGGAGAATATCGAACGCATAGAGATCGTGCGTGGTCCCATGTCTGCGCTGTACGGCTCGGAGGCGCTGGGTGGGGTGGTCAATATCATCACCCGCAAGCCTGATGGCGAAACCAGGACAGAGCTAAAGGCGACCATCGGCCAGGCGGAGAACGATCAGCGCGAGACTTATATATTGCATGGCAACACCACTTGGGGCAGCGAAGCGTTTGGCAGTCGGCTGGGTGTTGAGATCAAGAGGCGCAAGCCCTTCCGCCAGGATCCGGACTCCCCCGTGACCGATATCAATGAGGAGCAGCGCTCATTTATATCATACGAAGGCAAACTGCAACTCAATGATACTGATGAGGTTGCGCTGACCGCTGAGTATCTGGATCAGGATGATAGCGGTACGGGTCAGAACGCGCGCACCCTTGCCACCTATGATCGGCTCGAACAGGAACAGCGCTATTTCTTTGCTGCGAATTACTCTGGCTTGCTGAATGAAGGGCTGCTGGATCTACGGGCATCCTACGGATCAAGCGATGCCCGCGTCAATCGCGGCACCGCACTCGACGAGACCACGGAATTCGATCAACTGCAGCTGGAAATGGACTATGGCCTGGACCTTACCGACGCCCATTTTCTGAACACGGGAGTGGGTTATCGTATCGATGACGCGGCGATCAGCACCTTGTCGCAGGATGTGGAGCGGAAGGTCTATGACCTGTTTGTTCAGGACCAGTGGGACATCACCGATAATATAAACCTGACGATGGGCGCACGTTACGACCATTACAGTGATTTTGGCGGGACACTCAATCCGCGTTTTATGCTCTCCTGGCGTCCGGAAAACTGGACATTCCGCATCGGTTACGGTGAAGGCTTCAAGGCGCCAACCCTGCTCAACCTCTACATGACCGATATGATCCGCGGGCGTTATGTGATTCGTGGCAACCCTGATCTGCAGCCCGAAGAGTCCCGTTCGCTAGAGGCGGCGATGGCCTACGCCTTTGAACGCGGCAGGCTGGAGGTCTCACTGCACAGTTCGAAGATCGACAACCTGATTGAATCGCAGTTGACCGGCAATATCGTCGACGGTTATACCGAATCCGTCTACTACAATATTGCCGAGGCGGAAATCAAGGGCGTTGAGGCCGTCGCCAACCTGAATATCGATTCAAAAAGCAAGGCAAGGCTCAGTGTTGAGTATCTGGATGCCCGTGATGCGACGACCGATGAGCGGCTCATTGACCGTCCGCGCTGGCAGGCATCCGCCAGCCTCGATAGGCGCTTCGGACTGCTCAAGGTCGAAGGGCGGGTACGGCATGTAGAGGATTTCTGGGGATCCGATGCGACTACATTCGGCTCACCGAACTTTAACAGTAATTTCACGACCATGGATGTCAATCTGGAATACCCGCTATCCGATTCGTTCTCCCTGTTCGGCGGCATAGACAACCTGTTCAATGCTCAGTTGCCCGCCAACATGGCATGGCGGGGGACGCCGGATGACCCGGGTGCCCGTTACTATTATGCCGGTGTGAAGGCCAGCTTTTAGTGACTGTTTCAGGCGCGGACCTTGCGAGGCTTCGCGTCTGAGGTGACAGTCTACCCGGAGGCCAGTTTGTGCGCCCAGCGGGTGGTCTCCGGCAGGCGGTAACGGGTGGTGCAGGCCAGGGTATAGGCGATGGCGGTCTCCAGCGAAACCCGGTTGCCGGCGGAAATATAGAGGGGTTTCACACCCTGACGGGTTCTGAGCACGGCGCCGATGATCTGATCGTGATCCACCAGGGCACTCCAGCCGCCTTTGGCCTTCGGCACCTCGCCGTGTTGACCGATGAGGCGGGTCTTGCCAACGCCGATGGTGGGGATATCGGTCAGCAGGCCGAGATGACAGGCGATTCCCAGACGTCGCGGATGCGCCAGCCCCTGACCATCGCATAACATCAGATCCGGCAGTTGCCGCAACTGCTCCAGGGCCTTCAGCACGCCAGGGATTTCGCGAAACGAGAGCAGTCCGGGTACATAGGGAAAGCGGGTGGGCGTACGGGCCAGACGCTGTTCCACCAGCTCCAGCCCGGGATAGCTCAGCACGGCAACGGCGGCGCGGGTGATTGTTCCGTTCGCCTCGAAGCCCACATCGATTCCGGCGACACGGGTAACCGGGTCGAGCCGGTCCAGGGTCTCAACCCAGGGCGCCAGCTGTTTCTGAATCTGGATGGCCTGCTTGGGGTTTACATCCCAGGGGTGTTGATGGTGAAGCTGCATGTCCCCGCCCCAGTTGGTTTCCGGTAACCCAGGATATCAGAGTGTCCCGTCTGGTGGTCAGCCGCTTAAGGCGAACAGCGACTCGGCATGGGCAATCTGCTCTTTTGACTCCTCCAGGATATACAGGCTCATCTCGGGGGTCAGCTCGCCCAGGGACAGCTTGTTACGGGCAGGTATTTCATCGAGGCCCGGGGTGCTCAGGGCCTTGTCGGTGCCCATGAAGCTGTGCAGTTGTGCAATCACCACCAGGTCGCAATAATCGGCCTCGGGGCCGCTGTCACGTAACCAATCCTCGGCCTCCAGTGCGGTGATGATGAAATCGGGTGGGAAACCCCATTTGCGTAGAATAAGGCTGCCGATCTGGGCGCGCAGCCGCTGGCTGGCATATTTTATTGTCTGTCTGTCGGATGCCACTTCGGGGAATTTCTGGGCGTAGTTGAGGACGGCTACCACACCGATATCATGCAACAGACCGATCAGCATGGCCTGGTCCTGCCTGAAACGTGGATCGTGTTTTGCCAGCACGTAACAGATCGCCCCCACCTTGACACTATGGGCCCAGAGCTCGTGCATCATTTTCTGCAATATGGCCGATGGGCTCTTGAACAGCTCGCCCACGGCGTAGGCGATGACCAGGTTGTGGGTGACATCACTACCCAGGCGCACCACGGCTGCGGTGCAGGTTTCGACCGGGGAGCGACCGGCATACAGGGCGCTGTTGGCGGCCTTGATCAGTTTTGCGGCGATTACCGGATCGGTCTGGATGATCTCGGCAATCTGGTGGGCATCTGTGACTTCATCACGAAGCGCCCTGCCGATGCGTATGGCGACATCCGGCAGGCTGGGCAGCACCAGCTTGTCATTTTCGAGATCGCTGAGGCACTGCTGGACCAACTGGTGCTCGAATTCAGACTCCTCGATTTCCTCATCGCCGCTGACCAGGTAACTGCCAGACGCCACCGGTGCCTGCTTGCTGGCCAAGACGCGCGCCATGACCTGCTGATCGATGGTGATATAGGTTACCCGGGTGGCGCAGACCACATCATATTTACGTGGCAGCAGTTGCGAGATGGGAACCAGAGCCGAGGGATGGCCACTGGAAATCAGGCTGACTCGGCCATCGGCCGCTGTCAGCTTGAGTGTTCCCTCGACCAGGAACAGGCTGAAATCATCCTGACTGCCGCACTTGATCAGCAGCGTACCCTTGCGCACGCTGCGCATCTCGGCATGCTGCGCGAGCATCTCCAATTGCTGCTCGGACAAATCCCTGAGCGACTTGAACTGTTTCAAGACTTCTCTGTCAGGCTGCAAAACGCTGTTCTCCGCTTCCCATGAATTAATTTCGTTCCCCGTGGTAATGGGTTATCGGAATCTTTCAGGAAATCTTTACCTGCCGTGCATCATAAATGGGTCTGATTGAGGGAAAGGCGAATCAGCAACCGCACCTGTTCGGGGTTTGCCGCGGGGCATTGAGTGTCAGCGTACCGGTCAATTGCGCCACCGAGTTGAGTTCATGGCGTTGCAGGTAGTCGGTAATGCCCGCATTGATCTTGCCGCACACCAGCGGGTCATAGAACAGAGCCGTGCCTATGCCCACCGCCGAAGCACCCGCAATCAGGAATTCGAGGGCATCTTCCGCGGTGGTGATGCCGCCTTGGCCAATGATGGGAATGCCGTGATCGCGGCACACCTGATACACCTGATGCACCTTGAGCAGCGCCACCGGCTTGATCGCCTGACCCGACAGCCCGCCCTGGTTGTTGCCGATAATCGGTGAACGGCTTTCGATATCGATGGCCATACCCATCAGGGTGTTGATTACGGCAAAGCCATCGGTGCCGGCCTCGATGCAGCGCCGGGCGTTTTCCGCGATATTGGTCTGGTTGGGCGAGAGCTTGGTGATCAGGGGCTTGTTGGTGGCTGCGCGGCAAGCCTCGACCACCCGCGCGGACATGTCCGGATCATTGCCGAAGGCCACGCCGCCCTCCTTGACATTCGGGCAGGAGATATTGATCTCGATGGCGTCGATGGGGGAGTCGTCGAACCGCCGTGTCACCTCGCCGTACTCCTCCACCGTGGAGCCGGAGACATTGGCGATAAAGCGTGTCTCACTGAAATCCAGGGTCGGCAGGATGTCGTTCACCACCTTGTCGACCCCGGGATTTTGCAGGCCGATGGCGTTGAGCATGCCGTCCGGTGTTTCATAAATACGGTGCGGCAGATTGCCGAGCCGGGGCTCCAGAGTGGTGCCCTTCAGGCAGACGGCACCGGCTTCCCGATTGGAAAAACCCTTCACCCGCGTATACTCTTCGCCAAAGCCGACGCAGCCCGAGAGCAGTACCAGCGGCGTGGCGAATGACATACCGCAGAATTCGATGGCAAGTGGTGAGGTTGTGGTTGTTGTCATGGAAGCAATCCGTCAGTCTAATTTCCAACCGGAGTGAACCGGCCGTTATGTTTCATGTTGTATTGTACGAACCGGAGATCCCGCCGAACACCGGTAATATCATACGCCTCTGCGCCAACACTGGCAGCATCCTGCATCTGATTCATCCCCTGGGATTCGAGTTGAGTGAAAAGCAGGTGCGACGCGCCGGACTGGATTACCATGATATGGCCTGTGTCCATGAGTACCAGAGCCTTGAATCCTTCCAGGAGCAGGTACAGCCGAATCGTCTGCTGGCCTGTTCCACCCGGGCGAGTCGCCACTACAGCGAGTGCGTATTTCGTCCCGGTGATGCGTTGCTGTTTGGCCCGGAGACCCGCGGGTTGCCCCAGGCGCTGCTGGATCGGCTACCCGACGAGCAGTTGCTGCGCATCCCGATGGTTGAGCAGAGCCGCAGTCTCAATCTCTCCAATGCCAGCGCGATTATTCTGTATGAGGCCTGGCGGCAGGTCGGTTTCCCCGGGGCCCGCTGAAAACAGTCAGTCGGTCTCGGCCTTCTGGCGCCGTTCCAGCAGATTGTGGACCGCCTGTCTTGGGTCCAGGCCCTTATGCAGCATCAGGTAGGTCTGCTCGGTGATCGGCATGGCCACATCCAGTTCCAGCGCCTTGAGATATATTTCCCGGGCGGCCATTACCCCTTCCACCTCCTGACCGATCTCCTGACGCGCCTGCTCGATGGTCAGACCGCGCGCCAGCGCCAGTCCCATGCGGCGGTTTCGTGACTGGTTATCGGTGCAGGTCAACACCAGATCCCCGAGGCCGCCGAGCCCCATGAAGGTTTCCGGATTGCCCCCGAGGTGTATTCCCAGGCGCATGATCTCAGCCAGTCCGCGGGTGATCAGCGCGGCGCGGGTGTTCGCGCCGAAGCCCAGCCCGTCGGCGATGCCGGCAGCGATCGCCATGACATTCTTGGCGGCTCCGCCGATCTCCAGGCCGATGATGTCATCGCTGGTGTAGGCGCGGAAACAGTCTGAACGCAGGTAGCCGGCCAGGCGTTCGGCATGGGCCGGTGAGGATGAGGCAACGGTGATTGCCGTGGGCAGGCCCTGGGCAACCTCTTTCGCGAAAGTGGGTCCTGAGATGGCGGCGATCGGACGGTCGCCGAGTACCTCGCGCGCCATGGTGTGCAGCAGCTTCCCGGTTTTCGGTTCCAGTCCCTTGGTGGCCCAGCTCAGCGAGGTGTCCGGGCCAAGTAGTGGAGCGATGTTGCTCAGCACCTGGCGGAAGGCGTGGCTGGGCACCACCACCAGGACCTCGTCGGCGTCCTGGATAGCGGCACCCAGATCGGTGGTGCAGGAGAGCCCCTGCGGGAATGCGGCGCCTGGCAGATAGGCGCGGTTCTCCCCATCCCGTTGCAGGGCGCTGATCTCGGATTCCAGATGGCCCCAGAGCCTGACCTCAGCGCCATTGCGGCTGAGCAGTATCGCCAGCGCTGTGCCCCAGGAGCCGGCGCCGAGAACGGCAATGACGGGTTTAGGTGTGTCCATTCTGCACTCTGATGATCAGATCAGTGAGCGGCGTCCTGACCGTTGCCGCCTTCGGCCTGCTGCGCGGCAGCGCGTGCCTGCAGTTCCTGCATATGCTGGGCATAGAGGGCGTCGAAGTTGACCGGGGTCAGCAGCATTTGCGGGAAACTGCCCTTGTTGACCAGGTCGGAGATCACTTCACGGGCGTAAGGGAAGAGCGCACCCGGGCAGTAAGCGCCCATCATGTGGCTCATCTCCTGATCGGGGAAACCCCGTGCGAGAAAGATGCCGGCCTGCTGAACTTCCACCAGATAGGCCACCTTATCGCCGATCTTGGTGGTGACGGTGATGCTCAGCACCACCTCGTACAGGTCGTTCTGCAGGGAGGTGACGCTGCTGTTCAGGTTCAGATTGGAATCCGGCTCCCACTTCTCGGCAAAAATCGCCGGTGAGTTGGGGGTTTCGAAGGAGATGTCCTTGGTATAGATACGTTGCAGGCCAAATTCGCGACTGTTTTCGTTGGTTGCGGCATTTTCTGTCATGGTTCTGTTTCCGGATAGAGTCGGTTTTTATTAATCGGCAGGGTGTCTATTTTTTGCGTTTGCGGGTGACCGGCAGATTGGCGTTCTGCCAGGCAAGAATGCCGCCTTGCAGATTGAAGACCTTTTCAAAGCCCTCTTTGCGCAGCTGTTTGCCGGCTGTTGAGGATTGCGCCCCAGAACGGCAGGCCATGATGATCGGCTTGTCCTTGTGTTTTTCCAGAGTTTTGATCTGGTTTTTCAGGGAATTGGCAGGCACATTGATGGAGTTGATGATGTGACCCTCGGAGAAGTCGTTCATCGGCCGTACATCGACCACCACGGCCTCTTCGCGATTGATCATCTCGATCGCCTTGTGCGGATCGACCGCAGATTTGTCGATGCCGGCGATAAAGTTCTGTGCCAGGAGCGCGATTACAATCAGCAGGGCGACAACCAGCATGAGATGGTTGCCGGCAAATTCAATTAACTGTTCCATAGACTCGCTTAATCGGTGTTGATAGCTGGTATTTTAGAGTTTGAGTTGCGCATTGTAGCGCAGGAGAGAGAAAACAAAACGGGAAACTTCCGTTTCCCGCTGGATTTTCCAGGATTCTGCCGTCAGACAGAACACCCTCTTTTGCTTAGTGGCTTTGGGTGCAGAATACCTGCCGCATCATGCCGATCAGCTCCAGGGTACGTGAATCGCTGACCCGGTAGTAAACCCGGTTGGCATCTTTGCGCGATCCGAGAATACCCTTGTCCCTGAGAATGGCGAGATGCTGGGAGATATTGCTCTGGGACGTACCCACCTGCTCGACAATATCCTGCACGCTCACTTCCTGATCGCCGAGGGTGCAGAGAATCTTCAGACGCAACGGATGCGACATTGCCTTCAGCGAACGCGAAGCGCGCTCGATATCCTCGTCCCCTGCGAACAGATTGTCGTAGTCGTCAAATCCCTCGTCGGTTTCCAGGACAGGTGTTTTGGTACTTCCAAACTTGTTTTCCATTCAGCAGGCCTTAATTTAATGGAGGCTAATACAATAATAAGCTTTTTTACGCAAGATGTGACCATTATTCAATCAGTTTGTAAGGGATTTCAATAATAAAAAGGTTAAAATAGGTCTAATTTACGGTTTTTTTGCGCCCATCAACGGGTTAAGCTGCAAAACGACCGTTATGCCGGAGAGCCCAAGCCCTCCGGCATAATATTGAGTAGCCACACCTTATGTTAAATTTTAGCGCAAAATCAAACCGCGTCGGTTTTAGGAAGTTGAGGATAAGTTAGCAATGACAACCAGGGCGAAACCAGCTGTGCTGATAATTCTGGATGGCTGGGGATACAGCGAGGAGGATGATTTCAATGCGATCAAGGCTGCCGCCACCCCGGTCTGGGACCGACTCTGGCGGGAGTATCCCCATACCCTGATCAGGACCTCGGGAGCGGAGGTGGGTCTGCCAGCGGGGCAGATGGGAAACTCTGAAGTGGGCCACCTCAATCTCGGCGCTGGCCGGGTTGTCTACCAGGAGTACACGCGCATCAGCCGCTCGGTGCGTACTGGCTCGTTTTTCAGTAATCGGACATTGACCGAAGGCGTCGATAAAAGCATCGAAGTCAATGGCGCCGTGCATATTTTCGGCCTGCTGTCGCCAGGCGGCGTGCACAGTCACGAAGAGCATATCCATGCCATGGCCAGGTTGGCGGTGGAGCGGGGTGCAAAGCAGGTCTATGTACACGCCTTTCTGGATGGCCGTGACATGCCGCCCAAGAGCGCGCGGGCCTCGCTCGAGCGCATGCAGGAGGTTTTCACCGAGCTGGGCACCGGCCGCATCGCCAGCATCGTCGGCCGATTCTACGCCATGGATCGCGACCATCGCTGGGACCGTGTCGAACAGGCCTATGATCTGTTGACCCTCGGCCAGGGGGCATTCCAGGCGCGTGACAGCCTGACCGCTCTGGATGAGTCCTATCAGCGTGGCGAGAGCGACGAGTTCGTCAAGCCCACCTGCATCGTGCCTGAGGGTGAGCAGCCGGTACAGATCAGGGATGGTGATACGGTCTACTTCATGAACTACCGTTCCGATCGCGCCCGTGAACTGACCCAGTGCTTTATCCAGCCTGAGTTTGATGGCTTCGTGCGCAAGGCCCAGCCCAAACTCAGCAGTTTCATCAGCCTGACCGAGTACAACAAGGATTTCGATATCCCGGTGGCCTTCCCCCCGGAACGTCTGCCGAACGTGTTCGGTGAGTACATCTCCAATCTCGGCCTGCGCCAACTGCGCCTGGCGGAGACGGAAAAGTACGCCCATGTAACCTTCTTCTTCAACGGCGGCCGTGAGCAGGTCTTTGAAGGCGAGGACCGTATTCTGGTGCCTTCGCCGAAGATCAACACCTATGACATGAAACCCGAGATGAGCGCGCCGGAGGTGACAGACAACCTGGTGCAGGCGATCGAGAGCGATAAATATGACGCCATCATCTGCAACTACGCCAACTCCGACATGGTCGGCCATACCGGCGATTTTGGCGCGGCAGTGAAGGCGATCGAGGTGCTCGACCAGTGTCTGGGCCGGGTGATCTCCTCGCTGCACCGGGTCGGTGGCGAGTTGCTGATCACCGCGGATCACGGCAATGCCGAACAGATGCGCGATCTGAAAACCGCCCAGGCGCATACCGCCCATACCCAGAACCCGGTCCCCCTGGTGTATGTCGGGGGGCGCGGCGCACAGTTGCAGGATAATGGCTCCCTGTGCGACATAGCGCCCACCCTGCTGGAGATCATGGGCCTGGCGATACCCCCGGAGATGAAGGGCCACAGCCTGATCAAGTTTCCGGACAATGGCATTCAGGCGACCTGATGGGGGCAGCAAAAGCGGCAACCCGTGATCTTGCAGTCAGGGTTGGATTACTCTTTTTCATGCTGGCCGGCAGTGCGCTCGCGGCCTTTACCGATACCGAGGTGGACAGCAAAGAGGGCGAGCTGCAGGAGCTGCGCAAGCGCATCACCCGCATCCAGTCCGATCTCGGCTCCGCCGAGGAGCAGCGCAACGGTCTGCTGCAGGAGCTGCAAAAGACCGAAGAGGAGATCGGCCAGTCGGCGCGCCGGTTGCGGGTGCTTGAAGGCAGCCTGCAACGCCAGCGCCAGCGTCTGGAAGAACTCGAGATCCAACGCCGCGTCGAGCTGGATAAACTGGCAGGACATCAGCAGGTGCTGGCCGAGCAGATCCGCGCCGCCTATGCCATGGGCCGCCAGGAACGGATTAAAATCCTGCTCAATCAACAGGATCCAGCCGTAGTCAGCCGGGTCATGGTGTATTACGATTACTTCAACAGGACTCGCGCCGCGCGCATGGCGGAGATTGGCCGGGCGCTGGATGAGCTGAAACAGACCGAGGCGAGTATTGCCTCGGAAGAGCTGCGACTGCGTGAGCTGCAGGCCAAAGAGTTGGGCGAACGCGACCGGCTGGAACAGAACCGTAGCCTGCGTCAGGAGGTGGTTGCTGCTCTAGGCAAGGACATCAGCAGCAAGGGACAGGAGCTCAAAGGCCTGGAACAGAATGCGGAACAGCTGCAGGGACTGGTGATGCGACTGCAGGAGGCGCTGGTCAACCTGCCTGCGGAAACCGATCAACAGAAGCCGTTCAAGGATAAACGGGGGCAGTTGCCCTGGCCGACAGTGGGCAGACTCACGGCCCTGTTCGGGACCAACAAAATCGGCAGCCTGAAGTGGGATGGGGTGATCATCTCGGCCCAGGAGGGCCAGGAAGTGCGGGCCATAGACCATGGCCGGGTCGCCTTCGCCGACTGGTTGCGCGGCTTTGGGCTGTTGATCATTATCGATCACGGCGACGGCTATATGACCCTGTATGGCCACAACCAGAGCCTGTTCAAGGAGACCGGCGAATGGGTTGAGGCCGGAGAATCGGTGGCGCTGGTGGGCAGCAGTGGTGGGCAAATGAACGCCGGGGTATATTTTGGCATCAGATACAATGGGCAGCCGGTGAATCCGCGAAAATGGTGCCGGGCTGCCAACAGAAACAAGGTGGGTCAGATAGACCACCACGAATTCGGGCTGTCCGTGAGATGGCCCCTTGCACACAAAGAGAATCGGGTATGAAGCAGAGGCTTGGATGGGTGGTAGCGCTCGCCTTGGGAGTTACATTCGCCAGTGGGCTGGCGTTGGCGCAGACGGCGGGCAGCGACACGGCGGAGCAGAAGTCGCTGCCGATGGACGAGCTGAGGGCATTTGCCGAGATATTCGGGCGGATCAAGCAGGACTACGTGGAGCCGGTCGATGACAAGCAGCTGCTGGAGTATGCCATTCGCGGCATGCTGTCGGGTCTCGATCCCCACTCCTCCTACCTGAATGAGGAGGAGTACAACGATATCCAGGTCGGCACCAGCGGTGAATTTGGTGGCCTGGGCATCGAAGTGGGCATGGAGGACGGCTTCGTCAAGGTGATTGCGCCGATCGACGACACCCCTGCACAGCGTGCCGGGGTCGAGGCGGGTGATGTGATTGTTCGCCTGGATGAAAAACCGGTGAAAGGGATGTCGCTGGAAGAGGCGGTCAACCTGATGCGCGGCAAGCCGGGCAGCGAAATCGTGCTGACCATTGTGCGCGAGAATCAGGATAAGCCGATCAAGATCACCATAGTGCGTGACGTGATCAAGGTGGTGAGCGTCAAGAACCGCATGCTCGATGGCGGCTTTGGCTATATCCGCCTCTCCCATTTTCAGTCCCGCACCACGGAAGACATGCTCAAAGCGATCAGCAAGCTGCGGAGCGAGGCCGGCGGCGAGCTCAAGGGTCTGGTGCTGGATCTGCGCAACAACCCGGGCGGCGTGTTGAACGGCGCCGTGGCGGTGAGCGATGCCTTCCTGACCGATGGTCTGATTGTCTACACTAAGGGCCGGGTCGATGAATCCCAGCTCAATTTCAAGGCGGCCCCGGATGATGTGCTGGAGGGTGCGCCAATGGTGGTGCTGGTCAATGGCGGCTCGGCCTCGGCCTCGGAGATTGTCGCCGGCGCCCTGCAGGATCATAAACGCGCCGTCATCATGGGCAGCCGCTCCTTCGGCAAAGGCTCGGTCCAGACCATTATCCCGATCAATGACAGCTCCGCAGTAAAGCTTACCACCGCGCGCTATTTCACCCCGTCCGGCCGCTCTATTCAGGCCGAGGGGATAGTCCCGGATATCGAACTTGGCGGTATCAAGGTCAGCCCGGTGGAAGTCTCCGAAGTGGCGCCGGTGAAGGAATCCGATCTGGCCGGGCATCTGGAAAACGGTAATGGCAAGGAGAAAACGCCGGGTAGCAAAAAGGCGAAGAAGACCACCAATCTCGCCCTGGAAGACTACGAGCTGAGTGAAGCGCTGAATCTGCTCAAGGGCCTGTATCTGCTGCAGGGTGGTGAATGAGGGGTCTGATCCGCGCGGTCAGGATGATGCCCGGATTGCTGCTGGTGCTGCTCGGCCTGCTGAGCGGTCTGGTCCAGGCTGCTGGCCGCCTGCCGCCGGAAGAGCTGCCAGTGATCGCCATCATCATCGACGACATGGGCAATCACATGGGCTGGGGCGAGCGGGCGCTGAACATCCCCGGTCAGGTGACCTACGCCTTTCTGCCCCATACCCCGCATGCCGCTCGTCTGGCCAGCAAGGCCCACGATCTCGGCAAAGAGGTGATGCTGCATCTGCCCATGGAATCCCACGGCGACAACAAGTTGGGTCCGGGGGCCTTGACGCTGCACCTGACCGAGGACGAGTTCAAACGCACCCTGCAGGATAGCCTGAATGCCATCCCCTACGCGGTGGGGCTGAACAATCACATGGGCAGCCTGCTGACCCAGCACCCCGGCGCCATGGCCTGGCTGATGGAGGGGGTGCAGGAGCGTGGAGGTCTGTTTTTCGTCGATAGCCGCACCACCCGCGATTCGGTCGGCCAGTATATCGCCCAGGAGCACGGCATCCCCAATGCCAGCCGCGATGTGTTTCTCGATAACAACCGGGATCACGATGCGATCCGCCTGCAGTTTCTGCAATTGATCAAACGCGCGCATAAAAAGGGCTATGCTGTAGGTATCGGCCATCCCTATCCCGAGACATCCAAGGTATTGCGCCAACTGCTTGCCGATCCTGAGAAACTGGGTGTCCGGCTGATCCCGGCCTCGGCAATGATCGTCCTGCAAGGGAGGAACAATCCATGGCAAGAACCCTCATCCCCATCGCCCCGGGTTGCGAAGAACTCGAAGCGGTTACTCTCATTGACCTGCTGCGAAGAGCAGGAATAGAGGTCATCACCGCCGGTCTTCAGGACGGCCCGGTGAAGGCCAGCCGCGGCGTGGTGCTGCTGCCGGATACCACCCTTGATGCGGTGCTCGACGAAGCGTTTGATCTGGTGGTCCTGCCTGGCGGACTGCCCGGTGCCGACCATCTCGACAATGACCCGAGAATTCACCAGATCCTCAACCGCACCCAGCAGGCAGGGCGCTATACCGCCGCCATCTGCGCTGCCCCCAAGGTTCTGGCCCATGCGGGGTTACTGGATGGCAAACAGGCCACCGGCTACCCCGGTATCCTTGACAAGATGGATCTGCCCCAGGTGGATGTCGACCTGCGCCCGGTAATCCGCGATGGCAATGTGATCACCTCGCGCGGACCAGGCACCGCAATGGATTTTGCCCTGGAGCTGATCGAAATCCTTACAGACAAGGCCAAGCGCGATGAGGTGGAAGCGGGCTTGGTACGCTAAGACCGTCAGGTCTTGAGCCAGGTACTGAGCAGGATCGCCGCACCCCCGACCCCCAGACCGATACCGGCCGTGGTGACCACGGTGGCGGAGAGCATGATGCTCGGCCCCAGGGTCAGCAGCATGGAGCCTGAGACCAACATGGCGCCACCGGTTATCGCGCCGATGGTGTTGCGGTGGGAGGCTTGCATGTCTGCCCGGAGCTGCTCCAGGGTGGTGGATTTCCACTTGATTTCCAGCTTGCCCTCTGCCGCGTCAAGCAGCACCTTGTGCGCAAGAATCGGCATATCGGCCGCATGTTCGGTCATTTTCGGCAGATTTCGCCGCAGTTTACGGACAAATGCCTTGGGTCCGACCTGCTCCTCCATCCAGCGTTCCATGAAGGGTTTTGCGGTGGTCCAGAGATCCAGTTCGGGATAGAGCTGGCGGCCCAGACCCTCGATATAGAGCAGGGTTTTCTGCAGCAGAACCAGCTGTGGCTGCACCTCCATGTTGAAACGGCGGGCGGTCTGGAACAGATTGAGCAGGAAGTGGCCGAAGGAGATCTCGCTCAGGGGTTTGTTGAAGATCGGTTCGCAGACCGCGCGGATAGCGGCCTCGAACTCATCCACCCGGGTGCTCTTGGGCACCCACTCCGATTCGACGTGTAGCTCGGCCACCCGGTGGTAGTCGCGGTTGAAAAAGGCGAGCAGGTTTTCCGCCAGGTAGCGCTGATCTTCCGTGGTCAGGGAGCCCACGATACCGAAATCGACGGCAATGTAGCGCCCACTGGGTTCGACGAAGATATTCCCCGGGTGCATGTCGGCGTGGAAGAAGTTGTCCCGGAATACCTGGGTGAAGAAGATCTCAACCCCCTGTTCCCCGAGCTTCTTCATGCTCACGCCCTGGGCCTTGAGCTTGTCGATGTCGCTGACCGGGGTGCCGGAGATGCGCTCCAGCACCAGCACGTTCTTGCGGGTCAGGTCCCAGTAGACCTCGGGCACGAACAGCATCTGGCTGCCTTCCCAGTTGCGCCGCAGTTGCGCGGCGTTGGCCGCCTCGCGTTGCAGATCGAGCTCATCGAGGATGGTCTTTTCATAGTCCCGCACCACCTCCTGGGGACGCAGACGCCGACCCTCTTTCCAGTATTTGTAGGCCAGGCCGGCAATGATGTGAAGCAGGCCGACATCCCGGCGGATGGTCCTCTCAATGCCTGGACGCAGCACCTTGAGCACCACCTTTTTGCCGTTTTTCAGGGTGGCGGCATGCACCTGGGCAATCGAGGCGGAGGCCATCGGGGTCTCTTCGAAATCGTCGAAAAGCTCTTCAATGGGATGGCCGTAGGACTGCTCGATGATTTTCCGCGCCTGGGCGCCGGGGAAGGGCGGCACGGCGTCCTGCAGTTTCGCCAGTTCATCGGCCAGGTCCTTAGGAATCAGGTCGCGGCGGGTCGAGAGGATCTGGCCGAATTTGATGAATATCGGTCCCAGGTCTTCCAGCGATTGCCTGATTCTGACCGGGTAGGCGGGCATGCGGTTGCGTCGCCACCAGTACCAGGGGGTGATGTAGAGGATAAAGCGTATCGGGCGAAACAGATGGGTGGCGAGTATCACCTCGTCCA
Source organism: Sedimenticola sp. (assembly GCA_002869585.1). GTDB lineage: Bacteria > Pseudomonadota > Gammaproteobacteria > Chromatiales > Chromatiaceae > BM503. The sequence continues at coordinate 16,518 of PKUO01000099.1, forward strand.
GGCCGTTGCGCAGCAGCACCCAGTTGATATGGACCAGTCGCAGGGCTTCTGACAGGCGAATCACCGGGACGCCTCCACATCGTTCAGCGTCTGGCGCAGGCGTTCGATGCGCGCTTGCAGGCGTTCGCTGTCGTCGCGCAGGGTGTCCACGGCGTCTGTAAAATCATCCAGCTCCGGTTTGACGGGCAGGACGCGCAACTCCTCCTGGAGATACTCCTGCAGATCCAGGCCCAGGGTATTCAGGGACTCTCTGCCCCAGCGCTGCATGCCGCGCAGCAGATTGCCCACCTCGTGGGCGATGATATCGCCGGAGTAGCGCGACAGCTGCTCCTCCCAGTCGATATCCATGGCGCCGAGAATCTTGCCGAACTGGTGCGCAAGTTCGGTGTTGCCGCGGATTTCCACTTCGCCGGAAAACAACTGATCCGAGCTGGCCTTCTGGTCACTGAGGCGGCTGAGGGCCAGCGGTGTGCCGCGGATGGTGCAGTCCGGCTCGCCCTCGTAGCTGGAGAGGATCTGCAACTGTTGCGGATCGGGGATCAGGTAGAGGGTCTGGCCGAAGCCGACCACTTCGATGGCGATGACTCTGCCGTGCATTCTGGCAATGGCGGACCTGGCCGCCGGGTCGAGTGCCAGATAGCGGTTAAAGGCGGTCTCGATGCCGGCATAGGCGAGGTCTTTGATGCTCATCGCGGTGCCTAGAGCTTGAAGCCGCGGTGGACCGTGACGATGCCGCCGGTCAGGTTGTGGTAGTCGCAGCGCTCCAGCCCGGCCTCCTCCATCATCCCCTTCAGGGTTTCCTGGTCGGGGTGCATGCGGATCGATTCGGCCAGATAGCGATAGCTGGCCTCGTCCTTGGCCACCAGGCGTCCCATCAGCGGCAGCAGCTTGAAGGAGTAGAGATCATAGATCGCCTTGAGCGGATCGCCCTTGGGATGGGAGAACTCCAGCACCATCACCCGTCCACCGGGCTTGAGGACGCGCCGCATCTCCGTCAATGCCTGCTGCTTGTCGGTGACATTGCGCAGGCCGAAGGCGATGGTGACGCAGTCGAAACTGTTGTCCTGAAAGGGGATGGCCTCGGCGTTCACCTGGGTGTATTCGATGTTACCGACCAGGCCGGAATCGGCCATGCGCATGCGCCCCTGGGCGAGCATGGCGTTGTTGATGTCGCTCATCACCACCAGGCCTTCCGGTCCCACCAGCCCGGCAAAGCGGCTGGCGAGATCACCGGTACCTGAGGCCAGGTCGAGCACCCTCTGGCCGCGCCGGATGCCCGCCATCTCGATGGCGAAGCGTTTCCACAGCCGATGCACGCCCATCGACATCAGGTCATTCATCAGGTCGTAACGGCTGGCGACGGAATCAAAAACCTCCCGCACCCGTTGTGCCTTCTCCTCGGTTTTCACCGTCTCGAAACCGAAATGCGTGGTTTTTTCCTCTGCCATGGATGCTCTCGCTGTTGATCACTGCTCTGGACTGGCCGATTTTACTGTGTTTTGACCAGTGAATTCACGTTTATTTACGCCAGGGCGGGCCGGGGATTGATCAGAATGTCTGATCGGCGGGATTTTGTGGACTCAGGCCAGAGTCTCCAGCCAGTGCTGGACCCAGGTTTCGGCAGGGGTGGGTTTGCCATACAGATAACCCTGGTAGAGCATGCTTTCTCGATTGTTGAAAAACGCCGCCTGCTCCGGGGTTTCGACACCTTCGGCAACTACCCGCAGATGCATGTTCTCGGCGACCGCGAGGATGGTTTCAACCAGGGCGGCGTCATCCGGATCTGTCGGGGCGTCCTGCACAAATACCCGGTCGATCTTCAGCTCCTGGATGGGCAGACGCTTCAGGTAGGAGAGCGATGAGTAGCCGGTGCCGAAATCGTCCAGAGAGAAGTGGATACCGGTCTCGCAGAGTTCCGACATCTTGATGATGGTGTCGTTGATGTCGGTGATGAACAGCCCCTCGGTGACCTCCAGGGTCAGGCGTGTCGGATCGACGCCGGTGGTGGTGAGCAGGTCCCTGATCCAGGGCACAAAGCCTGGTTGGCGGAAATGGCGTGGGCTCAGATTGACCGAGACCCGCAGCGGATGGCCGGCCATGTTCTCGCGCGCCATCAGTTCGCAGGTCTCGATCAGCACCCAGCTGTCGAGATCGATGATCAGGTCCGATTTTTCTGCAACCGGAATAAACACGCCGGGCGGGAGCAGGCCGCGCTCGGGGTGTTCCCAGCGCACCAGCGCCTCGGCTCCAGTGATCTGTCCATCGCCGTTGACCTGGGATTGCAGGTAGAGGCGCAACTCCCCGGTCTCGATGGCGATCCGCAGTTCACGCTCGATGCGAAATTGCTGTTCCGCCTTCTCCCCCATCTCCGATTCGAAAAAGGAGGACTGGTTGCCGCCGTTATCCTTGGCGCGGTGCAGTGCCGTGTTCGCGCGGCGCATGATGACCTCGGGTACGTCATCATCCGGGGATTCGGGAAAGAGCGCGATTCCGAGGCTGAGGGTGACACTGATCGGTTGGTTGTCCAGGATGAAGGGTTTCGAGACCGCAGTGCGGATTTTTTCCGCCACCGAGAGTGAATGGCGGCTAGCCGCCGCCAGCTCGTTTTCCAGGTTGGGCAGCAGGATGGCGAACTCATCGGCGGAGAGGCGCGCGAAGGTATCGCCATCCCTGAGCAGATCCTGAATGCGTCTCGCCAGACTGGTTAAAAGTTCGTCGCCGGCATCCATGCCCTGGGCATTGTTGATGGTTTTGAAGCGGTCGATATTCAATAGCAACAGCGCGGTCGTCTGGCGTGAGCGTCGGCTGGCGGCGACCAGCTGGGCAAGGCGGTCCATCAACAGGGTGCGGTTTGGCAGCCCGGTGAGGCCATCGATATAGGCCAGCCGGTGGATCTGTTCCTGGGCCTGCTTCTGCTCGGTGATGTCCTGCTTGATGGCGACATAATGGCTGATCTGGCCATCGGTCTCCCGCACCGGGGCGATGGTCGCCAGTTCGATAAATTCACTGCCATCCTTGCGCCGGTTGATCAGCTCGCCCGACCAGATCTCACCCCGGAGCAGGGTACTCCACATGGTCTGGTAGGTTGCGTGCGGTGTTTTACCTGATTTCAGCATGCGTGGATTTTTGCCCAGCAGCTCCTCCGGGCGATAGCCTGAGTTATCGATGAAGCACTGATTGACGTATTCGATTGAGCCGTCGAGGTTGGTGATGACGATACTTTCCGGGCTCTGCTCGACCACCATCGACAGCTTGCGGATCTTCTCTTCGTTGACCATGCGTTGGGTGATATCCCGGGCAATGGTAACCAGGGCGGAGCGCTCGCCCTGCTCGCCGAACACCGGCGTGCGGCGCACTTCCAGGGTGTGTTGCAGGTTGTCCGGTCCGTTGATCGCCTGGTGGTTGACCGATATGCTCCCGTTCCGCCAGGTGCTCTCATCGCGTTCTGTACAATTAGCGAGGAACTCCCTGAAGGTGGAGATATGCTCAGACATCTCCTGCTCGGTCTGATTTTGCCAAGAAATAGTATCGAGCTGGAACATGCGTACGGCTGTTTGGTTGGCCAGTTGCCAGCGTCCCTCGCCATCCTTGACGAAAACCGCATCGGGGATGGCCTCCATGAAGGCCAGCAACCGGTCGTGGTTTTCCCGGAGTTTTTTCTCGGCGCTAATGCGGTTGGTGATATCCACCTGCACCTTGTCGGCCATCAGGTTGAAGCTGTCGGCCACCCGTCTGATCTCGTCCCGGCCTTGGTCGACGATGCGCGCACTATACTCCCCGTCGGCAATGTTCTCCGCGCCGGCGCGTAGCTGTGCCAGGCGTCGCAGAACAAGACGTTCGAGCGTCACCCCAAGGGCGATAAACAGTATCGCGTAGACGATCAGGGACTTGATCACCTCGCTGCCCCATACCCTTGCCAGGCGGTTATCGAATTTTCCAGTGGGTATCCTGATACTGGCAATGCCGCGCAGTTCACCGGTCTTGTAGCCGAAGGCCTGGTCGTAGTTGTCGCGTATGCTTTGCGGGGCGTCTTCCGGATCGCCGTGACATTTCAGGCAATAGGCCTCGGTCCAGATGGGCGCGGTATAGAGTAGGTATTTGGTGTCGTCCTTCCCGGTGATGCGCCGCAGTTGCTCCTTCTCGGCCGGATTGGTGCGAAACCAGTCGATCGACGCCATCTCGAACTCGTCCGCCAGGTTGTTGGGGTTTCTCGGCTGATCGGAGACGTTGTTGAAAATAATCCCGCTTGTGCTCCAGTTGGAGAACTCCTGGGAAACCCGTGGCACTGAGTGGGCGGGCAGCAGGGCAAGGGTGTCGTCGGTGACCTCCAGCTTGCTCTTGATGAAGGCCTTCTGATACACCCGGCGCGTCGCCATCATCATTCCGTAGATGTCGCGCGCGTCGGTGCTGATCTCGCTCCAGAGCTCGGCTTTCATCTTCCTGTAACTGATGGTGATGTCGATGGCCAGCATCACCAGCAACAGCGCACTCATCATCAGCCAGATTTTTGTCTTTAGTTTCATGCGGCGGTTGTTGGAAAATTGGCTCAAAAAAAGATATGACAGGGTCGAGCCCTGTTTGCCTGGTCTCAGGTTAGCGGCAGATTATCTTCAACCTGAAGGGGTAAGTTTAGATCAGGGGATGCGATTCGCCCGACAGTGGGCCGAAATTGCGGCTGTTACTGGGTCAGTGCGGATGGTCAGGCGACGGATGCGTGCTGCTTCCGCCGCCTGAAAGGGAGGGGGATCAGTTGGTCTCTTTGCGCTTGTGGCCGGCGGCCTCAAGCCGGGCGAGGTAGTTTGCCCAGTTTTTGTCGTGCTCGGCGCCCAGCCGGTAGAGGGTGTCCCAGGAGTATATGCCGGTGTTGTGGCCGTCATCGAAATGCAGACACACCGCATAGTTGCCGACCGGGGTCACCTGATCTATACCCACATCCTCCTTGCCGACCTGAAGCACTTCCTGACCTGGGCCATGCCCCTGAACCTCGGCAGAGGGGGAGAATACGCGCAGGTATTCGCAGGGCAGATTGAATTTGGAGCCGTCATCAAAGCTGATCTCCAGCACCTTGGATGTGCGGTGCAGATTCAGCTCGGTGGGTGCGTGTTTGGACATGGTTACTTCTCCTAAGCGGATCAGGTGAGGGTTGTTGAGTCCCGGCTGATCCTGGTCATTATCAAATGGGTCTAGAGGATGAACCGGCTCAGATCCTCGTTTGAGGCGAGTTCGGACAGATTGTTATCGACGTATTCGCGATCCACGGTGATGGTGGTTCCCGGGACATCGCTGGCAGTGAAGGAGATGCCTTCGAGCAGGCGCTCGATCACCGTGTGCAGGCGCCGCGCACCGATATTCTCGGTGGATTCGTTCACCTCCCAGGCGATCTCGGCCATGCGCTGCAGGCCGTCATCGGTGAACTCCAGGGTCACCCCTTCGGTGGCCAGCAGGGCCTTGTACTGGTCGGTGAGCGAGGCGTCGGGTTCAGTGAGGATGCGCACGAAGTCCTCGCTGCTGAGTGCGTCCAGCTCGACCCGTATCGGCAGACGGCCCTGCAGCTCGGGGATCAGATCCGAGGGCTTGGACAGGTGGAAAGCGCCGGAGGCAATGAACAGGATGTGGTCGGTCTTGACCGTGCCCTGCTTGGTGGAGACGGTGCAGCCCTCGACCAGGGGAAGCAGATCGCGCTGCACGCCCTCGCGGGAGACATCCGGACCACCATATTCAGAGCGCTTCGCCACCTTGTCCAGCTCATCGAGGAAGACGATGCCGTGCTGCTCCACCATCTCCAGGGCGTGCAGCTTGAGATCCTCGTCGTTGACACGCTTGGCCGCCTCTTCGTCGCGCAGGATCTTCAGGGCATCCTTGATACGCATCTTGCGCTTGCGGGTGCGGGTGCCGCCCATGTTCTGAAACAGCCCCTGCAACTGGCTGGTCATCTCCTCCATACCCGGCGGGGCCATGATCTCCACGCCGAGCGAGGCGCCGGTTACCTCGATGTCGATCTCCTTGTCGTTCAGCTCGCCGTTTCGGATCTTCTGGCGGAACTTCTCGCGCGTGGTTGAGGTGTCGGTTTCCGGGGTGCTGTCGTTCTCCCAGCTCGGTTTGCTGGGGCGCGGCAACAGGGTGTCGAGCACCCGCTCCTCGGCGGCTTCGGCAGCTTTGTCCTGGACCTTCTCCATCGCCTGCTCACGCACCATTTTCATGGCGGAATCGGCAAGATCGCGGATGATCGACTCAACATCACGGCCAACATAGCCTACTTCGGTGAATTTAGTCGCCTCGATCTTGATGAACGGGGCGTTCGCCAGCTTTGCCAGGCGGCGGGCGATTTCGGTCTTTCCAACCCCGGTCGGGCCGATCATCAGGATGTTTTTCGGGGTGATCTCGTTGCGCAGTTCGTTGCTCACCTGAGAGCGGCGCCAGCGGTTGCGCAGGGCGATGGCCACTGCGCGCTTGGCGGCTGCCTGGCCGATGATGTGCTTGTCCAGCTCACGGACAATCTCTTGGGGGGTTATTTCTGCCATGATGCTTGAGGCGTCCTGTTAGTCGCAGTCGAGTTCTTCAATGACGAGGTTGTGATTGGTATAAACACAGATGTCGGCGGCGATGTTCAGCCCCTTTTCAACGATCTCCCTCGCGCTCATCTCGGTGGTGTCCAGCATCGCCCGGGCCGCCGCCTGGGCGAAGGGGCCGCCGGAGCCGATCGCCATCAGGCTGTATTCCGGCTCGATCACGTCGCCGTTGCCGGTGATGATCAGCGAGGCCTCCTTGTCGGCCACCAGCAGCAGCGCCTCGAGTCGGCGCAGCATGCGGTCGGTGCGCCAGTCCTTGGCCAGCTCCACCGCGGCGCGGGTCAGTTGTCCCTGGTGTTTTTCCAGCTTGCCTTCAAACCGCTCGAACAGGGTGAAGGCATCGGCCGTGGCGCCGGCAAAACCGGCCAGCACCTGGTTCTTGTAGAGACGGCGCACCTTGCGGGCATTGCCTTTCATCACGGTGTTGCCCATGGAGACCTGGCCATCGCCGCCGATCACCACCTTGCCGTTGCGCCGGATGGATAAAATTGTTGTGCCTCGAAGTGACTCCACGTGTCAGGCCCCTGGATTGCTGAAAAACGCCTATTATACCTGAGACCATATGGTGGGGTGAGGGGCTGATTTCAAGGGGCGCTGGCAATTGGTCCCGTCCAGGCAGGGATAGGGTGGCGATCGGCTCAGTGCAGGGGCTTTGGCGCAGCCTTGCCGCCTGGTTTCTGCGGTGATTCGCCGGGCGCGTCCAGGGCCCATTCGGCCTTTTCCGCACCCACCTGTATCAGCTTGGCCAGGGTATGCAACAGCTTCTGGCTGAGGTTGAGATTGATGTTCTTGTCTGTATCCGTACCCAGGGTGAGTTTGATCATCTCCTCTTTCAGCCGGGTGTACTGGATGCGTGTGACCAGCACCAGCTCCTTGCCCAGGGGGTGGCTGCTGGCGTTTTCCTTGTACTCGGTGCTGAAGTCGGCGTTGCTGGTGGCCGCCTCGCGCTGGAATTCGTTGATCGCCTTCTGGGCCTGACGGCTGACTGCCCCCTCAGCCGGCTGACCGCCGTGGGTGATGCTGTCCAGCACCGAGAGCAGCAGTTTGCTGTAGCGGCGGGTGAGCCAGAGATTGATCTCGCTGTCGTCGCCAAAGCGGATGCGCAGCGCAAGCCGGTCTTCACCCGGTTGATACTGGATATTGAGTTGTTCGAGCTTTGCCAAGATCAATCCTGTTTTTTCTTTTTGGCCCGCGGATGGGCGGCATCATAGACGCTGGCCAGATGCTGGAAGTCGAGATGGGTGTAGATCTGGGTGGTGCTGATGTCGGCATGTCCGAGCAGTTCCTGCACCGCGCGCAGGTTTCCCGAGGACTCCAGGATATGGCTGGCGAAGGAGTGACGCAACAGATGGGGGTGCAGATTGCGCCCTGCCCCCTGACGGAGCGCCCACTGCTTGAGGCGTTGCTGGACGCTGCGCGGGTGTATGCGCTGGCCGCGCTGGCTGACAAACAGCGCCGGTTCATCGCTTGCGGCCAGCTCCGGCCTCATCCTGAGCCAGTGTTCGAGCGCCTGCATCGCCTTGCGTCCGATCGGCACACGGCGGGTCTTGTCGCCCTTGCCGGTCACCTCCAGTTCCGCATCCCTGGGATCGAAATCCTGGATGTTGATGGAGATCAGCTCCGAGAGACTCAGGCCGGAGGAGTAGAACAGTTCCATCATCGCCAGATCGCGTGCAGCCAATGGCCCATCGGCATCGACATCCAGCAGCTGCCCCAGCTGGTCGGCATCGAGGGTGACCGGGAGCCTGCGCTGCACCTTGGGGGCCCGCACGCCCTGCGCCGGGTTGTTGTCGGCTTCACCTTCCCGCAGCAGGTAGCGATACAGGGCGCGCATCGAGGAGAGTTCGCGCTGCAGGCTCTTGCCGGAGATGCCTTTGCGGTGGCGGTTGGCGATATAGCCCCGGACCTGGGGCTGGGAGAGCAGCCGCCACTGTGCGACACCCTGTTCCCGGCACCAGGCGAGCAGCCGCTGGATATCCCGCTGGTAGTGTTCGCAGGTGCGCGGCGAGAGCCGCCGTTCGTGGCGGAGATGCTCGAGAAAGCGCTGCAGCCAGCGCTCCAGTGAATCGGTTTCAGACATCAGGCGCAAACCATCAGGCTAGAATCCGGGTTCGGATACCACCTCGAGGGTTTTGCTGACAATCTCCCCGAGGCGGGCCAGATAGTCGGTGCCCATGCCGGGATGGAAGCGGTGCGGGTCCTTGCTGCCGATGGCGAGTATGCCGAGGATGCCGTCGGCCTGGATCGGGATCATCGCGGTGGAGCGCACGTCGTCCGACTGGGCGCCGAACAGGTAGCTCAGTTGCGCCTCGGTGATGCGGCCGCAGACCGGCTTGCAGGCGTCTATGAAGTCGCGAAAACCGTCCAGATCCGGGTTACTGCCCTCTGCCTCTGACTGGGAGAAGAGGTGCAGTTCAACTGCCTCGGCCTGAAAGTCGTCGTGCAGCTTGTCTTCCAGGGCGTTGACCACCTCGTCGAATTCGACGGCGTCGAGCAGGGTCAGGGTGAGATTGTGCAGCCGGTTGTTGAGCTGCTCGTTCTCTCTGGCGATGACCACCAGTTCGTCCAGCTTTTTCTTGTAGTGTTCGGACTGTTCACGCAGGGTTTTCACCTGACGTTCGATCAGCGAGACGGCCTCTCCGCTGGCGTGGGAAACCTCGATCTGTTGCAGCAGTTCGCGATGGCGGTCGAAAAAATCGGGGTTGCCCTTCAGGTAATCGACAACGGTCTGTTCGATATCATCGCCGCTCTGTTTGCCTGCTACCTTGGCCTGGTCTGCCTGGGAGTTCATAGTTGTATTGTTCCTTCGAAGACTGTGACCGCGGGGCCACTCATCCAAACCGGTTGATTATCACCCTGCCACTCTATCATAAGATCGCCTCCGGGGAGGCTCACCCGCACCCGTTCATCGAGCAGTCCCTGTATCCGCCCGGCAACCACGGCCGCGCAGGCCCCGGTCCCGCAGGCCAGGGTCTCCCCGGCACCACGTTCAAAGACGCGCAGCGCGATTTGTCCCCGTGACCGCACCTCCATGAAGCCGACGTTGACCCGCTCGGGGAAGCGGGGATGGCGTTCCAGCAGCGGGCCGAGGCTTTCTACCGGGGCCTGCTCCACGCTGGCTACCTGCAATACTGCATGGGGATTGCCCATGGAGACAGCGCCGATGCTCAGGGTCTGACCATCGGCCTCGATGCTGTAGCTGCCCGCCTGGGCCTGGGCCTGAAAGGGTATTTTGGCCGGGTCCAGAACCGGCACGCCCATGTTGACGCGTACCTGTCCATCGGCTTCGTGATAGAGACGGATATTGCCGGACGCTGTGCCCACCGCGATCTCATCCTTGTCACACAATCCCTGGTCACGGACGAACCGGGCGAAGCAGCGGGCGCCGTTGCCGCACTGTCCCACCTCGGAGCCGTCGGCATTGATGATGCGGTAGTGGAAATCGCTGGCAGGATCACGCGCCTTTTCCACCAGCAGGATCTGGTCACAGCCGATGCCGAAGCGGCGATCTGCAATCAGGCGGCACTGTTCGAGGCTCAGCTCCACCTGCTGATCGATGGCGTTGAACACCACGAAATCGTTGCCCAGGCCCTGCATTTTGGTGAATTTCAGTGTCATGGGTGTAGATTACCGGATAAACACACATCCAGGAATATTACCGGCTACACTATTTCCGCCAGCGATGACGATTTTTGGGGATCAGCCCTGCCCGGAGAGAGACGGGTTCAGTTCTCAAGCCCCACGGGCACGCCGTGTTGGCGCAGCCAATCCTTGTCCAGCGCCCAGTTGACGCGCGTTATCTCGGGGGACTGGGTGATTAACGCCTGGGCGTGTTTCTGCACCCGCGCCAGCTCATCCTGGGCCCGCATCAGGTCAGGGTCATCCTGGGCGCGGTTAGCCAGATGGGGGAAGAGTATGCCCAGAGCGCGCTGCACGGGGAACTCCACCGAGCGCGGCGTACTCATAGTAGCGATACCGTTTTTCGCACGCAGCACCCGGAAGGTGTAGGGATAGGCGGAGATCTCCGCGTCCTGCTCCAACAGATCGTTCAAGTCAGACACCAGGGGATCTTCATACAGGGCGACAGCCAGAATCCCGATCACGATGATCCCCAGAATAATCGAATAATTACGGGTGAAACGATCCATTACGGGCTCCGGAGGTGAACAACAGGTCAAGCCGTGGTCAGACGTTGTTTAAATATCGACTAAAATAGTAAGGAACTTGTCCCTGACAGACATTGAAAATCATCAATCATCGCGTTGTTCGGATAATTGGCAACAATCAGCAGTCAATCCCGGGAGGGGCGTAAAATGGCGAACAAAACTCTACTGATTACGGCGTTGCTGTGCAGTTGCACTTTTGCCAGGGCGGAGACGGATGCCCGGCAGTTGGTGGAGCTGCCGGAGATGATGCAGACCCACATGATGTCCAATATGCGAGACCACCTGCAGGCGATCAACGAGATTATTACCTACCTGGCGGATGGCAATCTGGATAAGGCCGCGGTGATCGCCGAACAACGGCTCGGCATGAGTTCACTGGATGAACACGGCGCCAGTCACATGGCGGGCTTCATGCCCGAGGGGATGCGCAACGCCGGAACCGAGATGCACAAGGCAGCCAGCCGGTTCGCCCTCAAGGCCGAGGAGGGCGAGCTTTTGCCCGCCTACGCCATGCTGAAAGAGATCACCGCCGCCTGCGTCGCCTGCCATGCCCACTATCGGATCAGGTGACAGTCAGGGGAGCGTCGTCTCTCCGCTGAACAGCTCTTCGATACGCTCCCGCTGGCGCACTAGGTAGCTGCGGTCGCCATCCACCATCACCTCCGGGGCGCGCGGACGGGTGTTGTAGTTGGAGCTCATGACAAAGCCGTAGGCGCCGCTCGAGCGCACGGCCAGCAGATCGCCGGCCTCCAGGGTCAGCTCGCGATCCTTGCCGAGAAAATCCCCGGTTTCGCAGATCGGGCCCACCAGGTCGTAGTGCGCCTTGTGGCCACTCTGCTTGATGACCACCGGCACGATATCCTGGTAGGCCTGGTAGAGGATCGGGCGAATCAGGTCGTTCATCGCCGCATCGATCAGGGCGAAATTCTTGTGTCCGGTCAGTTTCAGGTACTCGACCCGGGTCAGCAGCACCCCGGCATTGCCGGCGATGGCGCGGCCCGGTTCGACGAAGATCTCGTGGGGAAAATCACCCAGGCGCTCGGCGATGGCGTTGGCGTACTGGGCCGGTTCGGGCGGTTGTTCGTCGCTATAGCGGATACCCAGCCCGCCACCAAGATCCAGATGATCGATCCCGATGCCGCGCTGTTTGAGGCGGTCGATCAGCGCCAGCAGGCGGTCCAGGGCATCGAGAAAGGGTTCGATGCGGGTCAGCTGTGAACCAATATGGCAATCCACCCCGGAGACATGCAGGTGAGGCAGATCCGCCGCCATCTGGTAGATCTCTTCGGCCTGGTCGACGCTGATGCCGAATTTGTTCTCTTTCAGACCGGTGGAGATGTAGGGGTGGGTTTTGGCGTCGACATCGGGATTGACGCGCAGCGCAACCGGTGCGATGACGCCCATCTCGCCGGCTATCCGGTTCAGGCGTTCCAGCTCCGGGGCTGATTCGATGTTGAAGCAGCGAATCCCGACCTCGAGGGCGCGGCGCATCTCCTCGGCCTTTTTTCCGACGCCGGAAAAGACCACCTTGCCGGGATCGCCGCCAGCTGCCAGCACCCGTTCCAGCTCGCCCTGGGAGACGATGTCAAACCCCGAACCGAGGCGTGCCAGCAGGTTCAGCACCGCCAGATTGGAGTTTGCCTTGACCGCGTAGCAAACCAGATGGGGCCGCCCGGCAAAGGCGTTGTCGAAGGCGTGCCAGTGCCGTTCGAGGGTGGCGCGGGAGTAGACAAAACAGGGGGTGCCGTAGGTGTCGGCAATCTGCTGCAGTGGCACATCCTCGGCGTACAGCTGATCGCCCCGGTAGTTGAAATGATCCATGCCTGCGCCCTCAGTTTTTCTTTTCTTGTTGTTCGGTTTCGCCCTTGTCCGGGAGATAGAGATCACCCTTCTGCCCGCAGGCGGAGAGCATGCTGCCGCTGCCGAGAACGGCAATGGTCAGCCAGAGAAGATAGCGCGCCCAGCAATACATGGCTTGAGACTCCCGGTTTCCAGATAGATCGCAAAGGCGCTGAGTATAAACCCTGGTGGGGCTTTTGACACCCTGCCGCCACACCCCTGTCGTCACACCCATGAGCCGTGCTATGCGCTAGGACCTGTTAACGCTATGCAAATATTCACAGTGTTATCAGGTCCTAATGATGGATGGTCTCCGCCAGATCGGTCAGCAGTTCGAGCATGCTGTCCCTGAGCTGGTAGAGCTCGTGCAGTCGCGCCTTGGCCTCGACCCCTTGCCCGTCGGCCTGCATGGCAAGCAGTTCAGCGGCCAGCTCATGCACCTGGCGATGTAGCGTTTCCACCTGGTTCAGGGCGGGTTGGCCGCCATGCCGGAGCCTACCCTCACTGGCCAGCCAGAGGGAAAAACGGCACTTGTTGTGATCCAGGGGAGGCGGGGGGTTCTGCAGTTCCAGGGCGTGTTCGATGGCGCTAACCCAGGCGCGGTGTTCGACACAGGCAAACAGCAGGCCGAGGTCATCGTGGTTGAATGCCTGCTGATCGCGCCAGCTGGGATCGGGCCGCCAGGTCTCGATCCAGTGTGGGAGTTCCTCTGCCGGCATTGCCCGTGCAATGGCATAGCCCTGGGCCAGTTCGCAGCCAAGTTGCAGCAGCATCACCCCATGGGTGAGTGTTTCAACCCCTTCGGCGATAGCCTGGCGGCGAAAGGCCCGGGCCAGACCGAGCACGCCCTCCAGGATGGCCAGGTCTTCGGGGTCATCCAGAATGCCGCTGACAAAGCTGCGATCGATCTTCAGCTGGGTGGCACGCAGCCGTTTCAGATAGGTCAGGGAGGAGTAGCCGGTGCCAAAATCATCCAGGGCAAAGTTAACGCCTATCTCCTGGCAGGCCTGCACAACCTGAGAGACATGGTCCAGGTCCTCCAGGGCGCTGGTCTCCAGCACCTCCAGCTCCAGACTCTGGGGTTGCAGTTCGGGATGGTGCGCGAGGATGCCGCGCAGGCGCTCCATGAAGTCGTTCTGCTGCAGTTGATTGGCGCCGACATTGACGCTTACCGGCATCACCAGGCCCGCCGCCTTCCAGGCCTCGTGCTGGGACAGAGCAGTCTCTATCACCCATTCCCCGAGTTCGATGGCTAGCGGGTGATCCTCGATGACCGGCAGAAAATAGGAGGGGGGCAGTAGGCCCTGGTGTGGATGCTGCCAGCGGATCAGCGCCTCGACGCCTATCACTTCGCCACTGCGCATGTTCACCTTGGGCTGGTAGTGCAGTACGAACTGGCGCTCCTCCAGGGCGGCGCGTATGCCATCCAGGCTCTCATGGTGACCCCGGATGCTGCGGTCATGTTCGGGGTCGAAGATGTGGTATCGGTTCTTGCCTGCCAGCTTGGCCTGGTACATTGCCTGATCGGCCTGGCGGATCAACTGATCGGGACCTATATCCTCCTCCTGGGGAAAGAAGGTAACCCCGAGGCTGCCTGAGACCTGCAGTTCCAGGCTGCCAACCTGCATCGGTTGGGCCGTATCCTTGAGCAGCCTGCTGAGCAGGGGCACGCTCGCCTCGGCACTGGTCAGATCGATCAATACCGCGACAAACTCGTCACCGCCAAGCCGGGCGATGGTGTCCCCTTCGCGCAGTGCCTGTTTCAGGCGGGCGGTCAGGTTCAGCAACAACTGATCGCCGATACTGTGTCCGTGGTTATCGTTGACCGACTTGAAGCCATCCAGGTCGAGATAGGCCACCGCCAGCTTGAGTCCGCGGCGCTGGGCCTGGGACATTGCCTGGTTGAGCCGGTCCGCCAGCAACACCCGGTTGGGCAGGCCGGTGAGGGCGTCGTGATGGGCGATGTGCTCCAGCTGTTTCTGGTGCTCCTTGAGCTTGGTGATATCGGAGAACAGGGCGACATAGTTCTGGACCTTGCCTGCGGTGTTGCGCACCGAGCTGATGGTGAGCAGCTCCGCATAGACCCCGCCGCTCTTGTCGCGGTTCCAGATCTCGCCGCTCCATTGGCCATTTTCCACCAGGCTGCGCCACATATCGGCATAGAACTCCGGACCATGTCGGCCGGACTGGAGCATCCTCGGGTTCTGACCTAGCACCTCGGCGCGGGAATAGCCGGTGATCTGGGTGAAGGCGTCATTGACCTCGAGGATATTGCCCCGGGCATCGGTGATGGTAATCCCCTCGCGGGCGTGGGTGAACACGTTGGCGGCCAGACGCAGCTCATCTTCACCCCGTTTGCGCTCGGTGATGTCGCGCGCCACCCCGAGAACACCAATCAGCAGGCCTTGGGCATCGTACATGGGTGTCTTGGTGGTCTCCACCCGTTCGACATGCCCATCGTCGGCGAAGGTCAGCACCTCCTCGTTGGTGCTGGGTCTGCCCTTGCTGATCGCCTTGCGGTCGTGTTCACGGAAAAAATCCGCCATCTCTTTGCTGACGAAATCATAATCCGTCTTGCCGAGGATCTGTGCACAGCTGGCGCCGAAAAAGCGTTCGAATCTCGGGTTGCAGGCGAGATAGACACCTTCCAGATCCTTCAGCCAGACCAGGTCGGGGATGGTCTGCACCAGGGTGTTGAGGAAACCGCGTTCGCGCTCCAGCTCTTCCATGACCTGTTGGATCTCGGTGATATCCTGGCCCGAACTGAGTATGCCGGTGATGTTCCCCTTGTCGTCCAGCAATTGGGCATTGCGCCAGCTCATCAACCGCTGGCTGCCATCACGGCAGAGCACCTGATTTTCGAAGGCATCGATGGGTCCGGGCCGGCGGGCCACAAGCCGGTGAAATTCGGGCAGGATGGTTTCCAGACCATCGGGTTGTGGCAGGCAAGTGGCAAACCAGTTGCTGCCGATCAGCTCCTCCTGGGCGTAGCCGAGCAGTTCGCAGCCGGCGCGGTTTATCATGCTGATCCTGCCCTCCTGATCGAGGGCGACCATCATTGATTGCACGGTGTCGAGATAGCGTTGGGCGCGCCCTTGCTCGAGCCTGAGCGCCTCTTCGGTCTGCATGCGATCACTGATGTCACGGGCAAAGCCCACCGTGCCGAGCAGTTGGCCGGCGTGGTCATAGACCGGTGATTTATAGGTCTCGAACCAACGATTCCCATCCGGGTGGCGGATCTCCTCGATCACATCCTTTTTCTGGCCGCTGTGCATCACCAGGGCGTCGTCGGCGCGATAGGCTTCGGCCAACTCTTCGGGCCAGATGTTCAGGTCGGTTTTTCCACTCAGCTGATAGGGGTCGGCAAGGCCTGCGGCGGCTGCAAATGGCCGGTTGACGGCGAGAAACCGGCTCTCCGTGTCTTTGAGCCAGATGAGAAAAGGGAAGTTGTCGATCAGCGCCCGTTGATAGCTTTCCTGCTTTTGCAGGGCCTCGCTGGTGCGCATACGTTCGGTGATGTCATGCACAATGGAAAACAGCAGGGTTCGTCCGCCAATCTCGATGGGTGTGGCATAAACCTCAACATCGCGAATTTCACCACCGGCGAGGCAGTGCTTGAAGATGAAGTAGTTGCGCTCCTCCTTGAGGGCGCGCTGGCGCTCTTCGGTGACCTGTTCAGCGGGCAGGGTATTGATATCGGCCACCGTCATGGTGAGCAAATGCCCCGGGGGGTGGCCGTAGTAGCGCGTTGCCGCCTCGTTCGCCGAGATGATCCGTCCGGAGGCGGGTTCGACGAGCAGCATGACCGAGGTGCTTTTCTCAAAGATGCGACGGAAGCGTGATTCACTCTCGACCAGGGCTTGTTGGGTCTTGTAGGTGTCACTGATGTCGAACCAGGAGCAGAGCACCACCGTCCGGCCGCTGAGATCGATGGGCGCAAGGGTGACATCTACATGCAGATCGTGGCCATTTTTATGCCGGTGTACCCAATGGAAAGTTTGCAGTTGGCCCTGACCCGCGGTGTCGAGCAGGCGTTTGGCCTTGGCGATGGAATTCTCGCCGTCCGGCTGCCTTTCCGGGGAGATCTGCTCGGGGCGGCGTTGCAGCAGCTCCTGGTTGTCCCGGTAGCCGAGCAGGCGCAGGGCGGCGGGATTGGTTTCGACAATCAACCCGCCCTCGATCAGCAGCATCGGTTGTGGCCACTGTTCGATCAGGGTGATGAGTCGGGCGACATGCCGGCGGCTGTGCCGGTGCAACTGGCTCAGGCGCGCGGTTGCCAGCAGGAGCAGGGTGAGCATTATCCCGATTACCGGGGTCCAGGGGGTGCGCCACAGATCCAACCCGTCGGATACCGATGGCCGGTTCTCGCTGGTTGTGCTCGTGGCCTGGTTTGCCACCTGTTGATAAATCGCCGGTCGCGGATTACCTGTCTCTAGCGTGGAATTGGGGAGATTGATGCCAGCGGTAGATTTATTTTCCGGGTAGGCATAGCCGAACCCTGAGGCGATGAGCATCAGGAGCAGCAGGACAAATTGTCGTAGCAAAATCATGTTGTTCCAGCCTAGCAGTAGCCTTGAGTACTCTGGTCATGGTTCAACGTTCCAATGTCGGTTCAGTCAAAAATGCCGCTCACCACGCAGGTGGATTTATACGGCGTAGCGCTTTTTCATTCAGGCCAGCGACCCTCATGTTGCAGCGCATTGTAGGTTTAAAGTGGCGTTGCTTGGTTGATGGAGGTCAACGCCAGCCAATTAAACATCATAACCATATGAATTAAATGATTTATTTCCCATTTTTCTGTCACCGCGCAATCCTTTGCAGGGCATGGTTCAGCCGCGCTTCCAGGCGTTTTTTGAATTTCAGCAACTGGATGGTGCTCCAGTTGCCCTCAATGGCCGCGCCGGAGAGTTCCAAGCCGGTGAGATAGATCGGGTAGGGCTGCTGGCTGGTGCGTCGGGAAAGCACATAGTCGGCCACCGCGCTATAGATCTGCTCCCCGTAGTTGAGGGAGCTGAACTCCTCGTCGCCGCACACCAGGTAGTGGCGTGAGTGGTGCAGGTCCAGACTCTCGCTGATCAGGCGCAGCTCCATGTAGTTGTCGGGGAAGTTGTGGCGCGGCGGCGTCTTGGGCTCCACGAAAAACCGCCCCTCCCGGTCCTGTTCGAGCTTGTAGAACTCCGGGGCGTGCAGCAGCAGTTGATGGGGCGCTTCCCCAGCAATCAGGTTGCGCAACAGCAGCAGTCCGTTGAGAAAACGTTTCTGCTGGACCAGCAGGTAGTGCTCATCAACCCCGGACATCTGCTGCTGAAACAGTGCGCCGGTCTCATCCAGAATGTACAGATCGATGCCGTTTTTGCGCGGGTGATAGAACACCTGGATCTGTTCCGCCCGGTTGTGCTGGTAGATCACCGGCAACGGCGTCCCGGTCAGGGTCAGCTTGTCGATCACCAGTGGCCGGTAGATCTGGTGATCCTCGGCCAGGATCTCCATCAGCTCCTCCTGACTTTCGACGGGAAAGAAGGAGAAGCTCTCGGCCTTGCGTTGCAGCATGTAGAAGAGATCATCGGCCTGGAGCAGGTAACGGCACTCCAGGCCCTGCTCGATGAATGTGGCTGTGACGTCGGCGAACAGCGCTTCGGTGCGCTGGATGATGCCGCGTGAACGGATCGATGAGAAACTATGCGCCCTGACCGCGGGTGGCTGGTGCGAGGGGTTTGCCAGCAGGGTCAGGCGCAGATAGTGGCACAGACTCTCAAGCAGGCCCTTGCTGCCCTCGTAGTGCAGAATCAGTGTCTCGCCCCAGCTGGTGTGGGTAAGCTGGTCAATCTGTTCGATCAGCGAGGTGTGGGCGCCGCCGAAACTGAGCGCGTCGTTGCGTTGGGTGGTGAGCTGTTTTCCCTGTTTTGACAGGTGCTCCATCGGGTCGTGTCCGATGTTGATGAACAGGCTGAAGCTCAGTGCATAGGGCGGGGCGTTTAGCTGGCCGATCGGGATCTCCGACAGACTGCCGCCCAGCCCGGCCTGGCCCAGGGTTTTCAGTATCTCCTGTACCTCGTCGCGGGTGACCGGGCCCTGCTTCGGGTAGAGATAGAGCACGGTGCGATGGTTGACGATCTGGTTGAGATGGCACCAGGTGAGCATCTCGATCAGGCTTGAGGTGCTTTTTATCGGGCTGGTGACCAGCGCCTGCTCCTCGTTGACCTCGCCGAGATAGAGAAACCAGCCCCCGCCGCCATCCGGGGTGGCCGTGTGATGCAGGGAGACCGACTCTTCCAGCAGGTTCTTCGAGATCCCCGGATTGATGCTGTCCACCTTGCCGGGGCGCTTTTCCAGGGCCGTGTAGAGCTTGCGCCCGAGCAGGCCGAGCTCCTTCGGGTCGATCTTGCCGCTGTCGCCGAAGGTTCTGGCGAAATCGGTGAGCAGGCGGTAACTGTGGGTCAGCTCCCTGACCAGACGGTTGCGCTCCTCCAGCACCCGGTCGATCTTCCACTGTTCGCGCTCGTCGAGAATGTTCAGCTTGCCCTCCGGCCAACCCCATTCATCCACCAGCTGGCGCAGCAGGTCACGTTTCCAGTTGGCCCTTCTGCCGGCGGGTTTGGCGCTCAGTTGCTGTTCGGTCTTGAAATAGAAGCAGCGCCGCGCCAGGTCCAGGCGGGTGTCGGCGTTGACGCTGGTCAGATAGCGCTCGACCCGGCGGTACATGAGAATGTAGGGATCGAGGCTGTCGACATCGGCATCGCCCTGGTAGATCACCGTCTTGGCCTCCTGGCAGAGCCAGTCGATGTTCGGGTAATCCTGGGCGTAGGCCTCGATCAGCAGCAGTTTCAGGATGGATTTGTAGGGAGATTCGATGCCCTTGTAGAGCTGCCAGTGGGCGGAGCCGAAAAACTCCTCCGCCGGAAGTGTCTCCAGGCCACCGAAATCGAGGATATCCAGGGGATCGACAAAACGCTTCTCGATCAGCATATCGGCATACTGGCGATAGTTTTCCTCCTGGTCTGGGGGGATCAGCCACCAGAGCGGATAGCGGCCGGCGAGGATCACCCCGGTACGGTAGAACTCCTCCAGCAGCATGCGCGGCTGGGTCGATCCGCTGCTCTCGTGGGAGAGGGTGTCGCGCTGGCCCTGCATGAAGGCATCCACGTCGATCAGGAAGATGTGCGCCTCGAGGCCGAGTTCCGTGGCCCAGTGCTCGATCTTCCCGGCCTTCTCCTGGAGCATGGCGCGCTCGCGGCTGCCCAGCTTGGGATCGTGACAGAGCCAGATGTCGAGATCACTGCCCTCGGTGTGGGCGATGCTGCCGATGCTGCCCATCAGGTAGAGGCCGAGGATGTTGTAGCGGCGCCTGGCGCGCTTCTCATAGGCGAAGCTGCGGCCCAGCTTTTTGGCGCTGCGGATCAGCGCCTGGCTGGGGTTGTAGTCAGGGATGCCGGCCGGGGTGTCGGTGGTGACAAAGCCGGGCAGCATCGGATGGTTGATGTGGAACAGCAACGGCAGCAGATCGATAAAGATCCGCTGCGAGGGCCGCAGCTCCTCCTCGATGCGGCGCAGGCGCTCGCGGTGAATGTTCTGGAAGCGCCTGCGGATGGTCTGCAGTTCTTTACGGCCGATGCCATCCCGGAAATGAATCGCCTCGGCCACCGAAAACCTCTCTATTCAGTCAGTTCGATCTGCTGCATGGCGTCCGCTGCCAACTGCATCAGTTTGCGCGAGTCGCACCCCTTTTGCCATTCCGCCAGCCCAAACTGCAGATGCAGGCTCGTGGCCATGTCGGGATTGGATGCGGGAAACTCGCTGACAATGTTGTTCAGCAGTTCCAGGCCATGCGCCTCCTCGGTTTCCGGCAGGATGATGAAGAACTGGTTGTGGTCCCAGCGCCCGATCACATCCACCCAGCGCAGGCGGTCGCGCAGAAAGCGGCTGGCGGTGAGAATCGTCTCCGGTTCGATCTCTGCAGCGGGTCGGCTATCGTCCACCAGCTCCAGCGCCACCAGGCTGAGGGGGTTCTGATAGCGGCGGCTGCGGGTGACCTGGGCATTCAGGCTGTTGGTCAGTGCGCGGCGATTGGCCAGCCCGGTCAGGGAATCGGTGATGGTCAGCTCCTCCACCTGCTGGCGCAGGCGTTCGTTCTCCTGGCGCAGTTGCATCAACTCGGTTACATCCTGGAAAAATTTCAGGGTCTTACCTGGCGCCTGGGTATCATTGGTCTGGACCTGCGAGCACTGCAACCAGCGTTCATCCCGTTGGGAGTCGCCAATCAGTTGCATCACGCCAGGGTCGCCGAACAACCCGGTATATGCCGGGTGGGCGAGGGTTTCCTGGGACTTGCCGATCAGCTCCGTCCCCGGCAGTCCGAGCAGCTGCTCCAGCGCGGGGTTTACCCAGCTGATCTGCCGGTTGTCATCGAGCGCCAGAATGCCACAGGGGCTATGTTGCAGAGACTCACTGGCAAATTCACTTATCTGGCTCAATGTCTTACTCCTTTTCAGCTGCATTTTTTGGCTTTTGTGCGGTTACAGGTTGGTGTGAGGGACCTATCGGCCGAGACAAAAAAAACTTTAGTTCGTTTTTTCCGGGTGTGGATCAGTTTGTCCCAGGGGTGACAATTGGCCGAACTGCAGCTAAGGTTTCCTGAATGGCCAACGCGGGGGAGAGTGCATGTCTAACCAGCTGAGCAATGGACCGGGTCTGAGCCCGGGAGAGCCGCTCTGGCGGCGGGTTCCCAGCCGTGACAACCAGGGGCGGGCGCTGTTCGACTTCATGATGCTGATCCCCAAACTCGGCAAGGCCAGCGAGATCAGACGTCAGCAGGTGATGCTGGAGCTGCAGTCGGTGCTTGAGCGATTCGGTGACGAGGTGGTGTTCGCCGATCTGAACCTGAAGACCAGCCTGTTGTGGGTCAGCATCAAACCCCGGCAGGGGGCAATGCTGGAGTTTTCCTCGGCGTTGCGGGCGCGCATTCCCGAGGCGCTGCTGATCGCCAATCAGGCGGATATCCTGCTCGGCGAGGCACTGCGCGCTGAACGGCAAAACCGCTGGCGGCGCTGGGGCCTGAAACTGCTGCGCTGATTCTCAGCTACTCTTCATACTCGGATGCCCGGCGTGCATCGCCGTACACCTTGTCGGCGGGATAACGCTGCTCATTGATATCGATCTTTCGGTTGGCGACATCGATCAGGTCGATCTCCAGCCGCTCGGAACAGCGGATCAGGTAGAGCAGAATATCGGCCAGCTCGAAGGCCACCTCCTGTTTCTTTTCGGGCGGCAGGTTCAGGCTCTGCTCCTGGGTCAACCACTGAAAATGCTCAACCAGTTCGGCGCACTCGGCGATCATCGCCATGGAGAGGTTTTTCGGCGAGTGGAACTGCTCCCAGTTGCGGCTCACCGCAAACTGCTTCAGGCGCTGGTTCAGTTGCGCAAGGGAATCCTGGTTCATAGTGGGCTCCTTCCAGGCGCTTGCCCGGCGTGATGAATTCAGATCGAGGGTGCATGCTGCCATCCCGCCCGGCTCAGTACCAGAGGCCGTTGCGGTGCCAGCGGGGTTTTATCCGGGTGGGCGACAGGCCGTCGATGCGGTGATCATGGTCCGGCACATCCAGCCTGCGGCCTGGCGTGTGTTCCTGACTGCCGCGCAGTTCCAGCAGCCGCGCGATGCGCTCCTCGGTGGGCGGATGGCTGCGCAGGATCGAGGGTTCCGGGATATGCTGTCCCGGAAACAGCAACTGCTCGACAATCCTTCCCTGGTAGCGCTCCATGCGGCTCAGTGCCAGGGCCAGGCCCTCCGGGTCGCCGGTGAGAATCGTTGCGTTCAGATCGGCCTCATACTCGCGGTTGCGCGACAGCGCCAACTGAATCAGGGTGGTAAGGGTAGGGGCCAGCAGCAGGATGATGATCGGCAGCCAGTCGATGTGATAGTCGCTGAACATCAACAAAGGCAGGTTAACCAGCAACAGCAACTGGCCGATAATGGACAGCAGGCCGGTGATGCGGCTGACCAGATCGGCAAACCCCATCACGCGCAGATCCTGGTGCTCGATATGGCTCATCTCGTGGGCCATGACCGCGGTCAGCTCGCGCAGATCAAGGCCCCGCAGCAGGCCATCGGAGAGGGCGATCAGGGCGTTGTCACGGCTGCCGGTGGCGAAGGCGTTCATCACATCGCTGGGGATGTAGAGCAGGGTTGGCGGGCGCGGCAGCCCGGCGCGCTCGGCCAGCGCCTGGTTGATGCTGTGCAGGCGCGGGGCGGCGATTGCCGGGATCTGCTGGCCACGGTAGAGGTGCTCAACCAGACGTTGGGATACCATCGGCACGAACAGATAGCCGCTCATCACCAGCACCAGGGCGGTGATGGCGAAGGTCACTCCGCCGATCAGCCAGGCCAGATAGCCGCACAGCAGCGCCATCGCGCAAACCAGGATCAGCGACTGGGCGAGATTGCGGAGTTTCTGTCTGAGCAGTCGGGGTTGGTCCATCTTTTCATTGGATAGCGGCAAGAAGCATGGGACTATAGTGTAATCGTTTTGCGTGGGAGCATCTCAATTGTGACAAGGGAGCGGGTTTTGTATGTCCAAGATGAATAATTTCTTCACTCTGATGGTGGAGCGCAATGCCTCTGATATGTTTTTCAGCGCGGATACACCGCTGCATATAAAAATCGACGGCAGAATCCTCCCGGTGGGGGGCGATCTGCTGACCGCCTCGACAGTGGCGAAGCTCGCCTATTCACTGATGGATGAGGAGCAGCGCCGCGCCTTCGAGGAGCGCCCGGAACTGAACCTGGGGCGTGAGCTGGAGGGGCTGGGCCGCTTCCGCATCAATATCTTCCGCCAGCGTGGCCAGCTGGCGATGGTGATCCGCTATCTGAAGGACAAGATTCCCTCCTTCGAGGAGCTCAATCTGCCGCCGGTGATGGCGGATCTGTCACTGAAAAAGCGTGGCCTGATCCTGCTGGTGGGGGCGACCGGTTCGGGCAAGACCACCACGCTGGCGGCGATGACCGATTACCGCAACACCAATAGCGCCAGCCATATTCTGACCATCGAAGATCCGATCGAGTATGTGCACCGCTACAAGCGCTCGATCGTCAATCAGCGCGAAGTGGGTCTGGATACCCTCTCCTATGCCGACGCCCTGAAAAACGCCATGCGCGAGGCGCCGGATGTGATCCTGATCGGTGAGATCCGCGACCGCGACACCATGCAGCACGCCCTGGCCTATGCCGAAACCGGCCATCTCTGTCTCTCGACCCTGCACGCCACCAACGCCAACCAGGCCCTGCAGCGGGTGATCAGTTTCTTCCCCGAGTCGATGTACCAGCAGATCTTCATGGACCTGGCCCACAATCTGACCGCCATCATCTCCCAGCGGCTGGTGGTGGGGCGTGAGGGCCATCGGTTGCCGGCGGTCGAGGTGCTGCTGGCCACCGCCTATATCCGCGACCTGATCCAGAAGGGTGCGGTGGATGAGGTACGCGCCGCGATGGAGAAGAATCCGGAATCGGGCATGCAGACCTTCGATCAGTCGCTGTTTCAGCTCTATCGGGACGGCATGATTACCGAAACCGAGGCGCTGCAGCACGCCGAATCGCTGAGTAATCTCGGGGTGAAGATCCGGCTCAGCAAGGGCGCGATACCGGAGTTCGACCGCAGCCGACTGTGACGCTGGAGGGCCTCAGAGGTCGAGGAATCGGCGGATAGAAAGAATCAACCCCTCGGCCTGCTCCCCGGTATAGGGTTGGGCCTCGCCACACCCCCAGACGGGTCCGGGCCAGCAGGGGTCAGTACGGCTGCGCCCCACCAGATGCCAATGGAACTGAGCCACCAGGTTACCCAGGGCGGCGACATTGATCTTCTCCACCGTCTCCATCTCCGCCAGACAATTCGCCACCGAACTGCTTTCCGCCAGCAGCAGTTGCTGCTCCCCGACCGATAGCTGGTGCAGCTCCGTGACCGCCTCGCGCATTGGCACCAGAATGATCCAGGGGAAACGGCTGTCATTCATCAGCCGCAGTTCGCAGAGGGTCAGCCTGCCGATCTCCAGGGTGTCGGCTTGCAGTCGCGGGTGGAGCTGAAACATGGCTACTTGTGCTTCCATTCCGGGGCGCGTTTCTGCATGAAGGCATCGATGCCCTCCTTGCTGTCGTCCCACATCATGTTGCAGGCCATGCTGTCGCTGGCCAGCTGGTAGGCGTCGTTCACGCCCATCTCCAGCTGCTGGTAAAACATCGCCTTGCCGTTTCGGATGGCGATCGATGACTTGTCGCAGATACTGCGGGCCAGGCGCTCGATCGTCTGATCCAGCTGGTCATCGGCCACCGCCCGGTTGATCAGCCCCTCGCGCTCGGCTTCGGCCGCAGTGATGAACTCGCCGGTGAACAGCATCTCCAGCGCCTTCTTGCGGCCGATATTGCGCGCCAGGGCGACACTCGGGGTGGCGCAGAACAGTCCGACGTTGATCCCGGAGACAGCAAAGCGGGCCTTTTCCGAGGCGATCGCCAGGTCACAGGAGGCGACCAGCTGGCAGCCGGCGGCAGTGGCGATGCTGTGTACACGGGCGATCACCGGTTGCGGCAGGTTGATTATGCTGGTCATCAATTTGCCGCAGTCCGCAAACAGTTGCCGGAAGTAATCCTGCTCGCTGTTGCCGCGCATCTGCTTCAGATCGTGGCCGGCACAAAAGGCGCGGCCGTTGGCGGCGAGGATTACCACTCTCACCCCGTCGTCTTCGGCGATCTCTGTCAGCCTGGATTGCAGCGCCTGAATCATCTCCTCGGAGAGGGCGTTGTATTGGTCGGGACGGTTGAGGGTCAGGGTGGTTACGCCGTCGCGGTCGCTGCGCAGCACCAGATTTTCACTGTTGTCGGTTGTCATCGGGCCTCCGTGGCTTGGGCATTGGTCGCATCGATTTGCAGTGCAGAGTGGAGAGTCTAGTTTACCAGTGCGGTTTTGGCGCGCGCGATAGCGGCTCTGACCTGATCCGGGGCGGTGCCGCCGATGTGATTGCGCGCCGCGACCGAGCCTTCCAGGGTCAGCACTGCGAAGACATCCTCGCCGATGGCCGGGGAGAATGCCTGCAGCTCTGCGAGTGTCAGTTCTGCCAGATCGCAGGATTTCTCCACGCACAGGGCAACCGCCTTGCCGACCACCTCGTGGGCGTCGCGGAACGGGGTGCCTTTGCGAACCAGGTAGTCGGCCAGATCGGTGGCGGTGGCGAAGCCCTTCATGGTCGCCTCACGCATGTTCTGCTTGCGGCAGGTGATTGCGGGGATCATGTCGGCGAAGACCTTGAGCGAGCCCTTGAGATTATCCACGGTGTCGAACAGTGGCTCTTTATCCTCCTGGTTGTCCTTGTTGTAGGCCAGGGGTTGGCCTTTCATGAGGGTCAGCAGGCCAATCAGATGGCCGAAGATACGGCCGCTCTTGCCACGCACCAGTTCGGGTACATCCGGATTCTTCTTCTGGGGCATGATGGAGGAACCGGTGCAGAAGCTGTCCGACAGGGTGATGAAGGCGAACTGGGCGGATGACCAGATGATCAGCTCCTCGGACATGCGCGACAGGTGCATCATGGCGATGCTGGCCGCTGCCGCGAATTCGATGGCGAAGTCGCGGTCGCTGACCGAATCCAGGGAGTTTTCGCTGGGACGGCTGAAGCCGAGCAGTTCCGCCGTGTAGTGGCGGTCGATGGGGTAGGTGGTGCCGGCCAGTGCCGCTGCGCCCAGAGGCATCACATTCATCCGGCGGTTGCAGTCGGCGAGGCGTTCACTATCTCGCCCCAGCATCTCGAACCAGGCCAGCATGTGGTGGCCGAAGGTGACGGGCTGGGCGGTCTGCAGGTGGGTGAAACCGGGCAGGATGGTGTCGGCCTCGCGCTCCGCCACGGTCAGCAGAGCCTCCTGTAGCCGCTTGATTTCAGTACGGATGACCTCGATCTCGTCGCGCAGCCAGAGACGCACGTCGGTGGCCACCTGGTCGTTGCGCGAACGGCCGGTGTGCAGTTTTTTACCGGCATCGCCGATATCCGCTGTGAGGGCCGATTCGATGTTCATGTGGACATCTTCCAGGCCGATCGACCACTCGAATTCACCACGTCCGATCTGCTCACCGATCTTCTCCAGCCCGGTGGTGATGGCGTCACGTTCCGCTTCCGTCAGTATGCCGCACTTGGCCAGCATGCGGGCGTGGGCGATGGAGCCCTGGATATCGTAGCGATAGAGGCGCTGGTCGAACTCGACTGAGGCAGTGAAGGCTTCGACAAAGGCGTCGGTGGGTTCATTAAAGCGGCCGGACCAGAGTTTTTTGTCACTCATGACATCTATTCCTGAGATGAAATCGGTTGAATCAGGGTTAATAATAGAGCAACCTCCGGTCAAATCATCTGCAATCTGACCGGATGCGCGGATCGCCGCGAATTGTAGCAGGATTCTGCCGCTTCCGGCGCAGGAGTGAGAATGACCCAGAGCAGGGACCAGAGCAGGGAAGAGAAAGACAAAGTCAGACCCCCGAAGCCGACAGCGGCGCGGGAGTCAACGGCCAGCGCCTCCTTTTTGCCCAATTTCTGCAGCATTCGCATGGTGTTCGCGGTGGTGATCACCGCCGAACTGCTGGCGATCGTACTGACCCTGGCCGCAGGCACTACGCTGCGCAATTTCAGCGCCGATCTCAGTCTGCGCTCGATGATGGTGCAGTGGATCAGTCTGATTGGCGCGGCCCTGCTGTGCCTGTTGCGCACCCTGCTGGGGCGGCTCAGCAACACCCTGGCGGGGATCATCGCCTGGTTGCTGCTGATGCTGGTGACCCTGTTGGTGGTTCTGGCGGCGCACTACTTCGTCGAGGTCCACCAGGATGCCGAGGCGTTCCGGGGCTTTCTGCTGCGCAGCCTGGGCATCAGCGCCATCCTCAGCGCCATGGTGTTGCGCTATCTGCATGTCCAGCATCTCTGGCGCCAACAGGTACATGCCGAATCCCAGGCGCGCTTTCAGGCGCTGCAATCGCGGATCCGCCCCCATTTTCTGTTCAACAGCATGAACACCATCGCCAACCTGGCACGCGCCAATCCCCAACTGGCGGAAGAGGTGGTGTACGATCTCTCTGACCTGTTCCGCGCCACCCTCTCATCGGCCCAGCGCAAATCGACCCTGGGTGATGAACTCGAGCTGTGTCGCGGCTATCTGCGCATCGAAACCCAGCGTCTGGGGGAGCGTCTGCGCGTGGAGTGGGATCTGCAGGGTCTGCCGGAACAGGCCCCGCTGCCGCCGTTGATTCTCCAGCCGCTGGTGGAAAATGCCGTTTATCACGGTATTGAGCCCTCCTCCGAACCGGGGGTAATCTGTGTCAGTGGCCGCTATCGGCGCGGCAAGGTGAACCTGAGTATCCGCAACACCCTGCCACGGCAGGCGACAGAACAACATCGGGAGGGCAACAGCATGGCGATGGAGAATACCCGACAGCGACTGCAGGGCTATTTCAGCGGCGAGGCAACGCTGACGGTGGGCAAGGTCGATGGCGACCACCAGGTGCGCGTGGTCTTCCCCTACCCCTGGAAACCCTGATGAAGATCCTGATCGCCGATGATGAGGCGCCGGCACGGGAGCGGCTGCGCACGCTGATCGGGGAGATCGGTGATCCCTACCAGGTGATCGCCGAGGCGGCTACCGGGCGTGAGGCGGTGGATGCCTGTCAGGTGCACAATGCCGACCTGGTGCTACTCGATATCCGCATGCCGGAGATGGACGGTCTGGATGCCGCTGCGCAACTGACCCTGGCCGCAAACCCGCCGGCGGTGGTGTTTGTCACCGCCTTCGAGGAGCATGCCCTAGACGCCTTCGAACGCAACGCCATCGACTATCTGCTGAAACCGATCCGCCGCGAACGCCTGCAAAAGGCCCTGGACAAGGCCTCACTGCTGACCCGGCCCCAGGTTCAGGCACTCACCAGTCTGCGCCAGGGGCAGCAGGAGGTGATCAGCGCCAGCTATCGGGGCGGTCTCATCCGCATCCCGCTGGAGGAGGTGATCTATCTCCAGGCCGATCAGAAATATGTGGTGGCCCGCCACATCGGGGGTGAGGTACTGCTGGAAGAGTCGCTGAAATCTTTGGAAGAGCGCTTCTCCCTGCGTTTTTTACGCATCCACCGCAATGCCCTGGTGGATCGCCAGCGCCTGCGCGGGCTGGTGAAGCTGGCCGATGGCCGCTGCATGGCGACCCTAGAGGATACCGAGCAGCAACTGGAGGTGAGCCGCCGCCACCTGCCCGAGGTAAGACGCTGGCTCAAGGGCCGGTAAACCGGGACGAATCGAGCGGTCGGCTGGCTGCCGATCCGGGGTATGGAACAAATTTCACCTGAGGATATTTGCCTCTGCCAGACAGAGGCTATAGCATTGCCCTTTTTCTAGCCGAGACGCCGCCCCATGTCGGAAAAGATTGTACGAATCGCCACCCGAAAATCCCCCCTCGCCATGTGGCAGGCGGAGCATGTATCCAGCAAGCTGCGCCAGGCCCATCCGGGACTGCAGGTGGAGCTGGTCGGGATGAGCACCCAGGGCGATAAAATCCTGGATACCCCGTTGGCCAAGATTGGTGGCAAGGGGCTGTTCGTCAAGGAGCTGGAGCAGGGCATGCTGGAGGGCATCGCCGATATCGCGGTGCATTCGATGAAGGATGTGCCGGTCGAACTGCCTGAGGGACTCCATCTGGCCGTGATCATGGAGCGCGAGGACCCGCGCGATGCCTTTGTCTCCAACACCTACGCCAGCCTGGATCAGCTGCCTGAAGGGGCGGTGGTGGGCACTTCCAGCCTACGCCGTCAGTGTCAGCTAGCGGACCGGCGTCCGGATCTGAAGATTGCGCCCCTGCGCGGCAATGTGAATACCCGCCTGCGCAAGCTGGACGAGGGTGAATTCGACGCCATTATCCTCGCCGCGGCCGGACTGATCCGACTCGGATTTGAAAAACGCATCCAGACCCTGATCGATCCCGAGCAGAGCCTGCCGGCGATCGGCCAGGGGGCAATCGGTATCGAATGCCGGGCGGACGATCCCTGGATCAACGACCTGCTGAAACCCCTGCATGACCCGAATACGGCCATCTGCGTAACCGCGGAACGCGCCATGAACCACCGTCTGATGGGCGGCTGTCAGGTCCCTATCGCCGGCTATGCGGTGCTGAACAGTGGCAAGCTGTTCATGCGCGGCCTGGTGGGCGAGCCGGACGGCAGCAAAATCATGCGCGCGGAATTGACCGATGCCGCCGCTGCCGCCGAGTCCCTCGGTATTGCCCTGGCAGAAGATCTGCTCGGGCAGGGTGCAGACCGTGTTCTTGCGCGTCTCTATCAGGAGTGAGCGCCTACTCCGGGGCTGGAAGCAATGGCATCGCAAGGCATCTGTAATCTGAAACGGCTGGGGGTACTCGTCACCCGCCCCGAACATCAGGCCGGGAGACTGTGCGAGATGATCAGCGCCAGTGGCGGCCGGCCGCTGTCGTTTCCCGGCATGGAGATTGCCGAGCCGGAAAACCCCCTGCCCGCCCGGGAGAGACTGGCCCGGCTCTGTGATTATCAGATCGCCATCTTTGTCAGCCCCAACGCCGTCAGCCGCTGCCTGGCGATGCTCGGTGATCAGCCCCTGCCGGAGTCACTGGAACTGGCGGCTGTCGGCAAGGGCACAGCGGATACCCTGGCCCGTGCCGGCTATGCCGTGAGTATTGTTCCCGAAGGACATTTTGAAAGTGAGGCCCTGCTGGAAACCCCGGAGCTGACGGCGGTGCAGGGAAAACGTGTGGTGATCGTCAGGGGCGTCGGCGGCAGAACCCTGTTGCGAGACACCCTGGTCTCCCGCGGGGCGGTGGTTGACTATGCGGAGGTCTATCAGCGTCGGTTGCCAGATGCCGATCCCGCCAGTTTGTTGGAACGTTGGAGCGCGGATGTTGAGGTGGTGACAGTCACCAGCCAGGAGATTCTGGAGAACCTCTGGCAACTGTGCGGTGAGCAGGGGCAGGCGCAACTGGCGGCTACGCCGTTGCTGGTGGTCAGCGAGCGTACTCGCATGCGCGCACGAGAACTGGGTTTTAAGCAGGTGTTGCTGGCTCCCCGCGCCGAAGACAAGGCGATTGTCGAAACCCTGTGTGGCTGGGTTGCCGGTTCGCCGTTGTAGCCACGGCTAAAGTAAAACCCGGGTTTCAATGGATCTTCATTGCAGCTCTCCAGGTAGCCTGCCAAACTCAAAGTGCAGACGCTATAAAACCCCCTTGAAGGAGATACGGACATCGACGACCCCGCTGAGACCGTCGCGTAGCGAAGGGGAGCGCGGGAACTGCGGCACACCTCCCGCATGAGCCAACCTGATTCGCGCGGTGTTCAAAAACGCCCGTTTGTTCTATAATAGTTCTATGCCACTCCGCGCTTACAAATTCCGTTTCTACCCCAACACTGCACAGCGTGAAACGCTGTCGCAGATGTTCGGTACCGGACGCTGGGTTTGGAACAAAGCACTGGCTTGGCGCTCCGATTGTTACAAAGCCCTGGGCGAATCGGTTAGCGGTGTTGACTTCAGTCGCGAGCTGACGTTTCTCAAAAAGCTGGACAGCTACGCCTGGTTGAAACAAGTACCGGTTACGATTGGGGTGCAGACGTTGCGCGATCAGGATAGAGCGTTCACGGCCTTTTTCAAAGGCACGGCGAGCTACCCCCGATTCAAACGCCGCGGTGGTGCGCAGTCGATCCGGCTGCAATTTGATCAACGGGTCGTTGCTCGCCATTACCGGGGCGGCGAGCTGCTCAAGATCCCCGGATTCGGCCCCTGCAAAATTCGCTGGAGCCGTAAACCACACGGCATCCCCAAGATGGTCACGGTGCGCTGCGATTCCGCGGGGCGTTACTGGGTGTCGATGGCAATCGACGAACCGATCGCGCCCCGTCCTGCACCGGGTGCGATCAAACGTACAATAGGTGTCGACCTGGGTACCACGCACCTCGCCGTCCTCAGCACCGGCGTGAAAATTGATAACCCGCGTCATCTGTTGCGTTACCGCGTGCAGCTGCATAAACAGCAACAGCGGTTGGCGCGACAACAAAAAGGGTCCAACCGGCGAGAGCAGATACGCCGGCGGATCGCTCAAACCCATGCCCGCATTACCGACTGTCGGCGCGAAGCACTGCACCGGTTCACCACTACCCTGATCAACGATAACCAAGTGATCATTGTGGAGAATCTGAACGTCGACGGCATGGGACGCTCGGCCAAAGGAACCCGCGAAACACCGGGCAGGATGGTCAAACAAAAAGCAGGTCTCAACCGTTCGATCCGGGATGCCGCGTTTGCTGAGTTGGTTCGCCAGCTCGAATACAAAGCTGACTGGTACGGACGCACCCTGCTCAAAGTGGATCGCTTCTTCCCGTCGAGCAAAACCTGCTCGCACTGCGACCACAAGCTCGATGAGCTGGATCTCTCGGTACGTGAATGGGTTTGCCCAAAATGTGGCACCCAGCATGATCGTGACATCAATGCCGCAATCAACATCGAGCGAGAAGGGTTGAGACAATTAATTCACCCGGAGGATACCGGGGGTGTGCGCGCCTTTGGCGGCGAGGGAGCTTGCTCCGCGGCCGTGTCAGCGCGAATCGTTCAACCGTCTAACGCCTGTCTGGAACAGGTGTGACGACGGTGTTGGCGAATTCCGACA
>PKUO01000012.1 GCA_002869585.1 Sedimenticola sp.
GAGAAAAGCAGCAAATAAACACCCAACTTTCCTGCTGACATATCCAGAAACTGCATAAATACTATTTGATTTCGTAGATTTTTCACGCATACTAAGATCCACATCACAGTAATATGTTAGAAAGCCATGAACAAAAAACTATCAATGATCAAACAGTTCGGTTCGGCACTTCTGCTGGCATCTGTCTGCGGTTTTGCCGCCGCCACCGATATCGATACACTGACTGAACTCCCCTATGGGCAATCTGCAGATATCGACCAGTATGGCGATTTGAACAATGCATTCATCAGCCAGACTGGGCCATCGAATTATTTTGATCTTAAACAGACAGGCATCGACAACTACTTTTCTGGTGATCAGGACGGGGTTGATAACCTCATGGCTATTAGCCAGTCTGGTAGTTCAAACCGCATTACCGCATCACAATCTGGAATGCTTAATGTTTTGTTAGCCACACAGAATGGCAACAACAACACCGTTTCATCTATACAGGAAGGAAATGAAAACATTATTGCCATCAGCCAAGCGGGCAACAATAACAACGCAGACATTGAGCAATATGGCGATAATAACAACGCGCTCATCATTCAGAACGGTCACCTCAACTCTGCTGACATAACCCAGGTCGGCAATCGGCATACCGTTGTCGTTACACAGTTTGGAAATAGTCACGCGGTCAGTCTGACGCAGACGAACTAATTCATGCTATTGATTGTTAACTTTTTATACAACAATATCAGATAGTTAAATAATACCACCCCTCCCTAGACCAATTCACTTCTGTACCTTCATTCAGGCAATATCGCTACCCACTACTGTAGCTACCCTACCAATCTACAGCCTCCCTACCGACAAAATGGGGTATGCGCCTACCTATAATCACAACACCTTTCACATACTCTTGTAATCACCCATAAAAACACTTCAGCGCATGCACTGATGCTGATGCTATCTGGTATTTCAGAAAGATAATCTCTGAAATTCTGGAATAGGTTCAGGGTAAAAACTTACGGACAAAGAAAAGGTACCGATATGAAACATTTTTTCACGCTAAGTCCTATAGCAGCCGCTCTGTTGCTAGCATCATCTATATCTCTTGCCGATGGCAATACATCAGAAATCGTGCAAGATGGCGATGGCAATATCGCAGATGTCACACAAACAACCACCACTGACGCGGATACGCTGGTTATCCAAACCGGCATAGACAATAATGCAACTGTATTGCAAATAAATTCGACAATGCCACTGGCAACAATCGAAACAACGGGCGAAGGCAATTTTGCCAATATCGTTCAACGAAATTCTGATTTTGTATCAGCAGATATTTTGCAAGACGGCGAGTACAATGACGCCGATATCCGCCAGAGGGGGCAATCTGATTACTCTACTGCATTAATCGAGCAGACCACCGATTTCAGTCTACTACCAACTGATCTTAACATTGCATCAATCATACAAATGGGCGGTAGCGATGCTAACGCAGAAATCTATCAGCAGAACGGTTCAAGCGAGGGTATCGCTTCCATTGTGCAGGACGCCGCTATAGGTCTTACACATGCAAGCATTACCCAATCAGAAACAATCTTGACCAATGCCGACATCACACAGACCGGCGACCTTCAGACTGCAACCGTATTTCAGGATTACACCTTTGGCTCTAACTCCACAATCGATCAGGCAGGAGGAACGAATATAGGATCAATTGAGCAATGGGCTTACACTGATGATACTAACGCATCCATCTTTCAGGATGGACTCTCCAATACAGCGGCGATTGTACAGGATGACGTATTCTCCAACTTGTTTGATATAAACGACCCTACAGCCTCATCTGCTGCTGTTAGCCAGATCGGCAATGGCAACTTTGCGGATATCTACCAATATTTTGGTGTAGACGTTCAGGCTACCGTCACTCAAGTTGGCGACGACAATGAGGCTTGGGTAGATCAAACCGGTGAAGTCAATATTGCCACCATAGATCAGACCGGCATGGGCAACTATGCTGAGATATCTCAGTCAGGGTTAGGCGACTGGGGTATCGGTGCCAATGAAGCCACTATCACCCAACTGGGCGATTATGATAGTGCCTTCATCACGCAAGCAGGCGGGGCAGCTAACCTTGCAACCATAACCCAACAGCCCTGATATTCGTTTTTTTACCAGGGGGATTCGTAATATCACGAATCCCCCTTTTTTACACTACCCGCCTCTTTTATGCTAAATACGATCAAATTATTTATTAATGTTCCTGTGGGTAATTTAAACGGCGAACTACAAGTGATTGAAAACCGGACTGTATGAATATACTCTAGGGTGAAATGGATCAACACGTACACACATGCAAATCTCCCGCATCCAACTAGCAATCGCGGTTATCGTTTTCTCTGTCACGTTCGGGACAAGCGGCATTGCCGTAGAGCTTGACGAATCAAAGTTGGACGACAGAAGTCAGCTCGAAGAAATATCCGGAATAGTCGTAGACCGCACCATCACCCTGATGGGTCATGACTTTTACCGTTTCTTCACCAGTTACCGGCAATTCACCCAGCCTGAGAGCAAATACAACCTGACGGTTTTTGAGCGCCCTTCAGCTCGCTGGGGCAGCCTTGTCTGGATCGAGTACCAGTCGAAAATCATCTACAAGACCTTTCTAAGCCCTGGTCGATCAGGCTATCAGGAAGTAGCCGAGAACGCCGCCAGGCAAATCGAAGAAAAACTGGGTAAACTTAGATTACAAGAGTTACTATCAGATCACATAGATCTGGAGAGAGATGAGCTCTAAATTCTTTAGAGAGTGGGGTTATCATGAATAAACGCATAGTATTTGTATTCGCCTGGATGGCTGCAACACTGCCGTTTACAACAAACAGCAGTGAACTGGTATATCAACCTATCAATCCCAGCTTTGGGGGCAGTGCGCTGAATGGCAGTTACCTGTTAAGCAACGCCCAGGCACAGAACAACATCGAGAATCCTGACCTCGACGGTTACACCCGACCAACAGCGCTTGACAGATTGACCAGTTCTCTGGAATCCAGGCTGATCAGCCAGTTGCTGGCCGATGTGGGTGACGGTAACTCGGGCTACCTGTCAACCGATGACTATATCATCCAGATCGACGAAGGCTCTGATGGCACGCTTTCGGTGATCATCACCGACCTGCTGACCAATGACACCACTCAAATAGAAGTCAACGGCCTTATACCGGACTGATTACCAGAAGGGAATGAGTATGAATGATCTGATAACCGTCCTGCGCCGCATGAGTCAATTCGCGGTTGTTCTAGGGCTGCTCGGCCTCACCGGGTGTGCGCATATCACCACCAGTGAGTTGATGAAACAGGGTGCGACTCTTTCTCCGCGCACCTCCACCTATAAAGACCTGTCATTACTGCCCGCACCCAAAGGCAAGATTGTTGCATCCGTATATAACTTCCGGGATCAAACAGGTCAGTACAAACCCTCCCCGGCCAGTGCCTTTTCGACCGCAGTCACCCAGGGCGCCACGGCCATGCTGTCACAGGCGCTCAATGATTCCGGGTGGTTCATTATCCTGGAGCGCGAGGGCCTGCAGAATCTGCTCACGGAGCGTAAAATCATTCGTGCCTCACAGAAGCAGCCAAACACCCCGATCAATAATACGATGGAGCTCCCTCCTCTCCTGTCTGCCAACGTGCTGCTTGAAGGGGGTGTCGTGGCCTATGACACCAATATCAAAACGGGCGGCACAGGCGCACGCTTTCTGGGCATCGGCGCCATGGACCAGTACCGCGTTGACCAGGTGACTGTGAATTTACGCGCCATCGACGTCAGGAGTGGTCGCATTCTGACCAACGTGTCGACAACCAAGACCATACTCTCTCAGGAAATCCAGACCGGCGTATTCAAGTTTGTCGAGTATAAGAAACTGCTTGAGTTGGAAGCAGGACTCACAACCAACGAGCCAACGCAGCTCTGCGTACAGGCCGCCGTCGAGGCCGCAGTGATCCACATGATTACCGGTGGCCTGAAAAACCAGAGCTGGTCACTTGATAACGATGCCGACCAGAATAACGAAGTGATCCAGAAGTATCTTAACGAAGTCCCTGTGATACTCTGATTTCCCCAATCAACAGAGGCACTGAGCCCTCAGTGCCTCTGTTGCACACAGCGTCCCGTTACCGCTTTCCCCCTTCCCTCTGAGCGGTATCTGATTCCCCCTCAAGTTTCAGTTTGGCTTGCCGATAGCTGACATATCAACAGATTCTGAAATACCTATCGAGGATGATCATGAGAATTGAAACCGCTGATTTTGGACCTCAGGAGATTAGCCCGGATACGATTATCGAGTTCCCCAATGGCATACCGGGATTCGAAGACAGCACCCAGTTCAAGATTTTCAACGAGGAAAATGCCCGACAGGTCTTTCACCTGCAATCCGTCACTCATCCGGACATCGCATTTTCCATTGTCGAACCGGCCGACTTGAATGTCTTTTACCAAATATCTCTCAGCGATGATGAACTGGCGCTGCTTGGCACCAGCGACCCCGAACAGATTGGCGTGCTGGTGCTCACCTACAAAAACGGCTCGAATCCCGGGGATAGCGAATCATCCGGGTTGTCTTTCTCTTTCATGAACCCGTTGATCATAAATTTGCAGGGGAAAAAAGGGTTCATGAAAACCCTCTCGAAGACCAGTCAGCAGATTACAATTGTTGCAGAGTAACAACTGGCAATAGTCTGTTACCGGAACGGATCAGCGGATTGCCTACCTGGATTGATGCACCATTCCGTGTTGATACAGCCCTGAAACATAACGATGAATCCAATGACTGTTCTGTTTCAGTTTTGGCTATCAGCCTATTTTTCTGATGCTTGCCATTTTATTGTTTTCATCAAGAACCATCTCGAAGCGCCCGAAAACACCATCCTGGGTAACAAACTGACGGAGGTTATGCGCTGGTATCTGCACCCGCCTGCCGTCCTCGGCTTGCACAATCACGGCCTGGGCGTGCCCCTGGTAATAATGCAGAAACAACTTGGCGCTGATGGAGAGGCTGAATCTAATCTGTTGATGCGGAGCCTTCATTGCCGTAACGAAAGGTGATTAAGGAAAAACGGCGGCGTTCACTCCTCTTCCAGAGAAAACATACCATCCAATACCAGAGAGTTGGGGCTGATGGTGCCCAGGACCTTTTTGTTTTCCACGACCAGTGCCCGGACCAGGCTGAATCGGGCAAACAGCCTGGAGCAGTAACGAATATCCATATCCGGTTCCACATACACCGCAGGCTTGATCATCACCTCATACACATTCACCCGCTTGCATGAGCGATCCTGGGCCAATACACGACGCGCAATATCAGAAACCAACAGCAAGCCATACTCATCATCCTCGTTGCGCTTGTCCACCACCAGCACCGATGTCTTGTATTTTTTCATCAACATCAACGCTTCATAGATTGTCGCCTTGCCATCAATCAGACCGAACTCGGTTTTCATGACATCTTTTACGCGGATGTGTTTATTGGCTATAGTCATCGTCTCTCTCTAGTTGCGAATCCGTAAAAATCTCCAGCATGATTTTTATAATACATCAGCTGCCTGTTTACCAGTTGCGGGTTTTTGTCCTATGAATAAAGCTAGATCACGCAACCCAAGAGCGATATTGCCAAGCGCTTCATTTTCCCGGTAGTAGACCAGTTGCAGCGAAGAGAACAGCGCCAGCAGCTCATTCCTCCCAAGCCTGAAAGCGGGATTTTTTGGTCCCTCCCCGGTCAGGCAGGAGTGAGCGAAGGTCTGATAGAACAGCAATCCACCGGGACGCAAGGCGTCGACCAGAGAATCCGCCAGATTCCGCTCAAGGAAATGGCTAACCAGAATGACATCGAAGGATTCAGGTTCGGGCGGTCTGGCCAGCACATCTCGCACCTGGACATCAATAGCCAGGTGCTGCGCCTCTGCGGTCGCCTGCAGGGCGTTTATCGCCACATCAGAGATATCCCAGGCAGCTACAGCGAGACCAGACCGGGCCAGGAGCAGCGCATTGGCGCCTCTGCCGCAGGCCAGATCCAGCGCCCGTCCTTCGGAAGGCAGCAGGTAGAGATTATTCACAAGCACGGCAGCAACCTGCCCGGGCCCCTCGGCGTCGGCGTGGCGCAGATTCCATTTCTCCCTGATCGCATGCTCTTGGCTTATCAAGACAGGGCATCCAGACCAAGCTGCAGATCCGCCTGGATATCCGCCACATCCTCAAGTCCCACCGCCAGACGAATCAATCCATCGCGGATCGATGACGCCTCCCGCTCTTCTGGTGACAGACGCCCGTGAGTGGTGGTGGCGGGATGGGTGATCGTCGTCTTGGTATCGCCCAGATTGGTGGTAATCGACAGCATCCGCATCGCATCGATGAACTTCCAGGCGGCCGCTTTGCCGCCTTTCAGCTC
Source organism: Sedimenticola sp. (assembly GCA_002869585.1). Lineage (GTDB taxonomy): Bacteria > Pseudomonadota > Gammaproteobacteria > Chromatiales > Chromatiaceae > BM503. The sequence goes on from PKUO01000012.1 coordinate 6,431, forward strand.
GAACGATACAATCCCCCCCGCCGCACTCTGTTGCCGCAACATCAGATGGTGCTGGGGATGCGATACCAGTCCGGGATAGTAGACGTTCTTGATAACCGATTGATTCTGCAACCAGTTGGCCAGTTCGGAGGCATTTGCAGAATGTTGTTTCATACGCAACTGCAGGGTTTCCAATCCCTTTAGAAAAGTCCAGGCATTGAAGGGGCTCATGGTCGGTCCTGCCGTGCGCAGCACGCCAAATACATCCTCACCCACATGCTTTGCATCTCCAACCACCGCACCACCCATACACCGCGCCTGGCCATCGATATATTTGGTCGCAGAATGCACGACGATATCGGCACCCAGCGCCAACGGCTTCTGCAGCGCAGGTGTGCAGAAACAGTTATCGACTACCAGCAGACAATCGTGCGCATGCGCAATCTCGGCAAGCGCGGGGATATCGGCAATCTCGGTCAACGGGTTTGACGGCGTTTCCAGAAACAGCAGTTTTGTTTCCGGCCTGATCGCCTCGCGCCAGTCAGTGGGATCGGTGAGCGCCACATAGGTGGTATCGACGCCGAATTTAGAGAGATATTTGTTGAACAGAACATTGGTGGTGCCAAACACACTGCGTGATGAGACGATATGATCACCCGCCTGCAGCAGACCCATGCACACAGCCAAAATAGCCGACATGCCCGATGCGGTCGCCACGCAGCTGTCACCGCCCTCCATTGCCGCCAGACGCTCTTCAAAGGCGCGAACCGTTGGATTGGTGAAACGCGAGTAGATATTGCCCGGCTGTTCACCACCAAAGCGTGCGGCAGCCTCCGCAGCGCTGCTGAAGACAAAGCTGGAGGTGGCAAAGATCGGCTCGGAGTGCTCTCCCTCCGAGGTACGGTTGTGCCCGGTGCGCACCGCGCGGGTCGCTATGCCCCACTGTTCAGATTCTTTTGTCATTTCCCATTACCCGGATAAAGCAAATCACAGAACACTCTCCATGCCCTGTTTCAGGCACAAAAAAACCCGCCGGTTCTGTGCCAAAGCAGGTTTACTCGCTTTAGCAGCATTTTTATAGCGCCCGCAAGTTGAGGCAAATCAGCGCTGTAGACCAAGACTAGGCCCAGAGTCTGGACCCTGTCAAGCCGGTTATTCGTTGTTGTAGAGATCGATCAGATTATTATTCCCGCTCTCCTGGGACTGTTTTGCCGTATCGCCCCGCAAAAGTTCCAATTGTTCAAGGTAGTGATGGCTGACATCACCCGTCACATATTGCTTGTCGAATACCGAGGTATCAAAGCGTTCAACTTTCGATTTTCCTTTTTTCACAACCGCTGCAATCAGGTCTTCAAGATCTTGGAATATAAGGCGATCGGAGCCAATGATCTGTTGTATCTCTTCCTCGCTACGGTCGTGGGCAACCAACTCACTGGCCGCCGGCATATCGATGCCATACACGTTCGGGTAACGAACCGGCGGCGCGGCAGAGGCGAAATAGACCTTTTTGGCCCCGGCATCCCGGGCCATCTGCACGATCTGCTTCGAAGTAGTACCGCGCACGATGGAATCATCCACCAGCAGTACATTTTTCCCTTTAAATTCAGAGTGTATGGCGTTGAGCTTTTGCCGCACGGATTTTTTCCGCACCTGCTGACCCGGCATGATGAAGGTTCGGCCGATATAACGGTTCTTGATAAAGCCTTCGGTGTAGCTGAGACCCAGGGTATTCGCCAGCTCCAGCGCCGCGGTACGGCTGGTATCAGGTATCGGAATCACCACATCGATATCATGATCCGGCCATACACGCTGAATCTTCTTCGCCAGCTTGGAACCCATGCGGGATCGCGCCTTATGCACAAAAATGTCTTCGATAATCGAATCGGGTCTGGCGAAATAGACAAATTCAAAAATGCAGGGTGAGCGGACCGGATTCACTGCACAGTTATAGGTGTGCAGCTTACCCCGCATATCGATGAAGACCGCTTCTCCTGGCTCCAGGTCGCGGATCAGCTCAAAATCCTGTGAATCCAGGGCGACACTTTCCGAGGCGATCATATACTCGGTGCCCGAATCGGTCTTACGTTTTCCAAAAACAACCGGGCGAATACCAAAGGGGTCGCGAAATCCCAGAATGCCATAGCCGTTGATCATGGCTACAGCGGCGTATCCCCCACGGCAACGCTTATGCAATGCGGCAACCGCCTTGAATACATCCTGTTCGTTGATGCGGATCTTCCCAAGTCTCTGCAGTTCATGGGCCAGCACATTGAGCAGGATTTCTGAATCGGATGAGGTGTTGATGTGCCTTAGATCGTCCTCAAACAGATCACGCTTCAGCTCCTCGGCATTGGTCAGGTTGCCGTTGTGGGCCAGCGTGATGCCATAGGGGGAGTTGACGTAGAAAGGCTGAGCCTCGGCAGAGGACGAACAGCCTGCCGTGGGATAACGGACATGAGCAATGCCCATGTTGCCTTTCAGATCGATCATGTGCCGGGTACGAAAGACATCCCGCGCCAGGCCGTTATCCTTGCGCAGATGCAACCGCTGGCCATCGAAGGTGACTATACCCGCGGCGTCCTGACCACGATGCTGCAGTACCAGGAGTGAATCATAGAGTGCTTGGTTGACCGGGTTTACCCCGAAAATTCCGACAATGCCGCACATTATCTAGCTGCCTCAGAAAGTCTCGATCAGTCAGAAAAAATCAGACGAAGTTAAACTTCTCGCCGATATCGGCCGGTAGCAGCTGTTTCAGCCAGACAGCCAGATCCTGGAAATAGCCGATCAGCTGCGAAGACTGCCACCAGGGATCGTTGGGAAAGGGTGTCAATCCCGCCAACAGTACCAGAATAGCCACCAGAATTGCCCCGCGGGCTGCGCCGAACAGCATGCCCACCAGACGGTCTGTACCGGTAAGCCCGGTCTTGTCCACCAGTTGTCCCACCAGAAAATTGACCAGCGCACCGACCATCAGGGTCGCAATAAACAGCAATCCGAAGGAGGCCGCCAGTTGGAGGGAGGGCATGGTAAACCAGTCAAGATGGATGGCCAGATCCCGGAAAAATGTCCATGCCACCCAAAAAGCGAGCACCCATGCCGCCAGAGAAAGCGCCTCGCGCATGAAACCGCGGATCAGGCTGATCAGGGCAGATAGGCCGATAATGCCGAGGATAACGTAATCAATCCAGATCATTAAATCTCATCACCGCTTGAAATCAGAATACGGTCAGCTACTGAATTGGAAATTTTACCACTGGCCCACCCGTAGCAGAAGCACAATCAGGGATAACTTTTCAGAGAGCCCGTGAGGTTTTTCGCCTTGAGGTCTTTATTCAGATCAACCAGCATCTTCTCAGCCCGTCCCTTGTCCAGTTCTGGGCCAACACGTACCCGGAAAACCGAAGTCCGATTGACATCGGCCTGCTCGATGAATGCCGGATATTTCATCTGCCTCAGTTCCTGCACCAGTTTTTCCGCATTTTCACGGTTTGAAAAACTGCCCACCTGAATCACCCATGAGCTGATACCGACGCGTGGCTGCGCCACCGGCTTCTGTTCTACCGGGTTTTCAACCACGTCCTTCTGGTCAAGAGGCTTGATCGTGGATGGTGGAAGCGGGTCGGGAGTGTCCGGCACAACCGGCTCTGGTGTCTGGGCTGGCGCGGGAGCAGGCGCAGGCGCAGAAATAACCGTTTCCGCTGGTTTCGGTTGCTCAATGACGGGTTTCTCGACCGGCAGGACCGTTTCGGAAATCACGGGCTTCGGCTGCGGGGGAATATTACTGGTGGTGATGCCCGCATCGATCACAGGCTCACGCTCCAGCAGCATAGGAATAAAGATAACCGCCAGAGATACCAATACAGTCGCGCCGATCAGGCGTTTTTTCAGCTGTTCATCCACTTCAGTCAAACCTTGCCCGGTATGTTCCGGGGATTATACCAGCATAGAGTGCCGTCTTTGGGAAAAAGGGTTACAGCAACCCCCTGACTGCCCCGACAAGATAGAAAGAGCCAAAGGCCACCACCCGCCCTTGTGGACCCGCGCAATCTCTGGCGGCAGCCAGCGCGGCGGCACAATCGGGAAAAACACTAATCTTCCCGGGGCTGATCCCCGAACGCTGCAAACTCGTCTGTAACTCCTCAATGCCGGCCGCACGCTGGGTGGAGAGCGGACAGATATGCCAGCGATCCACCACCCCGGACATGGTAGCCACCACCTGGTCGATATCCTTGTCACCGAGCATCGAGAAAACCGCTACTGACTCACCGGCACAATACATATCACCCAGGTTTGCACTCAATGCCCTGGCCGCTTCGGGATTGTGCGCCACATCCAGAATAACCACGGGCTCTTTGCCCACCAGTTCAAACCGCCCGGGCACTTTCGCAGACAGAAGGCCGGATCTCACCCCTTGCTGATCCACCGGGAGGCGATTCTTCACCTGCTCCAACACCATCAACACTGCTGCGGCATTGTTCAGCTGGAATCGCCCACGCAGGGTCGGCAGGGGCAGTGAGTGGCGTTTGCTGGAGCCAGCTTGCCATTCCCAACTCTGTTCAGTGGAGGAAAATGAGAAATCCCGCCCGGCAAGAAAGAGTGGGCAGCCTATCTCTCGGGCATGCCGTAACACAGAATCAGGCACATTCTCCCCGGCGAAGATTGCCGGTCGTCCAGGACGCATGATCCCCGCCTTTTCATAGCCGATGGTCTCGCGTGTGTTTCCCAGCCAATCCATGTGATCAAGGTCTATGGTGGTGATCAGGGCGACATCTGCATCGATGATATTGACCGCATCCAACCGGCCACCCAGGCCCACCTCGAGAATTATCACGTCGAGGTCTGCCTTGCAGAAAAGTAACAGTGCCGCCAGGGTTCCAAATTCAAAATAGGTTAGCGGGATCTCCCCGCGCATCTGGTCAATGACCTCGAAAGCACCACAAATCGCCCCATCTGCCGCCTCCTGGCCATCCACCAGGATACGTTCGTTGTAGCGTGACAGGTGGGGCGAGGTATAACAGCCAACGCGATATCCCGATGCGGTCAGAATCTCCCTCAGGAAGGCGACACTGGAACCCTTGCCATTTGTGCCGGAGACCGTAATCACTTGCGCGGTTATGGGTGCGGGATGAATTTTTTTCCAGACCGCGCCGACACGGTCAAGCCCCAATCTGATTTCAGTGGGATTGAGCGTCAACTGCCATTCGAGCCACTCATCGAGGGTTGCAAAGCGCATGGCGATGGCCTTCAGACTGTTGGCGGGTTCAGCAAGTCAAGGCTCCGGAGAGATTCAGGGCCTGGCTTTGTGAGTCAGGATACTCAGCAGGTTTGCCAGTGTTTCACGCATTTCACGGCGATCGACAATCATATCCACCGTCCCGTGTTCCAGCAGGAACTCGCTGCGTTGAAAACCATCCGGCAGGGTCTCACGAACCGTCTGCTCAATGACACGCGGACCGGCGAAACCGATCAGTGCATGGGGTTCGGCCACGTTGGCATCCCCGAGCATGGCAAAACTGGCGGAGACGCCACCGGTTGTCGGATCGGTGAGCACCGAGATATAGGGTATGCCACGTTTAGCCAGCTTGCCCAGAGCAGCGCTGGTCTTGGCCATCTGCATCAGCGAGAAGAGAGATTCCTGCATGCGTGCACCGCCACTGGCGGCAAAACAGACATAAGGGATATTGTGTTCCAGGCAGACATTGGCGCCCTGAACGAAACGCTCACCGACGACAGACCCCATGGAACCACCCATGAAGCTGAACTCAAAGGCGGCGGCCACCAGGTCCATCCCCTTCAGTTCACCCTTCATCACTACCAGTGCGTCTTTCTCGCCGGTCTGCTTTTGCGCCTGGATAATGCGATCCTTGTATTTTTTCGTGTCCTTGAACTTGAGGGGGTCTGAGGGTCCGAGGTTTTCCGCAATCTCCACTCCCGTGTCCGGATCGAGAAATATCTCCAGCCTGCGCCTGGCGCCAATACGGTTGTGATGGTTGCATTTCGGGCAGACATCCAGATTCCGTTCCATCTCTGCACGATAAAGTATCGCGCTGCAGCCGGGACATTTTGCCCAAAGACCTTCGGGAACCGCCCGCTTGCTCACACCTTCGGTACGGATGCGGCTGGGCATCAGTTTTTCAAACCAGCTCATGGTCAAATCCTGTCTGTTGTCTGGAGTTGCTGGTGTTTTTCACCAACAGTCATCATCTGTCTATCTATTTTATCAGGCTTGGCGTTCAGGGATGTCAATTTTCATCCATCGACTGGCGCATTGCCGCGAGCAGTTCACTCACCGCCGAGGCGATGGCTTCCGGCTGGTCTGCCAAAGCCTCTACCCGGTTTACCAGGGCGCTGCCGACAATCACGGCATCGGCGACCCTGCTGACCGCCTTTGCGGTCTGTGCATCCTTGATACCGAATCCCACCCCTAGAGGGAGTTTGGTATGTTTACGGATCTCATCCAGCTTTACAGCAACGCCATCGACATCCAGATTCGCCGCGCCGGTAATGCCCTTGATGGAAACATAGTAGACAAACCCGCTGGCGCTGTCGCAAATCCGCTGAATTCTGTCTGGGGTGCTGGTGGGCGCCAACAGGAAAATCGGATCTATCTGTTTCCCCCGCAGCGACTGTATGAACTCACCCGACTCTTCCGGAGGAATATCCACCGTTATCACGCCATCCACGCCTGCTGCAGCCGCGGCATCAGCGAAGGCGCTGTAGCCCCAGACTTCAATGGGGTTGAGATAGCCCATGAGCACCACCGGGGTCAACTGATCCTTATCTCTGAACTGTCGGACCATTTCCAGGACGTCATGCAGGCTGA
>PKUO01000069.1 GCA_002869585.1 Sedimenticola sp.
GCTAAATGAAAGGATCCCATACTCACGCTACGATAGTCGCTGTCTGTAATTCCACGTGTCGTTGTGAACCAGGTCGGCCGGACATATCCCGCCTTCACCAATTTCTTGCGAGGTGCCCTATGATCACCGGTCCAAACGCTCCCAGTAACACAAATAATCTGTTTTCCTGAAGTTGAATTCATATGCATATTTTTTGCAGCCTGTTTCCTTTGCCCATTCAATCATTGCATAGCTATCCCATCGACACCAACCCGGACGACTGCATGGTATATAGCAAATTAAAAATGACAGCATCAATGCCTGAACCAATGGAGCTCTTTAAATGTCGCTTTTAATATTTGTGTAATACGCGCATAAGCATGTAATCTGCGATTGTAACCACCTATGACATTACAATCGGAGATAACCCGTGAAGCTATTCAATAAAATTGCATTGGCCGGAGCGCTGTCCCTGGGTTTAGCCCTGTCTGCCAACGCAGAAACACGAGTCACCTATAAATCAGCCAAGTCTTCATCGTCCTATTACCAGATGGGTGTACAAATCGCCGAAGCGATAAAGAACGGTACTGATGGCAAAATCATCGTCACCGTGGAAGAGAGTCAGGGTTCGGTTCAGAATGTTATGGAAGTGGTCGCCCGCTCCGGCAATTATGTATTCACCACCCCTCCGGGACTGGTGGGCCTGGCCCAGAAGGGCGAAAAAATGTTCGAGGACAAGGCCAGCCCACGCTTTGCAGAGATTCGTGCGCTCTTCCCCATCCCTTCCCTGACCATGCATTTTGTCATGTCGGGCAAGAGCGGCATCACCACATTTTCTGACATGGAAGGCAAAACTATCCTGCTCGGCAAGGGCTCGTTTGGGGCGAGCGAGGGAGAAAAATATCTGAAGCTGTTCGGGCTTGAGGGCAAAGTCAAACTTGCAGAGGTTGAACTCTCCAACGCGGTCTCGGCCCTGAAAAACGGTCAGATCGATGGCTTTGTCACTTCCGGCTCCTATCCTGCGCCCAATGTCATCGAAGCGGCCGCCAGCACCGAGGTGGCAATTCTGTCTCTGAACGATGAACAGATTGTCTCCACCAAGCGCACCAAACTAACCATCCCAGCTGGCACCTACAGTGGTCAGGCCACCGATATCAACACCACATCGCTTCCGGTAGTAGCCTATGCCACCACCGACATGGATGATGAGACAGCCTACACCCTGACCAAGACCTTCTGGGAAGAGAAGGCCAGGATGGGAGAGAGCTCTGCCTGGTGGAACGCTGTGACTACCGGCATGCTAGAGAACATTACCAGCAAGATCCATCCGGGCGCCGTTCGCTACTATAAAGAGGTAGGTACCGCACTCACAGAAGTGCAGCTCTGATCCAATAGTTCCATTAGACCCACTGCACCCAGACTATGCTGGGTGCAGTCATAATAACGATATGGTATGAACAGCTTCTCCCGCTACATCTGGGTCAGCCTTGGCGCTGCATCCATTATTTTTCATCTGGGGCTCATCTTTTACGGGCTCATTCCCAATCTGATCAGCCGCCCGTTGCATATGGCCCTGGCGCTGCCCTGGGCGCTGGTATTGGTTGCGAAAAATCCTTTTGAAAAGGTTAGCGGCTGGATCATCGCCCTGGGGGGATTGTTCTGCACCCTGTGGATCGCCTGGAATGCAGACACACTTGGGGATCAGTACGGCTTTCTGAGTGGCAGTTATCAGACCGCCATCGCCGCTTTTCTGCTGCTGGCGGTACTGGAGATGGCCAGACGCAGCATTGGCTGGCCGCTTCCTCTAGTGGCCCTGCTTGCCCTTGCCTACGGTCTGTGGGGTCAGTATATCCCGGGAGAGTTCGGACATGCAGGGACGCCCCTCGCCAGCTTCTTGGGCACACTGACTATTGCTGAAGGCGGCATCTGGGGGAAACTCACCGGAGTATCGGTCAACATTGTAGCCATCTTTGTCATATTCGGCGCAGTGCTCAATGCCGGTGAAGCGGGACAGGGCTTCATGAATGTTGCCGCGGCGGCTGCCGGACGGCTGCGCGGTGGTGCAGCCAAGGTATCGGTGATCTCTTCCGCTCTGTTCGGTTCCATTTCCGGCTCTGCCTCAGCGAATGTCGCCTCAACCGGCGCTATAACCATACCCGCCATGACACGCATCGGATATCCACGCGCACTGGCCGGTGCGACCGAAGCGGTTGCCTCATCCGGCGGACAGATCATGCCACCGCTCATGGGCGCAGGGGCTTTCGTCATGGTTGAGCTGACCGGCGTACCCTACACCGATATCATGACTGCAGCGATTCTTCCCGCACTACTCTACTTCTTCGCCGTCTGGGTTGGTATTGACGCCTTCTCCCTGCGTTATGAACTGCGGGGACTCCCTGAAGATCAGCGGCCTTGCACCCGGGATGTAATTATCACCTCGGCCTTTTTTCTGGTGCCATTTACCGTGCTGCTGTGGGGCATGTTCGGGCCGGGCTATACCCCCCAGTATGCCGCCAGTTTCGCCATCCTGGCAGGTGCCCTGCTGCTGTTGTTCGATGGTCGCCTGAACCTGGACCGCAAACGCACCCTGGAACGTCTTGAAAAGACCTGCCTCAGCGCCGGCACCCAGATCGCCATGATCGCCTCGATCATTCTCTGTGCCTCAATTATCATCGGGGTATTGTCGATCACCGGGCTTGGCGTGAAGATCACCTCTCTGATCCTCTCCGGCTCGGGCGGCATGCTCTGGCCGGCCATATTATTGACCGCCATCGCCTGTCTCATCCTCGGTATGGAGGTCCCAACCACAGCCGCCTATGTGATCTGCGTATCTGTTGCCGGCCCGGCGCTCATCTCACTCGGACTGGAACCGCTACAAACCCACCTGTTTGTCTTCTGGTTTGCGCTGCTCTCCACTATCACGCCGCCGGTATGTGGTACGGTGTTTATCGCCTCCGGCATGGTCGGCGAGAATTGGCTCAAAGTGGCAGCGATATCCATGACACTGGGGATAGGGCTCTATCTCATCCCGCTTGGCATGATCGCCAACCCATCGTTGATCAAACTGTCTGCATCACCCGAACTTGCGCTGCTTGCCACCCTGAAACTGGCGGTTGCACTGAGCGCCGTCTCGTTCGGACTGATAGCCCCAAAACCGATGCTGGTCCGGTTAACACTGATACTGTTCGGGGGAATACTGCTCTTTACATTCCCCGTTTAGCGCACTCGCTTGGAAATGATGAAATATCTTCTCTACCTGCTGGTTCCCCTGTTGTTGCTGAGTGGTTGGCTCTATCTCATACAACCGCGCATGATCTTTTTCCCCTACCGCGATTTGCTGGCAACACCGGCTGACTGGGGAATGCAGTATGAGGATGTGCAGTTGCAGAGTGAAGATGGCATTGCGCTGCACGGCTGGTATCTTCCCAGTACGGGATCAAATCGCGTACTACTTTTCTTGCATGGCAATGCCGGCAACATCTCCCACCGAGGCGAATCTTTGGCCATTTTTCACCGGCTGGGGCTCAATGTACTGATCATCGACTATCGCGGCTATGGGCGCAGTGAGGGACATCCGGATGAGCCGGGATTATATCGCGATGCAGATACTGCCTGGAGATATCTCCGCGACACCAAAGGCTTTTCGGCAAGGCAGATCATCATCTTCGGGCGATCGCTTGGGGGTGCCGTCGCCGCACGACTGACCGCACAACTGGAACCGGCCTCGCAACCTGGCGGATTGATACTGGAATCCACCCTCAGTTCAGCACGCGACATGGCCAGGGAACTCTTCCCCTTGCTCTCATGGATTACGCCCCTGCGCTTCAATTTTGACACCTTTGAATCTCTAAAGTCGATCCACTGCCCATTATTGGTGTTGCACAGTCCGGAAGATGAAACCATGCCTTTTGTACAAGGACAAAAAATTTTCCACGCGGCTAAACCGCCCAAAACCTTTCATACTATGCGAGGAGATCACAACTCAGGATTTCTTTTGAGTCAGCCCGAATATGAGCAGGCGTTGGCCGGATTTATCAACAAGCTGGCAACTGATCCGTAGCGCACAGAAAAGAAAACTCTGATCAGATCGTAATCAAAAAGGGATTAATTAGATGCATCTGCGAGTAGGGAAAAACAAAAAACCCGGCGCCTGGCCGGGTTCTTTGACTGCTCATAAATTCAAGCATTTGTTGGTAGGCGCGATCGGATTCGAACCAACGACCCCCACCATGTCAAGGTGGTGCTCTAACCAACTGAGCTACGCGCCTGTAAAGGAGCGCAATAATAGCGATAACGGACTGAGCATGCAAGCATCCCGGGCAGCCCCCCTTTCGGGGAAGAACCTCACAGATGCTAAAAACAGTCGAAAATCATCGTGTAACTCAGTGATTGAATTCACTTCTCCTGCTTCTTTCTTACTAACCCAATGTAATTAAAGATGTTTTTCAAGATTCACTTGATTCAGAGCAATCCTGACACCGCACAGCCGTAAGAAACTGATTACACTTATCTCAGCACAGGTTTATTTCCAGATTATCATTCTCTGGTACTGAACACGGCTCAATTGAAAGTAGTCATTGATGGGGGAACCGTGATTAAGCATGCACGACGTTATCTACTACTTCTGATTGCCATTTCGGTGATTGCCTCACTGACCTGGTACCTGAAACGACCCAAGCCAATCGAGGTGGAGGTTGAAAATGCAGATTTGGGACTGGTCGAGGAGACCGTGGCGAATACGCGCGCAGGCACGGTCAAGGCCTGTCGCCGGGCAAAATTATCCCCCGGCATTGGCGGACAGATCGGCGTTCTGGATATCCATGAAGGTGACCTGGTCAAGCGGGGCGACCTGTTGCTGGCGCTCTGGAATAAAGACCTGATGGCGGAAATCGCGCTCCACGACTCTGAAGCAGAAGCCGCCCGAGCCAGTGCCCGATCAACCTGTCTCCAAGCCGATGTAGCCCTGCGTGAGGCCAATCGACTCAAGCAACTCAGACGCAGTGGCGCGATTTCCGAAGAGGCCGTCGACAAGGCCATCACCGAGGCGAAAGCGAAAGAGGCCGCTTGTGAATCCGCCAACGCTACGGCCCGGGTTTCCGGTGATCGTTCACGAGTCATCAAGGCGCAACTGGAACGCACGCAACTGGTCGCGCCGTTTGACGGCATAGTTGCAGAGATCAATGGTGAGCTGAACGAGTATGTCACCCCCTCTCCACCCGGTATCGCCACTCAACCGGCCGTGGATCTGATCGACAACTCCTGCTTTTATGTCACCGCCCCGATCGATGAAGTCGATGCACCCAAAATTGTTGTGGGACAGACCGCGCGGGTAAGCCTGGACGCCTTTGGTGAAAGGCGTTTTCCCGGCACAGTCAGGCGTATCGCGGCCTATGTGCTGGATCTGGAGAAACAGGCACGTACCGTCGAGGTGGAGGTCGAGTTCAGCGACAAGGAGGATATCAAGCAACTCCTGGCCGGCTACTCGGCGGATGTCGAGATCATCCTCGATGCCAAGAAAAATACCCTGCGCATCCCCTCAGAGGCCGTTGTGGACGAAAGCAAGGTCTATGTATTACTGCCCGACGAAGGCATTCTGGAGGAACGCAAGGTCACCACCGGCATATCCAACTGGGACCATACCGAGATAATCAGTGGCGTTGAGGCCGGCGAAGCGGTGGTCACATCCGTGGATAAGGATGGCGTCGAGGATGGCGCACTTGCCAAGCACAGCAAAGAAAAGAAGCAATGATCCGGCTGGAGAAGATCAATCGCAGCTTTCAGGTGGGAGATGAGACGGTCCATGCCTTGCGGGATCTCGATCTTGAGCTGAAATCGGGGGAATATGTCTCCATCATGGGCCCGTCAGGATCAGGCAAGTCTACACTGCTCAATATTCTCGGGTTGCTGGACCGGCCCGACAGTGGCCGCTACCACCTTGATGAGATCGACACCACCACGCTCAGCGAACTGGAACGCGCCGACGCCCGCTGTAACAAGATCGGCTTCGTGTTTCAGGCCTTCCACCTGGTCCCCCGGCTGACAGCGGCTGACAATGTGGAACTGCCGTTGGTCTTGGCCGGTGTCGCGCCCCCGGAACGCAAGCAGCGGGTCCACGAGGCACTCGAACCCCTCGGCCTGCTGGATCGGGCGGGCCACCGTCCGGATCAGCTCTCCGGCGGTCAGCGACAGCGCACCGCGATTGCCCGGGCAACCATCATGCAGCCCACCATTCTTCTCGCCGACGAACCCACCGGCAATCTGGATAAGGCGTCCGGTGAAGATGTGATACACACCCTGGAAAAGCTCAATAACCAGGGCATCACCCTATTGATTGTCACCCATGACCCGGAGATTGGCGGGCGTGCACCCAGACGCATCCGGATGGTGGATGGCGCCATAACCGAGGATACCCGGACATAAGCCATGTTGATGGAAGACACATTGCGGTTCGGCAGCCAGGCACTGGTTGGTGCCAAAAAACGCACCTGGCTGATGGTGCTGGCCATGGCCATAGGCGTTGGCTCGGTGGTGATACTCACTGCGCTCGGTGAAGGGGCGAGAAACTATATCAGCCGTGAGTTCAGCAACCTTGGCACTAATCTGGTGATCGTCATTCCGGGGCGTACCGAGACAACCGGCGAAGCGCCACCGATGGTCGGCGCCACGCCGGATGATCTGACCCTGGATGACGCCATCGCCCTCACCCGCAGCAGTGCGGTGCGCCTTGTAGCACCAATCATCGTCGGTTCAGTACCTGTCTCCTATCAACAACTGGAACGCGAGATCACTATTCTGGGATCAACCGCCGATCTGTTGCCGGTGCGCAACCTCTCCCTGGCAAAGGGCAAATTTCTTCCTGCCGGTGATCCCACACGGGGGGCCGCCGTTGCGGTAATTGGCAGCAAGTTGAAAAAGGAGCTGTTTGCCAATAAACAGGCATTAGGACAATGGATTCGGATCAACGACAGACGCTTCCGTGTGATAGGCATTCTGGACCCGATGGGCGAATCGCTGGGACTGGATGTGGGGGATATTGCGGTGATTCCGATCGCAACCGCCGAAAGTCTGTTCAATACCTCATCACTGTTCCGCATTCTGATTCAGGCCAATGGCCGAAGCGCGATCACCAAGGCCCAAAAGGCCGTGAAGGCGATCATCAAGGAGCGGCACAATGGCGAAGAGGATGTCACGGTCATCACCCAGCAGGCGCTGCTCTACACCTTCGACGGTATTTTCAAGACTCTCACCTATACCGTATCCGGAATAGCCGCGATCAGTCTGGCGGTGGCGGGGATTCTGATTATGAATGTGATGCTGGTCGCCGTATCACAACGCACCGAAGAGATTGGTCTGCTGAAGGCGCTGGGCGGCTCTGAACGACAGATCCTCAGTCTGTTTCTGGTCGAGGCCAGCCTGTTGTCCCTGGCCGGTGCGGTATTCGGAATGCTGATCGCCCTTGGCGGCGTCTGGGCACTGGACCAGGCATTCCCGAGCTTTCCGTTGACCGTTCCGCTGTGGTCAATCGCTGCCGCAATCCTGGTATCCATCAGCACCGGGCTGCTGTTCTGCACCCTGCCGGCTAAACGCGCCGCCAGGCTCGACCCGGTTCACGCACTATCCGGACGCTGACCATGCTGCTGCGCGATTTCATTAAACTCTCACTCAGCTCGGTCATTGCCCATCGCATGCGCAGCTTCCTGACTGCCCTGGGGATTACCGTGGGCATTGCCGCCGTTGTTCTGCTCACCTCGATTGGCGAGGGCATTCACAAGTTCGTACTGGGCGAGTTTACCCAGTTCGGTACCCACCTGATCTCCGTCCATCCCGGAAAAACCACCACCTTTGGGGTCTCCGGTGCAATCGTCAACAACGTGCGCCCACTCTCCCTTGCGGATGCGGAGGCGCTAGGGCGTCTTCCTCAGATCAGGGCGATGGTGCCATCTGTCCAGGGCAACGCCGCCGTTGAGTTCGGCAAGCGTACCCGGCGAACCATGATTCTCGGCGTCAGTGCCGATGTACCCGAGGTATGGCGGATGAAACCGGTCCTCGGGCGTTTCCTCCCCGATGACGATCCGCGCTATGCCAGGCCCTTCGTTGTGCTCGGCAGCAAAGTAAGAAAAGAACTGTTCGATACCGACAATCCCCTTGGCAGCCGGGTGAGAATTGGCAGTGAGAGTTTTCGCGTTATCGGCGTCATGGAGCCAAAAGGCCAGACCCTGGGTTTCGATCTGGATGACACCGTGTACATCCCGACGCACAAGGCGATGTCCCTGTTCGACCAGGAGAGCCTGATGGAAATCAACCTGCTCTATGCGCCTGATATCGACAGTGAAAAGCTGGTGGATGAGATCAAATCACTGTTGAAACAGCGCCATGGCAATGAGGATTTCAGCATTATCACCCAGGATCAGATGCTGGAGACACTGGGCTCGGTGCTGAACATTCTCACCCTGGCGGTTGGCGCACTGGGTGGGATCTCGCTGTTGGTCGGCGGGGTCGGCATACTCACCATCATGACCATCGCCGTCACCGAGCGCACTAACGAAGTGGGACTGTTCAGGGCTCTGGGTGCCCAGCGAAACCAGATTCTCTGGCTGTTCATCGGCGAAGCCGTCGTGCTTGCCAGTCTGGGAGGGGCAGCCGGGCTGATTCTCGGCACCGGTGGCGCCTGGTTGCTAGGAACACTGATACCGGCACTGCCCACCCACACCCCGTGGATCTACGTCCTGCTGGCAGAAACCGTGGCGGCCGCCATCGGCTTGATCGGTGGTGTATTTCCAGCCTGGCGTGCCTCCCGCCTTGATCCCATCGAGGCATTGCGTGCCGAATAGCAGCAACCAGCCCCAACAATCGGGCCGGTTGCTTTGACGGTCGAATCAGGCCGCGTTTTTGTGCTCGAACATATGCACATCCTGCTGCGGATAGGGAATCGAGATGCCTTCCTGATCAAAGCGCAGCTTTATCGTCTCGTTCATGGCAAAGGTGACAGCCCAGTAATCAGACGATTTCACCCAGACACGCACAACGAGATTGACACTGCTGTCGGCCAGTTCGCTGACCGCAACCAGCGGTTCCGGGTCAGCCAGCACCCGGTCTTCTTTGGCGATGATATCTGACAACACAGATTTCACCTTGGCGAGATCGTCTTCATAACCTACCCCGACGACCAGATCGACACGACGCGTCTCCTTGGTGGAGTAGTTGACGATATTGTCCTCACCCAGTTTGGCGTTCGGCACGATGATCACCTTATTGTCGCCCGTGCGCAGGATCGTGTTGAAGATCTGTATCTGCTCGACGGTTCCGGCAACCCCCGCGCCCTCGATAAAATCGCCCACATTGAAAGGGCGAAAGATGATCATCAGAAAACCGGCAGCGAAGTTCGACAGCGACCCCTGCAAGGCAAGACCGATCGCCAGACCCGCGGCACCGAGTATCGCGATAAACGAGGTTGTCTGTATCCCCAGTTGACCAAGTGCCGCGATCACCACAAACACGAGCATGGCGACATAGACAATATTCGCCACAAAGCCCTGGATAGTGGCATCAGTCCCGCTTCTCTCCATGGCCTTTTTCAGCAGCCTTCTCAACAGTTTTGCAGCCCAGCGGCCAAGCACCAGAATGGCAATGGCCGCCAGTACCTTTACCCCATACAGCGCAACCATCTCCTGTATTTGTGAAATCATTTCTTCCATCAGACAAACTCCCAAACAAAAAATTGACACCGGTGAGGCTGGCTAATAACCAGGCTCTTTTTCAACATAACACTTCAGAGAGGAAAACAAGAGGCCCTGTCCATTGGGCGTTATGGAATCTTATGAATAATGCAGATAATTCCCCAATCGAGAAAAACTCATTACAATTGTGCGAACAGAATCAAAACTATATGGTAATCTATTGAATTGATTACAAATCAGCCC
>PKUO01000011.1 GCA_002869585.1 Sedimenticola sp.
GCCAGCAGCAGGAACCCACCGAAGCGACTCGGGAGTGGTTCAATGCCACGCCTGAGCGCCGTAGGAATCCCTGGGCTTCAGGCCGGGGAGGATGTCAATGGGGACTGTCAATACTCCTGGCATATCTGGGCGATACGCTCGGATATATCCGCCTCATGCAGATGTTGGAATAGCCGATCGGTTCTCTCACTGAGTTTCCCGGCATCGAGTTCACATAGCAGGCGTTTGGCGTCCAGCAGGGCGCCAGGCTGCATGCTGTACTCCTGGAGTCCCATGCCCAGCAGCAGCGGAATGTAGCTGGGATCGCCCGCCATTTCGCCACACATGCTGACCGGTTTGTTGTAATGCCGCCCGGCATCGATCACCATTTTGATCAAGCGCAGAATCGCGGGGTGAAGCGGGTCGAACAGGTAGTTCACCTCGTCATCGACACGGTCAATGGCTAGGGTGTACTGGATCAGATCGTTGGTGCCGATGGAGAGAAAGTCGAGCGCATTGGCAAATCGGTCTGCCGATAGCGCGGCGGCAGGCACATCGATCATGCCGCCTACCTGGATGTTTGTATCAAAGGGGGTGCCATCCTGACTGAGACTCAGCTTTGCCGCCTCCAGATGCTGTTTCAGTGCTGCCACCTCCGAGAGTGTGGAGAGCATCGGGACCATGATCCGTACCGGGCCATGCGCCGATGCCCGCAGAATGGCGCGCAGTTGCGGCAGAAACAGCCTGGGTTCCTTGATACAGAGCCGGATTGCCCGCAGGCCCAGCGCCGGGTTGCAGACCGGGGTGTTGCCCAGACAGCCATCCACCTGTTTGTCGGCCCCCAGGTCGAGTGTGCGGATTGTTACCGGAATACCGTTCAGCCCTTCGACCACTGATCGGTAGGCCTCGTAGTGTTCATCTTCATCCGGTGGCGTATCCCGGTTCATGTAGAGAAACTCGGTGCGATAGAGACCGACGCCGTCTGCCTGCAGGGCGCGGGTGGTCGCGATATCCTCCGGCAGTTCAATATTCGCCATCAGAGAGAGCTGCATGCCATCGCGCGTGATAGCGGGCTTGCCAATCAGCTTGCTCAGCTGCTTGGCCTGCTCAAGATTGTCGACGATGCGCTGCCGGTAGAGGATCAGTGTCTGCTCGTCTACATCACTGATCACCAGCCCCGCGCCGCCATCGACGATCACTTGCCGGCCATGTCCCAGCAACTGGGTGGCGGAGTGCAGGCCGACGATGGCCGGAATGCCGAGACTGCGCGCCAGGATCGCGGTATGCGACATCGGTCCGCCATACTCGGTGATGAAGGCGGCAATACCCTGGTGTTTCATCAGGATGGTATCGGCAGGACTCAGGTCCTGGGCAAGGATCACCTTGCCTTCCAGGGCATTGCCCTGGGTATCCTCAGCCTGGTTTAACAGCCCCTTGTGGATCTGGTTGACGACATGATCGACATCATCCTTGCGGGTACGCAGATAGGGGTCTTCCATCTCGTCGAAGACCTTAACCAGGGCGTTGCGCTGTACCTGCAGGGCGGATTCAGCGGTGTAACTGTTTTGCGCAATCAGTTCGATGGGTGCGGCCACAAAGGCGGCATCGTCGAGCATCAGCAGATGGGTGTCGATGAACGCCAGGATATCGGAACGGGTGTCGGAAGGGATCTTGGATTTGATGGTCTTGAGCTGCGCCCGGGCGCTCTCCACCGCCAGCCGGTAGCGTTCGATCTCCTGGAAGACCTGGTCTTGTGGTATATGGCTGATGCTGACATCTATCCGCCCGCGTTGCAGCAGGAAGGTCTCGCCGATGGCGATGCCTTTGGCGACACCGATGCCGGTAATGCTGTGCATTATTCGCCCTCTCCGAAGCGGTTCTGCACCAGTTGTTCCAAGGCGCTGACTGCCGCTGCCTCATCCTCACCGTCGGCGATCAGGGTGAGGGTCGTGCCCTGTCCGGCGGCCAGCATCATGATCGACATGATACTTTTGCCATTCGCCTGGGTGCGCTGATTGGCGAGCTGAATGTTGCTCTTGAATTCGCTGGCAGTGGCGACGAATTTGGCGGCGGCCCTGGCGTGCAGTCCAAGCTTGTTGATGATGTTTAACTCCCGGTTGATCATAGTGTTAACAGGCTCTAACTGGTTTTCGAATAGTGTTTGGCGATATGTTCATCTACACGCGGCTCAGCGGGAGAGTTCACGGTGGCGCAACTGTACCGATGGGTTGCTTTGCCGGAAATGTGCGGAGAGTCGTTCCGTAAGATATACGGAGCGGTGCTGGCCGCCGGTGCAGCCGATGGCGATGGTTAGGTAACTGCGGCCATCCGCCTGAAAGCAGGGAACCCACTCCTCAAGAAAGCGGGTTATCTGGCTTGCCAGCCGCTGCACTTGTTCATCCTCGCCCAGAAAATCCTGCACGGCTTGATCCCTGCCGGTCAGTGGGCGCAGGGCCGGGTGCCAGTGGGGATTGGGCAGACAGCGTGCGTCATAGACAAAGTAGGCGTCTCTGGGTACCCCGTGTTTGAAACCGAACGATAGAAACAGGAGTGAGATCTCTGTGTGTTTGCGATCGCTGACCCGCGAGCGAATGATATCCCGCAGCTGGTGGATGTTGGTGCGGGTCGTGTCAATGCGCAGATCGGCGGCGGTGAGAATCGGCGCCATGATTTCCCGCTCATGATCGATGGCGTCCGCCAGAGAACGGTTGCTGTCAGACAGGGGGTGCTTGCGCCGGGTTTCGCTGAATCGCGTGATCAGTGCGTCGTTTTGGGCGTCGAGGAAAATGATCTCATAGTCGATGCCCTGTGACTTCAGGGGCTCGAGCAGTGACATGATGTCCTTCAACTCCTCTGAGGGATTGCGGGCATCGATTCCGACGGCGGTACGCTGATAGCGCGCCTCCTGCCTGCCCGAGAGCTCGGCTGTCAGAGTGCGCAGCATGAAGACCGGGAGATTGTCGATGCAGTAGTATCCGGCATCTTCCAGTGTGTGCAGTGCGACGCTTTTTCCTGAGCCGGACAACCCGGTGACAATGATCAGTTTCATACAGTCAAAACAGGCCTCAATCTAACCAGTAAGCATTGAGTATATCCTGATTTTTGTGTCAGACACATGTCCCGCAAGCGCCGATCGCGGGTCCTGCGGGGTCAGGCGGTTTCGGCCAGCAATTCGCGGTTCATAATATTGTAGCGGATGACTTCCGGGTCCTTGGACTCCCTCAGCTTCGTGCAAAACTGGGCATTGCTGAACAGCGTCGCCAGACTGGCGAGCAGCTGGAGGTGTTCTTGAGTGGCCTCTTCAGGCACCAGCAGACCGAATACCAGGTCTACCGGCTGGTTGTCGATGGCGTCGTAGTCAACGCCATCCGAGAGTTGAATAAATGCGCCATAGGCCTTGTCGATACCGGCCATGCGGGCATGGGGCAGGCCGATGCCGTGCCCCAGCCCTGTGCTACCGAGCCGCTCCCGCTCGAGCAGTTTGTCGAAGACAGCTTCTGGAGTCAGCTCAGGAGATGAACTCGACAGGAGCCTACCCATCTCTTCCAGTGTGCGCTTTTTACTGGCGGCCTTGTTGCTGCAGCTGATGCGCTCAATGGTCAGAAAGTTTGCAGGAAGCATAGTTTACCCGGCTCAAATGTTGGTTATCAGACAGATGGTTCCATACCCTTGAGGGTGGCGCCATTTCGATGATTGGTGTTTTTCTCCTTGTGTTTTTTTACCTGGCGGTCAATTTTGTCGACCAGTCCGTCTATTGCGGCGTACATATCCTCTTCAACACAGTCGGCAAAAATGTCAGCACCGTTGACATGTAGAGTTGCTTCCGCCTTTTGTCTTAACTTTTCAACACTTAGAATTACATGCAAGTTGGTTACATGGTCAAAATGGCGTTCAAGTCTTTCAAATTTCGTATCCACATAATTGCGGAGTGCTTCGGTAATATCTACATGATGGCCGGTGAGGCTGATTTGCATGGTTGGCTCCTTAAAACATAACCTCTAGACGAGGCGCTTACGCTCGTTTGATGGCGGGATTGCCATCGCTTCACGGTATTTTGCTACAGTTCTTCTGGCAACTTCGATGCCCTGTTCAGCGAGAATCCCCGCTATCTTGTTGTCGCTGAGAGGTTTCTTGGGTTTTTCTGCAGCGATCAGTTTTTTGATCAGGGCGCGGATTGCCGTGGCTGAGCATTCACCGCCTCCAGTCGTACTCACATGGCTGGAAAAAAAGTATTTAAACTCCAGTGTGCCGCGTGGCGTGTGCATGTATTTCTGGGTGGTAACCCTGGAGATGGTTGATTAATGCATCTCCAGCGCTTCCGCTATATCGCGCAGCACCAGTGGTTTCATCGCCTCTTCGCCGTATTCGAAAAATCCGCGTTGGAATTCGACGATCTTGCTGGCGACGCGCAACAGGGTTTCATTTCGGCTGGTCAGGCTTTTTATGAACCAGCGGGCCTCCTGCAGGTGATTCTTCAAATACTGGTTGTCATGACTGTTATCGGCACGTCGGATCAATTTTGAATAGTCGGAGTTGACTCTGAGCTTCGGGGTCGCATCCGGATTGAGCTCGACGCGCCAGACCTCCTCGTGTTTGGAGACGAACACGTCGGGGGTAACATACTCCGGTTCGACCTCCGAAATCTGTGTGCCGGGGCGTGGATTGAGGGATCTGATCAGCGCATGGATCTCCCGCAGCTGGTCATCGTCGATCTTCAGTTTGCGCTTGATCTGGTTCAGATCCTGGTTGGCCAGAAGGTCGAAATGGTCGCGGATCAGCTTGATCGCGGCTTGCCGATAGGGTGAATCCTGTTCCGGGAGCTGGTTGAGCTGGATCAGCAGACATTCCCGGGGATCGCGTGCGGCTACACCCGGTGGATCGAACTGCTGGATTCTGTGGAGTACCGCCTCGATCTCATCCAGGTCGATCTCCTGGCTGTCAATGTCCGTGGCCAGGTCCTCGAGGGGAATGCTCAGGTATCCGTCTTCATTGATACCGTCGATGATGGCGGTGGCGATCTCACGGTCCTGGTCACTGAAAGGCGTCAGATTGAGCTGCCAGATCAGGTGGTCGTTGAGTGTGAGGGCGTTGTGGCTGAGGGCGAGATAGTCGGTATCGCCCTGATCGCTGCCGCTGCTGCCCGAACTCTGCGGTATGCTGCTTTCATAGACATCGTCCCAGTTGATATCCACCGGCAGGTCTTCGGGGATCTCGTTGTCCTCCCGGTTCAGCTCGCGGTAGACATCCGCCTCTTTGGTCTTGGTTGCCTGTTCAGATTCCGCCAGATCCCGCGTGGCACTTGCCTGGGACTCCTGGTCATGGCCGTTGAGCCCCTCTCTGGCTTCCCCTTCATCCTCGGTCTCCAGCATCAGATTGGAATCCAGCGCGTCCTGGATCTCCTGTTTCAGGTCGAGCGTAGATAGCTGTAACAGGCGTATTGCCTGTTGCAGCTGGGGTGTCATGGTGAGGTGCTGTCCGAGGCGAAGCTGTAAGGTTTGCTTCATATATGGCTATCGGTACGAATCTGGTATGTTATTTGTATGTTTTGTTGGCTCTAATTTCATTCTAGCCGAAAAAAGCGGGTTTGTTGCAAAGTATTCTTCTTCATATTTTTGCTATGGATCAACAGATTTGCACCAAAAATCCCCTGATTAGGAATTAAAGCCTGAACTCTTTACCCAGATAGACATCCCGCACCTCATCATGGGCGAGGATGGCATCCGGTTCACCCTCGGCCAGTACGCTGCCGTCGCTGATGATGTAGGCGCGTTGGCAGATGCCCAGCGTTTCGCGCACATTATGATCGGTGATCAGGATGCCGATATCCCTCGAACCCAGCTCACGGATGATGTTCTGGATATCTCGCACCGATATTGGATCGATGCCGGCAAAGGGTTCATCGAGCAGGATGAATTTCGGCTCCACTGCCAGGCAGCGGGCAATCTCCAGGCGCCGGCGTTCGCCTCCGGAGAGTCCCATCGCCAGATTGTCCCTGAGGTGGCCGAGATTGAAATCGTGCATCAGGCCTTCGCAGACTTCAGCCTGCTGGGTTTTATCCAGATGTCTGAGCGTCTCCAGCACCGCGAGAATGTTGTCCCGCACCGTCAGCTTGCGAAAAACCGAAGGTTCCTGGGCCAGGTAACCCAGGCCCAGTCGGGCGCGGGTGTGCATCGGCAGGGTGGTGATTTCCTGGTTATCTACGCTGATATTGCCGCCTTCTGCAGGGATCAGGCCGGCAATCATGTAGAAACAGGTGGTCTTGCCTGCCCCATTCGGGCCCAGCAATCCAACGATTTCACCGCTGTTGACCTGAAGCGACACGCCATTGACCACGGCCCGCTTGCGATAATGTTTGACCAGGTCGGTCGCTGTGAGTGTCGTCATTGGTTGCCGGTGTTGCCGTTTTTCGATTCGATGGTGACCTTGACCCGTTCCTTGCCTTTTGCGCTGGCGCCGGCCTTGACTACCGCCTTGGCGCGATCATATGTGATGCGGTCGCTTTTGAAACTGTCCTTGCCCTGGGTCAGCTCGGCGTCACCGATCAGGAACAGGGTGTCGCTATTGGCGAGATATTCGGCCTGTTTTGCCTTGCCCTTGATGGTGCCGCTGCCTTGGTCGCCATCCTGCTTGAACGTGACCGGGTTGCCGTTGGCAACCACCTTGCTGGTCACCCCGTTGGTCTGGGTGACGGTAATGCTCGAGGCAGTAATGCGAATGCTTCCCTGGGTGAGGATGACGTTGCCTTTGTAAATGCTCTGGCCCGTGCCGTCATCGATTTCGACGCTGTCTGCCTCGATGCCGATCGGCTGATCCTTGTCCGATTCCAGGGCGAAGGCCGTTGTGTTGAGCAGCAGCAGCGCCGCGAATAGCCAGGAGTTTCTGTTGCAGGTGTTATTCAACCTCATATCTTCCCCGTACATCTGCCAGTAGCTTGATTCGTATCGGTTTATTGAACCATGCCTGCATACCCGTTGCTTCCACGCGGTTTTTCAGGCTGGTCAAGTTTACCTTGTTATCGGTTTCCAGGTAGTTGTTTTTCGGCTGCACGCGGAGGTCTTCAGCCACTATATGGACCGGGGCGGTCGCCTTGCTGGCCGGGCGGTCGATGGTGACGCCACCCTGGAGCAGCACCAGTTCGCCATCCCCGGAAACCCAGCCGGTTTTCGCATCGACTCGCCAGGGGGGCTTATCGCCATCGAACAGCATGAAATGGGGTGTGGTCACCTCGGTGCTGTCATCTTCTGGAAAATGCACCAGTTTTTCGGTGGTCATGCGTTGGCTGAGCTGCCCCTTTTTATCGAAAGTCTTGGCAATCAGCCCCTCGACGAAGAAATCCGGCGCTGTGATCGAGGGCTCATTGTATTCCTGAACATGGTTGCCGCTGAGCAGCCAACTCGCCACGACCAGTACAAATAGCGCGAGTGCGATGATATAAGGGCGCTTGTCCACCGTTTACAGGTACCTGGCGAGCATCTCTTGCAGGCTGCCGCGCGCCTCCATCAGCAGCTCACAGACTTCGCGGGCCGCCCCCCGGCCGCCGTTTGCCTCGGTCTGCCAGTGGGCGTGCTGCTTCACCAGCTTGTGGGCATCCTGGACGGCAATCGCCAGGCCGACGTGTTTCATGATGGGCAGGTCGACGACATCGTCGCCGACGTAGGCAATCTGTCGATGGTCGAGATTGAGCTTTTTGATCAGTTCCAGATAGGACGGGAGTTTGTCTATTTGACCCTGGTAGACATGGCGAATACCCAGGCTTTCCATGCGGGTAGCCACCACCTGCGAGGTCCGGCCGGTGATGATAGCGATCTCCACCCCGGTTTCGCGCAGCATTTTCATGCCGTGCCCGTCTTTGGAATTGAAAGCCTTGTACTCCTGGCCGTCATCACCAAGGTACAGGCTGCCATCGGTGAGTACTCCGTCCACATCGAAAATGACCATTTCGATGGCGGCAGCGCGTTCCATTATGTCTTGCATGGCAATATCCTGTTTTTCTCTAAACAACACCTGCCTTGAGCAGGTCGTGCATATTGATTGCGCCGATCACCTTCTGCTGTGGATCGACGATAATCAGGGCGTTGATCTTATTGTCTTCCATGATGGTCAGTGCCTCAGCCGCCAGAATATCCGCCGGGATGGTTTTGCACTGCCGGGTCATGACTTCGGCGACTTTGCACTGGCGTAAGTCCAATTGCCGGTCCAGGGTTCTGCGCAGATCACCGTCGGTGTATATCCCCGCTATTCTACCCTGTGGATCGATAACAGCGGTCATTCCGAGGCCCTTGTTGGTCATCTCCATCAGCGCCTCTTTGAGTTCGGCATCCTGCGTGACCACCGGAATCTCATTGCCGGAATGCATGATGTCACGCACGTGCAGCAACAGACGCCGGCCGAGGCTGCCCCCGGGATGAGAGCGGGCAAAGTCCAGTTCGGTAAAGCCGCGGGCCTCGAGCAGGGCAATGGCCAGGGCGTCGCCCATGGCGAGCGTTGCGGTGGTGCTCGAGGTGGGGGCCAGGTTCAGTGGACAGGCCTCCTGCTGGACGCTGACATCAATGTGTACATCGGCTTCGCGCGCCAGGTTGGAATTCGGCTTTCCGGTCATCGCGATCAGGGGGACGCCGAGTCGCTTGATGATCGGCAGAATGGTCAGCAACTCGGCGGTTTCGCCGGAATTGGACAGCGCCAGCACCACGTCCTTGTCGGTGATCATGCCCAGATCGCCGTGGCTGGCCTCACCAGGGTGGACGAAGAATGAGGGTGAGCCGGTGCTCGCCAGGGTTGCTGCAATCTTGCTGCCGATGTGACCCGATTTGCCCATCCCGGTGACCACGATTCGGCCCTGGCATTCGAGCATATGAAAACAGGCCTGGGCAAAGTCACCGTTGATACGTTCGGCCAGCGCGGCGACAGCCGCGGCCTCGTTGTTGATCACGGCCAGTCCCAGGGTCTGGAGTTTTTTTGCTTCTTCTGCGTCTACGCTGATTTTTTTGTTCATGTCTGCGGTTGAATGCTTAGCGTTATACCCGTGGTTTGTTCAGCGCTGGCCGAACTCTTCTGGGCATCGAAAAACAGCATACCCTGATAGCCGATGAAGGCGGCAAGCAACAAGGCGGCCTCGAAGCGATTGATCCGCCCGGGTCCACCGAAACCGTATCCCATGACGAACAGGGCCAGGGTGAGGCCGATCATCATAGTCATATCGCGACTGAATACCTCATCGGCAAAAGGGCCTGGGGCAATCAGACCGGGCATGGAGAGTACGGCCATAATATTATAGAGGTTGGAGCCGATGATGTTGCCGATGGCGATGTCATGCTCCTTTTTCAGGGCGCTGGTAATGCTGGCCGCCAGCTCCGGCAGGCTGGT
This sequence comes from Sedimenticola sp., assembly GCA_002869585.1. GTDB lineage: Bacteria > Pseudomonadota > Gammaproteobacteria > Chromatiales > Chromatiaceae > BM503. The sequence goes on from PKUO01000011.1 coordinate 9,343, forward strand.
GCCGAGGGCGACGATGGTCAGGCCAATGATCAGGTCACTGATACCGAAGGCGGTAGCCACATTGACTGCGCCCCAGACCAGCATGCGCGAGCTGATCAGCAGTGATATCAGGCCGAGTACGAACAGCGCCACCGCCTTTTGGGTGGACATGGATCCCGGAATTTCTGCATCAAACTCCATCTCCATCGGATCAGAGTTGCGATGTCGCATTGCGATGCGCACCATGCCGTAAGATACCGCCGCCAGAGCCAGCAGGAGGACCACGCCATCGAATACGCCCAGGTCGCGGTCTATCATCAGCAGCATGGCAAGCAGGCAGATCGCAAGCAGGATCGGATACTCACGCCTGAGGGTGTCGGAGTGGACGCTGAGCGGGGCAATGATGGCTGTAATCCCCAGGATCAGGCCGATGTTGGCAATATTCGAGCCTAGGGCGTTACCGATTGCCAGTCCTGGATTGCCCTGAAATGATGCCACGACTGAAACCAGAATCTCCGGTGCCGAAGTGCCGAAACCAACGATGGTCAACCCAATCAGCATGGGTGATACACCCAGGTTTCTGGCAATTACCGCAGCGCCTGTGACAAAGCGTTCGGCGCCCCAGACGAGAATTGCAAATCCTGCAATGATTGCAACGATGTTAAGCAGCATAAAGATTTCGTACTGATTGGAATTGTAGGGTTGGCGCCATTGCGCCGGTGGAATTGTTTCAGACCTTGGCACTATTGTCCAAAGCTGTTTTCCCCATGCCGGTCCGCTTGATCATGGGGTGAGAGTTTTGATGTCAGGAGGTGGTCAGTTCGCCTGGTTCTTGATTTTTCCACACCGGCTGCATTGATAGCGGCTGACCAGTTTTCCTTGTGTGACGTCGAAAACACTCTCCTTGTCTAGCTGCCATTTGTGATGTCCTTGCCGGCAGAGGGTATTTCCTTTGTGGCGCTCACTGGCCTTGGGTCTTTTGAAAGGGATGATCTCCGCCATTGTCCGGTGGCCGCTAGTCGATGAAGAACTGTTGTGTCAGCCGTGCTTTCAGTGGGGTACTGTGACCTTCGGGTTTCACTTCCAGATAGAATTCGAGGCTCTCCTGATCGGTGATCGGGAAGTCGCCAATGTAGTAGATGGCCTCGCCCTCGCGGATCTCTTTAAGCGCGATATCTTTCCGCTGGCCGATCAGGTTGGTGGCATAGGCTTCAACGGATGCCGCAACCGGTTGGCCGGTGGTATTGGCAACATCCTTGATAACGCTGATATTCAGCAGTCCGCGGAATTTACTCCGGACCAGGCCGTAGGTAGTTGCGATTTCAGGGCTCAGGGTGGTTACCGGCAGTGCATTGTGATGGATGGTATAGCCATCGGCCTGGGTAATATTTTCCGCAAGGAGTTGCAGTGGCGCGAGGAGAGCGAGAAGCATGAGGATTCTGGGGAAAATGGCCATTGGCGTGACTCCAATCGATTCGTCTGGCGGTTATTGTTGATTTATGAGATGTGGAAACCGGGAAAAAGTTTCCTCCCAGGTAGTGCTCGGCAGGCCCTGTATCAGGAGACCTGACTGTTGCTGATCAGGCGTGGTGCGGTGCGCTCCGCTTCGACCAGTGGCCGTGAGTTGTTGAGGTTGTTGTACATGTTGCGCAGGATAGTCAACTGTTTGGCCACAGCGTTGTACTGCTCCTGGAGTTCAATAATCCTGGATTCAAGGGTGTCACGGGAGCGGCTTACCTTCTGCAGATCCTGCAGGCGGCGCTCCATCTGGTTTTTGTGCTCCTGAATCTGGAAGGCCAGTGGCTCAAGGGCGGTTTTCAGCCAGTTATCGACCTCTTGTCGGGACTGGAAAAAGATGTCTCTGGCGCGACTGACCATGGCGATGAAGAAGCGTTTTACCACGAAATGCTTCTCGGTCATGGTGGTGACAGGGCTTTTGCGGAAAATTTCCGCTTCCTGGTAGAGCAGTTCAAGCTCCACGCGGTAGCGCATGATCGAGAACATTTTCGGTTGCACCAGGGTGAAGCCGTGATCGTTCTGGAAACGGCGATAGATGCTGCGAATCAGCTTGCGGGCCTGTTCGCTCTGCTCAACCACTACCTGCATATTGCCACGCATCTCGTCGAACAGGCTGCGCATGTTGGTTTTCAGTCCAGGGGTGGTCCAGTTGCCGGACATTTTGTGCCGGGTCTGGCTGATGCTCTTTTCCAGCTTTTTCAGGTCGAGGGCGTCGCGCAGCACGTTCGCCTGCTCTTTCAGGACCTTGCGGCTTGCCTGAAAGCTGTTGACGTTGCGCATGTATTCAGCCTGCTCGTCGCGGGTTCTGGCCATCATGTGTTCGATCACATCCTGGCTCTTGCCGCTCAGCTGGCGCAGCTCTTCCAGCTGTTTTTTGATGCCGTTGAGCTTGTGGGTGACCACGCCGCGGGTGTTCTCCAGCATCTGGCTGATTTCCGCGGTGACGGTGTCCTGGATGATCTCCTGGCGCGAGTTGAGAATGTCCCGCGACAGATAGTTCTCCAGTTGCTGCAGGGCGCTCTTGTCCAGCAGGGGCTGATCATCCTTAACCTTGGCCAGCAGACCCTTCTGGGCGGAAACAGGAAAAATGGCGCTGCGGCTGATGCCCAGTATTTTCGCCGTGCTGTTGCGCTGATCCTCGATGGACTGGTTGATGCTGCCTTCGTCCTTCAGGTCGTCCCACAGGGTGTCAATCTTGTTCAGCACCACCATCAGGCCGCGCTTGCGGCTGCTGTGAAACCCCTTGATATGGTTCTGCCACATCTCCAGGTCGGTACGCGTGACGCCGGCGTCCGCGGCCAGCACGAACAGCACAGCCTGTGACGATGGCAGCATGTTCAGCGTAAGTTCCGGTTCGCTGCCGAGGGCATTCAGGCCGGGTGTGTCCAGAATACACAGGCCGCGCTTGAGTAGTGGATGGGGAAAGCTGATCAGGGCATGGCGCCACTTGGGGATTTCAACGTAGGTGGGCGGCTTGCTCTGATGCAGATAGTGTTCCGGGTCGTACATCCCGAGGCGCACCGCCTCTTCGAGGGTGACGCGGCGGGTCTGGATCACCTCGCGCAGACAATCCTCCACCTGATCCGGGGAGTTGATGTCCAGCGGATAGGTTACCCACAGGCTCTTGTCCTGTTTCAGTTAATCGAAGGAAGACTCTTCGAGGCGGGTCTCTATCGGCAGCAGGCGGATATAGGATTTGTCCTCACTGCTGTCGTAAAACATCTCGGTAGGGCACATGGTGGTGCGCCCTGCGGTTGATGGAAGCAGTCTGCGGCCATAATCGGCAAAGAAGATGGCGTTGATCAGTTCGGTTTTGCCGCGGGAGAATTCTGCAACGAAGGCGATGGTGAGGCGGTCGCTGTTGAGTGCGGCCATGCACTCCTTGATGCGTTTTTCACCATCGGCTGTAGCCAGTTTATGGCGTTTCAGCCACTCACGGTAGTCAGACACAGTGCGAATGAGCCCGGCCTTCCACTGCTCATAAGCGTATAACTGTTTGTCGAGACGTGATTGTTCCATCGTTTTTTATCTGCCCGATATGTCTGGCTGGTCCGGGTGCATTTAGCCGAAAGTGTAGCTTATTCTTCCAAAAAAAACCTGTGTTGTCACTCATTTAGCGACAATAGGTAAGGGAATCTTTAATGGATTTCGTATCCGCAGGCGTTTGCTGCGGCTGGTTTCGCCGCTTTCCAGGGAAATCCGGCTCTTGGCGACGCCAAACTGCTTGGCCAGAAAGCCGATCAGATGACTGTTGGCCTTGCCGTCGACCGGCGCTGCCTTGATGCGGATCTTGTAGTACTCATCGAAAGGGCCGGCGAATTCGTCCTTGCTGGCACGCGGTTGAATGCGAACATTGAGAATCAGATCATCTCCGTCCCAGCGATACCATTCATCCATGGTTAGCGAAACGGACTGCCCAGCAACACCTGTATTGGCGGGAGCAGCAGCATTTTCAGCAATACCAGGCCGACGATGACCAGCATCGGCGAAAGGTCCAGGCCGCCGAGTGGAGGGATGATCCGGCGGGCCGGCCCGAGCAGGGGCTCTGTCAGGCTGTAGAGCAGGCTGGCAGCCGGATTATAGCCTCCAGTGCCCACCCAGCTGAGAATTACCTGGATGAAGATGGCAATCAGGAAAAGATTGATCGCCAGGGCGATCAATTCCGGGAGTGACCACAGGAAGGCCGACAGGAACTGTCCGCCTACGCCGGTAACCAGCAGTGTCAGTGCGAGTTCGAGGGACTTCACCAGCCAGGCCAGCACCAGGGATGAGATATCCATGCCTGACACCCCGGGGATGAATCGCCGCATGGGTTTCAATACCGGGCTGGTCACTTTGACCACAAACTGGGAGATGGGGTTGTGGAAGTCGGCCCGGAACAGCTGCAGCAGAAATCGTAGCAGAACAACCAGGGCATAGCTGCCAAAGATTATCTGGATCAGAAACACCAACGGATCGGTCAGATAGGCGCTACCCATCACTCATTCCCCAGCATTTCAGAAAGTTCGACAGAGCGGTCTCTGGCGCCGGTCAGTGCCTTGCTGAACAGGTTGCGTATCTCCCCCTGTTCCAGGATGGACAGTGCGCGTTCGGTGGTTCCGCCGGGTGAGGTCACCTTCTCGCGAAGGACTCCCGGTCCGTCGCTGCTCTCTATGGCCATGCGCGCCGCTCCCAGTGCGGTCTGGAGGGTCAGTAGCCGGGCCTTGTCCGGGGGGATGCCCAGCTCAGTAGCGGCCTGTTCCATAGCCTCCATGATCAGGAAGAAATAGGCAGGGCCGCTACCGGAAAGGGCGGTTACCGCATCCATCTTCGCCTCGTCGTCGACCCAGACGGTCAGCCCCACCGAGCGCAGAATGGTTTCGGCCATATCCCGCTGTTCGCTGGTGACATCGTCACCGGCATGCAGCACGGTGGCCCCAGCCTGTATCATCGCCGGGGTGTTAGGCATGGTGCGCACCAGTGCGATGTCGCAACCGAGCCAGCGCTTCAGGGATGCCTCGCGGATGCCGGCCGCAATGGAGACCACCAGGGGTGCTGATTTTTTAATGGCAGGCGCAAGTTCGGTCGCGACCTGGCGCAGGAACTGGGGTTTGACCGCGAGGACGACAATGTCCGCCTGCTCCACCGCCGAGGCGTTGTCTGCGGCGGACTGCACGCCGTACCTTGCGGAGAGGTCGGCAAGCTTTTCGGAATCGGGGTCGCTGGCGATGATTCGATGTGGCTTGTAGCCATCGGCGATCAGTCCGCCAATGAGGCTGGCCGCCATGTTGCCGCCACCGATGAAGGCTATGGTGTTAGTCGACATATCTGGAAGTCTTCCTGAGTCTGTGCGTTTCAATACTACTCTACCTTATCTGTTGGCTGCTATTCGCATGCTGTTTACAATCAGTGCGCCTGCACGACAGGATTGCGTGGCCCGAAGATGGCCGTTCCCACCCTGACGATGGTCGCACCCTCGGCAATGGCGGCCTCGATGTCGTCGGACATACCCATGGAGAGGGTTTCCAGCGGCAGTTCCGGCGTTGCGAGTCTGTCCCGGATCTCCCGCAATCGCCGGAAGGGTTCGCGCTGGGCTTGAAAATCATCCGCCGGGGCCGGTATGGCCATCAGGCCGCGGAGTTTCAGGCGCGGCATTTTGCCAATAGCCTTGATGGCGCTTTCCACCTGATCAGGCAGGAAGCCACCCTTGGTCTGCTCGATATCGACATTCACCTGCAGGCAGATATTGAGGGGAGGCAGTCCCTCGGGACGCTGATCATTGAGCCGCTGCGCATGCCTGACATCGTCGAGACTGTGAACCCAGTCGAAATTTTCGGCAATGGGTCGTGTTTTATTGCTCTGGATTCTACCGATAAAATGCCATTGTGCAGCAGTGCCTCTGAGTTCGTTGATCTTCGGCAGGGCCTCCTGGAGGTAGTTTTCGCCAAAAGCATCCTGGCCCGCCTCCAGTGCTTCGCTGATATCGGAGACAGGCCGCGTCTTGCTGACTGCCAACAGCGCGATCTCTGCGGCTGGGCGGCCGGCGCTTCCGGCAGCCAGCCGGATACGCTCTTGTACCTGTTTGAGATGCGCCCTGATCGAATCCATGATGAAAAAATGCCGACTGATGTATACTTCGTTTATTAGCAAATTACGTATAGAATCCTGATATTAAATCAGATTCGTGATAGTTTTGCTCATAATGAAAGCTGCCATGACGGTTTTCAAGGGGAGCTCTCGAGAAAAACTGGCTTACGCAGTCACTGTTGTGTCTTTAGGGGGATGATTCGAATGGATATTGCTGAGCTACTTGCTTTCAGCGTTAAGCACAATGCTTCGGACCTGCATTTGTCAGCTGGGCTCCCGCCCATGATCCGAGTGGATGGCGACATTCGCCGAATCAACGTACCTGCGCTTGAACACAAGGTGGTTCATGGGCTGGTCTACGACATCATGAACGATAAGCAGAGAAAGGATTTCGAGGAGTTTCTGGAGACGGACTTCTCCTTCGAAATTCCCGGCCTGGCCCGTTTTCGTGTCAACGCCTTCAACCAGGACCGTGGCGCCGGCGCAGTCTTTCGTACTATTCCCTCCAAGGTGTTGACCCTTGAAGATCTGGGTTGCCCAGAGACTTTCAAAGAGATCATTAGCGTTCCGCGAGGTCTGGTACTGGTTACCGGGCCGACCGGTTCCGGTAAATCCACCACGCTGGCTGCGATGATGGATTACAAGAATGATACCGACTACGCCCACATCCTGACGATCGAAGATCCCATCGAATTTGTGCACACCAGCAAAAAGTGCCTGGTGAACCAACGTGAAGTGCATCGGGATACCCTGGGCTTTGCCGAGGCGCTACGCTCAGCGCTGCGTGAAGACCCGGACATCATTCTGGTCGGTGAGCTACGCGACCTGGAGACCATTCGACTGGCGCTGACCGCCGCTGAGACCGGGCATCTGGTGTTCGGTACCCTGCATACCAGCTCGGCTGCGAAGACCATCGACCGTATCATCGACGTCTTCCCCGCCGGTGAGAAATCCATGGTCCGTTCCATGCTCTCGGAATCGCTGCGGGCGGTTGTAGCCCAGTCCCTGCTGAAGAAATCAGGTGGCGGGCGTACTGCGGCCTGGGAGATCATGGTCGGCACCCCTGCAATCCGTAACCTGATTCGTGAAGACAAGGTGGCCCAGATGTACTCGGCCATTCAGACCGGACAGGCCTATGGCATGCAGACCCTGGATCAGCATCTCCAGGAACTGGTCAAGAGAGGCTGGGTGAGTCGTATCGATGCGCGTGCCAAGGCGGTCAACAAAGATATATTTACCTGATTGGACATAATAATAAACAAGGACCTGGCCATGATGGTCGGAAAAGTAATAAGAGAGGATCGGCGTGGATTTTAATTCACTATTGAACCTGATGGTTCACAAGAAGGCATCAGACCTTTTTATCACGGTGGGCATGCCCCCGTGCATCAAAGTGAACGGACGCATCACGCCCGTTTCCAAAACCCGCATCAGCGATGAACAGGCCCGAGAGCTGGTGCATGGTCTGATGACGCCATCCCAGCGCGAAGAGTTCAAGCACACCAACGAGTGTAACTTTGCGGTGAATGCCAAGGATTGTGGTCGTTTCCGCGTCAGCGCCTTCGTTCAGCGCGATGAGGTGGGGATGGTGTTGAGGCGCATTGAAACCACGATTCCGGAAATCGAAGGCCTGTTGTTACCGCCGATCATCAAGGATCTGGCAATGACCAAGCGGGGGTTGATCATCTTCGTTGGCGCAACCGGCACCGGTAAATCCACCTCGCTGGCCTCGATGCTCGGTTACAGAAACCGCAACAGTTCGGGGCATATCATTACCGTCGAGGACCCGATCGAGTTTATTCATGAACATGCGGGTTGTATCGTTACCCAGCGTGAGGTGGGCATTGATACCGAATCCTACGAGATAGCGCTGAAAAACACCCTGCGCCAGGCTCCCGATGTGATTCTTATTGGTGAGATCCGCAGCCGGGAAACCATGGATCATGCGGTGGCCTTCGCCGAAACCGGACACCTCTGTCTTTCCACCCTGCATGCCAACAATGCCAATCAGGCGTTGGACCGCATCATCAATTTTTTCCCCGAGGACCGGCGCGATCAGGTGTTCATGGATCTCTCGCTCAACCTACGGGCCATTGTCGCGCAACAGCTGGTTCGCCGCCCTGACGGTAAAAGCAGAAGACCAGTGGTGGAGGTGTTGGTCAACACCCCGCTGGCATCTGATCTGATCCGCAAGGGTGAAGTGCACAAGCTGAAGGAACTGATGAAGCGCTCAACCGAGCAGGGTATGGTGACCTTCGATCAAGCCCTCTATAACCTCTACAAGGAGGGTGAGGTCACTTACGAAGACGCCATTTTGCATGCCGACTCTGCCAACGAGGTACGCCTGATGATTAAGCTCGGCAGTGGCGATGCGGATCAGTATTCAGCCAAGCTGAGTACCGTGTCACTGCTGGACGAATAGAGGATTTATCCGGCGCGACGGGATGACCTTCTCGGCGATCGCTCCAGTTTAGACAAACACATCCCTGGCGTTGAACACGGGTCCATCCACACAGACCCGCTTCATCGCTGGTCCCAATGCGGTCTGGACCTCGACCACACAACCGGCACAGCCCCCCACGCCACAGGCCATGAACTCTTCGAGAGATACCTGGCAGGGAATGGCGTACTCCTGTGCCAGCCTGGCGACGGCCTCCAGCATCGGGTGCGGTCCGCAGGAGAGAATTTCCACCTCAGTTCGCGCCTGCTCATCCAGGCTCTCCAGCCAGGCCCGCGCCAGATCCGTGACATAGCCTTGGTGGCAACCGGCAAAGCCCTGCAGACTGGCCAGTCGACTGGCGATACCCCAATCATCCAGTAGCGGCATCGCAGCGATCACTCCTTCGGGCAGATTCGGTATAAGAATCTGTGAGGGCTTGGGCTTGAAGGGGAAAGGTACCTCTGAGCCGAGGATGACGAACGGTTGGAAATCCTTATTACCCTTGACCGATTCAGCCGCAAAGATCATGGGTGGCATACCGACCCCGCCGCCGATCATCAGCGGGCGGGGCTTGCTGATCTTGAACGGGACGCCGATCGGACCGAGTGTACTGATCTGCTCGCCGACCTTGCGCTGCGCCAAAAGCCGGGTGCCTTCACCGACCGCCTTGTAGAGAAAATCCACCCAGCCCTCGGATGGTGAAACGCGCATGATCGAAATAGGCCGGCGCAGGGGCTTGGAGCGGTCACACTGGATATGGGCGAAGCTGCCCGGCTGCGCCGACTCGGCGATACGCTTTGCACGGATGCGCAGGATGTACTGATCACCCTCGAAGGCCTGATGGGAGATGATCTCAGCATCTTCAACAAAGATGCTGTCACGATGGGATTGGCTGCCAGCCGTGGGTACGCTCATAGGATTATTCTTTTCGCTCAAAAACAATGTTCCCTTCGAATAGGGTGTGGGTCACTTCACCGGTCAGTTCCCAGCCCAGAAACGGGGTGTTGTGTCCGGCGCTGATCAGATTCTGCGGGGTGACAATCCAATGCTTGTCGGGGTCGAAGATGCAGATGTCGGCACTGGCGCCTGTATTCAGCCGGCCATAAGGAAGACCCATGATATCCGCAGGGCCGCAGGTCAGCCGGGCAATTGCGGTGGTCAGCGGCATGACGCCTTCATCTACCAGTTTCAGGGTCAGTGGCAGCAGGGTTTCCAGGCCTGAAATGCCCGGCTCGGTGGCTGGAAACGGGGCTTCCTTGGCGTCCGGCTCATGGGGTTGGTGATCAGAGCAGATCGCGCCGATCACCCCCTTGGCAAGACCGGAGCGTAGCGCATCCCGATCAGTCAGGCTGCGCAGTGGCGGTTGTACATGACAGTTGCTGTCGAACCCCTCGATGTCCATCTCGGTCAGATGGAGCTGGTGAACGGCCACATCAGCGGTCACCGGCAGGCGATTCTGCTGTCCCTGTTCGAGGATGCGCACCGCTGTTCCGCTGGACAGGCTGCGGAAATGGACATGACATCCGGTATGCTCGGCCAGGGCGATATCCCGCGCCACGGCGACTGTTTCCGCCGCCTCGGGAATGGCTGGCAGACCAAGCCGGCTGCTGACCGGGCCTTCGTGGGCGCAGCCATTGTCGCGCAGGTGCCGGTCTTCGGGGCGGAGCACGGCAATGATACCAAAGGTCGCGGCATACTCCAGTGCGCGCCGTTCAATCAGCGTGTTGGCGATCGGCATATAGGCGTTGGTGACAGCGATGCAGCCGGCACGCTTCAGCGCGACCATTTCACTCAGTTGCTCGCCGGCCAGCCCCTGGGTCATCGCCCCATAAGGCAGTACCCGGGCATTCCGCTCGCGTTGCGCACGGCGGATGACCAGTGTCGCTACCGCCGGCGTGTCGATCACCGGGTCAGTATCCGGGGGGAAGCAGAGGGTAGTGATGCCGCCTTTTGCCGCCGCCTTGGTCTCACTGCCGATGTTGGCCTTGTGTTCCAGTCCTGGCTCGCGCAGCCGGGCGCTCAGGTCGACCAGGCCAGGGCAGACAATTTTATTCGTGGCATCGATAACCCGTCCGGGGACAAAGCCCTCGGGCTGTTCACCGATTGCCAGGATGCGTTTGTCGGCGATGTAGATATCGGTGACGGTATCGATAGCGTTGGCCGGGTCGATGAGACGCCCGTTGCGGATCAGAATCTGTCGTGCGTTGCTCATCGTGCCCCCCCCTGCGCCTGGGCGCCCATGGTCATGGACATGATGGCCATGCGTACCGCGATGCCAAAGCTGACCTGCTGCAGGATCACCGACTGGGGGCCATCGGCGACCACGGAATCTATCTCAACCCCGCGATTGATCGGGCCTGGGTGCATGACAATGGCATCCGGCTTGGCGGCGGCAAGGCGCGCCTGGGTCAGGCCGAAGAGTTGGAAATATTCGTGCTCGCTCGGCAGCAGGGCGCCGCGCATGCGCTCCTTTTGCAGCCGCAGCATAATGATCACGTCGACGTCTTTTATCCCCTCCATCAGGTCATGGTAGACATGCACGCCCATGGTGCGCACGTGGGCGGGCAGCAGGGTGCGCGGTGCGATCACGCGTACCTCGGAGGTTCCGAGCAGGTTCAGGGCCAGGATCTGCGACCGCGCTACCCGGGAGTGCATGATGTCGCCGACGATGGCGACCCTGAGTCCGGTGAACTCCCCTTTGTGACGGCGAATGGTGAACATGTCCAGCATAGCCTGGGTGGGGTGGGAGTGGCGTCCGTCACCGGCGTTAATGACGCTGACATGGGGTGCGGAGTGGTTGGCGATAAAGTGCGCCGCGCCGCTGTCGGCGTGCCGTACCACGAACATGTCGACATGCATCGCCTCGAGGTTGCGCAAGGTATCCAGCAGGGTTTCACCCTTGGCAGTGGCCGAGGTGTTGATGTTGAGATTCAATACGTCGGCGGAAAGTCGCTTGGCGGCGACCTCGAAGGTGGTTCGGGTGCGGGTGCTGTTTTCAAAAAACAGATTGCAAATTACCTTGCCGCGCAGCAGGGGGACTTTTTTTACTGTGCGCTCCGATACCCCGGTGAATGATTCGGCGGTATCTAGAATTTCAGTTAAGAGGGTTTTGTTAAGTCCATCAATGGTCAGAAAATGCTTCAGCCTGCCATCCTCGTTGAGCTGGATGTTCTGATCGCTCACGTTACTGTGCCTCAATCGGTTTCATTGCTTCGGGCGTGTTTCTTTGATTTTCCGATGACCAGTCCGAGGGGCTCGGGGCCGGTCAGGGTGATGGTTTCATCCAGTTTCAGCGGGGGGCGGACACCCACCACGCTGGGCTGAATCGGCAGTTCACGGCCACTGCGTTCGACCAGTGTCACCAGCATGATGGATGCCGGTCGTCCATAGTCGAATATTTCGTTCATTGCTGCACGGATGGTTCGTCCGGTTTGCAGGACGTCGTCCACCAGAATGATGTGTTTGCCATCGACCGGGAAGGGGATGTGGGATGGTTTGACTTCCGGATTCATGCCAATCCGGGTAAAGTCGTCACGGTAGAACGAAATATCCAGCGTCCCCAACGACTCTTTCAGGGCGAGTTTATGGTGGAGTTTTTCCGCCAGCCAGACCCCGCCGGTATGGATGCCGATCATGACCGGGGCGGTGATGCGGTTGGTTTCCAGGCGGGATTTCAAAGCCAGGGCCATTTCGTTGATCAGCCCTTCGATCTCCTCGGCCTGCATGTAGATCTTGTTATCGCTCACTTAGCCAGGTTTCCAGTATCAGTTTTGCCGCAATTGCATCCAGTTCTTCGATTTTTTTCGGGCGTCTGCCCAGTTCGGCTTTCGCCTGTTTCGAGGTCAGACGTTCATCCACCAGGTAGACCGGTAGATGATACCTCCCCTCGAGTTGTCTTGCGAAGCGTTTAATGCGTGGTGCGATCTCCGCTTCACTGTCGTCCATGTTGTAGGGCAAGCCGACGATCAGCGCCTCGGGCTGCCAGGCCTCGATCAGTCGGGATATGCCCTCCCAGTCGGGCTGTTGCCTGATGGCGCGTAAGGTTTCCAGTGGCGTGGCGGTTTGGGTCAGTGTCTGTCCAACGGCGATGCCGATTTTCGCAGGGCCAAAGTCGAACCCGAGTGAGGTGCCCATATTTAAGCCGCACGATCCTCAGGCATGGCCAGCCTGGTTGCTGAGCAGGTTGAGGTCGACGCCGATAATCGCGGCGGCGGCCCGCCAACGATCGCCTGCCGGTGTGTCGAATATGACGCTCTCATCGGCCGGGCCGCTTAGCCAGGCATTGGCGGTCAATTCCTCTTCCAGCTGCCCGCTGCCCCAGCCCGAATAGCCCAGGGCAATGAGGGTCTTCTCGGGGCCTTTTCCGTTGGCGATCGCTTCGAGGATGTCGATTGAGGTTGTGAGGCTGATGCTGTCTGTGATCTGCAGGGTGGAGTCCCAGCGAGCTGCCCCGGTGTGCAGCACAAAGCCGCGGTCGGTCTGTACCGGTCCGCCGATGTAGATCGGCTGTTCACCTGCGTCGCCCTGAATATTCTCGATGTCCAGTTGGCCCAGGATGTCGTTCAGATGAAGGTCTATGGGTCTGTTCAGGATGATCCCCATGGCGCCATCCGGATTATGCTCGCAAAGATAGGTGACCGTGTGATGGAAGTTTCTGTCTGCCAGGCCCGGCATGGCGATGAGAAAATGGTTGGTCAGATTCGCGTTGTCGCTCATGCCATATAGTATCCGGAACTGCCGATCGGATCGCAACCGCTGTTTTTTTCGTTACTGGGAAAAAAGCGTGTTGTTGTTGACGAATTGCCAGGTGCGGGTGATCTCGAGGATATCCGTCTCCTTGCGGATCTCCGCCGGAAAAGGGGCGAACGGAGCGGCCAGTTTGACGATACGGATCGCCGAGTCATCCAGGAGTTTGTGCACGGACGACTTGAGGATGGTGATTTTTTGCACCGTGCCGTCAGGCCTGACGGCGACCGACAGGACCAGGTTGCCATAGAGTTTTCTGCGTTTCGCCTCATCCGGGTAGTTGAGGTTGCCGATATTCTCCACCTTGCGCCGCCAGGCCTCGAGATAGCTGGCGTATTTGTACTCCTGGGTGCTGGCGCTGATCACCTTCTTGCGTGGGCGCTTGGCATAGGCCTTGGTCTTCTTGTCCAGCTGCGCGGTCAGCCGGGCGATCTCCTGGTTGGTGCTGGCAAGCAGTTGGGCCACGGAAACCTCGCGCTTCTCGGTGGGTAACGGTGGTTTTTTGACCTCGGTGTCGATCTTTTTCTCTGCCGGCGCCTGCTGGGTGATTACCTTGCGCGGTTCGGGTTTGGGGGGCGCCGAGGGTGGCGGTGTGGGCTGGCTTTCGCGTACCGGTTGGGGCGCCAGGGTGGGGGATGGCGGGGTCATTTCGGTAGTCGGTTTAACCGCCTTCTCCTCTTCCCCCCCGCCTTGCTGGCTGGTCTGCGCCAGAAAATCGGCCTTTTCCGCCTTCTCTGCCACCTTGGGGTTTTTCACCACCATGATCTCCAGGGTGCGATCGGGTGGCGGTTGTTTCTCCTGTTTTTCGATATTGAAACTGATGCCGAGAATGATCACGGTGTGGATGCTCAAGGCGAAGAACAGCGTCAGTCCCAAGCGGTCTACGGCGGTATCATTCGCGGAGCTACTCATAAAACGGGTATCAACGGCCAGTGTCGATCGGGGGACTGATGTGTACGGCGTCTGCCGGCGCTTCGAGCTCTACTCTTGCGGCCATTGCTGGCGTCATGTGTATCCTGCCCTGATCGTCGAATAGCAGCACCTGCTCGATGCCCATTTGTCTGGCGATTTTGAACCACCCGTCTGGCCCGGCGATAAACAGTGCGGTGGCAGCTGCGTCGGCGCGGGTGGCGTCCGAATCGATTACCGTAACCGACCGGGTCCCTTCAGCGGGGTAGCCGGTGCGCGGATCAATGATATGGTGAAAGCGCTTGCCCTGCCATGTGAAATAGCGTTCATAGTTGCCAGAGGTGAACACGCTCTCATTTTCCCGGGTGGCGATGGTGGCAATCACGCCTTCGCCTTTGGGGTGCCGAATGCCGATTCTCCAGGGGGAGCCGTTGCGCGAGCCTATGGCGGTGAGATCGCCACCGGCGTTGATGATTGCGTTTTCGATGCCCAGTTGCTGCAAATGTTTGATGGCCAGGGAGATGCCGTAGCCTTTGCCAAAGGCGCCGAAATCGAGCTTAACACGGGGGTTGCGGCTCTGCAGGGTGATGCCGTCAATGTTCAGATCGCTCATTTGCGGGTTCTGTTCCAGCAGTCTGGCGATGGTTTCCGGTTCGGGGGGGCGATGGCCTTCGGGGTCATTGCTGTGGAAGCCCCAACTATCGATCAGGTGGCCGATTGCCGGGTTGAACAGACCGTCACTCTGCTGTGAGAGCTCAGCGCCGATTTTGATCAATGTGAGCACCGAGGGCGGGGTGGAAAAGGTTTCGCCTTCGGAGATCAGGCGATTGACGCGTCCCAGTGGACCCGGGTCCCAGGCATGCCAGGCCTTGTGCATTTCTGCAAAGTCCTGCTCAAGGGCGTCGGTCGCCTGTTGCGCCTGCTGTTCGGTTACGCCCGCCAGGCTGAGATCGACAAGGGTGCCAAAGGCCAGGAAACGGGTGTTGATCACTTCGGCCGGGCGCTCGCAACCGGCCGCGAGGAGTAGAAGCCAGCCCAATATCAGCGAAAGAGAGATTTTTGCGGGGGAGGGACGACTCATTGCTGGATGTGCTTTTCAATCCTATCCATTAACAGTGCGCTGATATTCAGGTTGTACAGCTTGTCGAGTTCGCGAATGCAGGTGGGGCTGGTGACGTTGACCTCGGTGAGATAATCCCCGATGACATCCAGCCCGGCGAAGAGTATGCCCCGTTTTTTCAGTTCCGGCCCCACCTGTTGCGCAATCCAGTGATCCCTTTCCGACAGCGGGACGCCTTTGCCAATGCCGCCGACCGCCAGATTGCCGCGGGTTTCACCCTCCTTGGGGATGCGTGCCAGGGCGTAGGGAACCGCTTCGCCGTCGACCATCAGGATGCGCTTGTCGCCGCCGGCGGTGATTTCCGGAATGAAGCGCTGGGCCATGGCGAACTTGGTGCCGTGTTCGGTCAGTGTCTCAATGATCACATTGATGTTCGGATCATTTTGTCGGACACGAAAAATCGATGCGCCACCCATGGTGCCGAGGGGTTTCAGGATAATATCCCGCTGCTCATGGAGGAAGTCGATGAACTGCTGGTGTCTCCTGGATACCAGCATCGGGGTGCAGCACTGGGGAAACCAGCTGGTAAACAGTTTTTCATTGCAGTCACGCAGTGCGGCAGGTTTATTGACCACCACAACTCCCTCCTGCTCGGCCTTTTCGAGAAGATAGGTGGTGTAGATGTACTCCATATCGAAGGGCGGGTCCTTGCGCATGAGAATGGCGTCCATTCCGGCAAGGGGGGCGGTCTGCTCTTCGTGGAACTGGAACCAGCCCTCCGGGTTGTCTGTCACGGTCAGGCGTTTCAGTAGGCCAAATGCCTTGTCATCCTGCAGGTACAGATCCTGCTGCTCGGCATACCAGATGTTCCAGTTCCTCGCCTGGGCTTCCAACAGCATGGCGAAGGTGCTGTCCTTCTTTATGTTGATGGAGTCGATCGGATCCATCACGACGCAGAGTGATATTTTCATAGGCCTATGATAACCGAGGGAGATCAGCTTGTGGGTGGATTGTAATCGAATTGCAATTTTAATTTAGTTAAAGATTTGCAAAAAGAAGTCGTAATAACCTTATGAGTTGCAGTAACTTTAATCCCTTGCTATCGTCTGCTCTAAGTATATCCGTACAGCAATGATCGCTGATCCAGAATAAAAATAATAAAACCGGCAGAGTCTGGGGAATTAAAGTCATTTTTACAATAACGATACATTCTTGACCGGTTTTGGGAGGCTTAAGCGTAATGAGCGGGCTGAATTACGGGCAGAGCAGGCATCGATCCCTATTTTTTGCATCCTTGATGTGTTCTTTCTGGGTGGGAACTGTGAACTCTGTCACAGTGTCGGCAGCCGGTGAGGATGACTACCTCAAGGCCATTGAGATGGAGACCGAAAAGGTTGAGAGAAAGTCAGCCAACATGGAACTCTCTTCACTGCAGGAAGCTGCGCCAACTGAAAGACCGAGGGGTCCTGCGGGCGAGGGCTTTTCCTCCGAGCTGACACTTGCGGAGTTCGAGCAGGAGCTCGCTGACAAATACACAGGGACAGCGCGGTTCTACCAAAAACTGCCCAGACGAACCCAGGAAGAGGTATATCAGGAGTATTTGAAAGGAGCGTCTATCTCCGAGGTACGGACTAAGATCATGAATCGTTTTCTTCACAGATAACCTGGTCTGGCTCGGTTTCGTTTCTGTGAACATCGCGGCAGGTGAATTTGGAGAGTAATGAATGAAGTCGATAAGCAGACTGCTGATCATATTTTTGCTGTTGTTTCTGGGTGGTGCTGTGCTCGCGGCAGAAACAGAAGAGGAGTTGAAAATAGGGGAGGCGGACTCAGTCATCCCGCTCTATGAAGGCAAGCCTTATCTGCATGTGATTCATCAGGGGCGTTCCGTCAAGGTGGAGCGTGTCCAGGACCCCGACTACGAGTTGCGGGGCTATTTCGCCAAGACCAGCAGAAAGTGTCCCCCCTTCTGTTTGAAGAGAATGGAAGTCGATCCCCGCGTGCCGTCGGTGGGTGAAATCGAGGTTTTCGATTTCATGGAGAATCAGCTGCGCGATGGCACAGGGCTGATTATCGATGCGCGTACGCCAAGCTGGTACGAGAAAGGGACAATTCCGGGCTCGATCAACATCCCATTTACCATCCTGAGCAAGTCTGTAGATGATCTCGAGATGATCGAGCAACTGGAGCTGTTCGGCGCCAAACCCCGCGAGGATACCGGTGCTCTGACTCAAAAGCTCGAGGAGTGGGGGATTGTCGATGCAACGAATAAAACCGATAAGTGGGACTTCAGTAACTGCAAAGAGTTGCTGCTGTGGTGTAATGGTCCCTCCTGTGGACAATCGCCGCGTGCGATCGAGGGTCTTCTTGAGGTGGGCTACCCCCCTGAAAAGCTGAAATACTACCGGGGTGGAATGCAGATCTGGCAGCTTTTTGGTTTAACTACAATCGTGCCAGAGGGCTGATCGTATTATTTGGATTGTAGCGGCCAACCGGCTGCTGTAATGGTTCTGGAGCGTTGGTTATGAGCAGTGGGAGTGTGGCTGTGAGTGAAAATTTCGAAACGGATATCTCCGGTCTGAAGGTGATGGTCATCGACGACAGTAAGACCATCAGGCGCACCGCCGAGAGTCTGCTGAAGAAGGCTGGGTGCGAGGTGTTGACCGCAATCGATGGATTCGAGGCGCTGGCGATCATCGCAGACACCAATCCGGATGTCATATTCGTCGATATCATGATGCCCCGGCTAGACGGCTATCAAACCTGTGCATTGATCAAGAACAACGATGACTTCAAGCGCACCCCGGTGATCATGTTGTCATCCAAGGATGGTCTGTTTGATCGTGCACGCGGCAGAATCGTCGGGTCCGAACAGTATCTGACCAAACCCTTTACCAAGGATGAACTGCTTGGTGCGATTCGCAAGCATGTGGCGCGACATGCTGCCTGATCGTTGTTGATGTATAAGGAAATCCTGAGTTTTGATCTTGATTCCCAGAATAAGGCATTTTTAGATGAGAAGTTTCTTTAAACGTAGTGATTCTGCTGCCAGCAGCAGAGCCTCCAGCGGAGACGCTGATGCAAAAGGAACTGTTTTGATTGTTGATGATTCGCCCACTGAAACTCACGTTCTTCGCGGCATTCTGGAGAGAGCCGGTTATGCCGTGCTGTCCGCCGAGGATGGTGAAAGCGGCATCCAGGAGGCTACATCACACAAGCCTGACGTGATTTTGATGGATGTGGTAATGCCGGGTCTCAATGGATTTCAGGCAACCAGGCAGTTGAGCAAGAATCCTGAAACAGCGGATATTCCAATCATTATGGTAACCACCAAAGACCAGGATACCGATCGTGCCTGGGGCTTGCGCCAGGGGGCCAAAGAGTATGTGGTGAAACCGGTGAAAGCCGCAGAGCTTCTGGACAAGGTAAGCTCGGTGCTCAGTACATGATGGCGGTGATATAACATGGAAAAAACGCCTTCCGCAGAATTGATAGCGCTGTTGCAGACCATTGAACAGCGCAGCCAGCAGAATGCTGCCGGTATCCCAAAGCAGGAGCAGAGCCAGAATTTCTGGGAAGGGGTGTTGTGCCAGGTCGCGGGTGTTGATGTCGTGGCCCCCCTCAATGAGGTCAAGGAGATCCTGAATTTTGCTCCCACCATCACTATCGTTCCAGGCGCCAAGGAGTGGTTGCTCGGTATCGCCAATATTCGTGGCAATCTGCTGCCAATCATCGACCTGCAACGATTTCTGGGAGGCAGCCCTGTCGTCAAAGGCCGCAGAACCCGTGTGTTGGTGATCAATCATGCCGGGGTGTTCGCTGGTCTATTGGTAGAGAAGGTGCAGGGCATGCGCCACTTCGCTGAGGATATGGTTGTTGAAGCGCCAGATCTGCAGGGTGCCATCCGGGATTATATCGATGGTGGCTGTATGGTGGACGGGGAGATCTGGCCGGTGTTCAGAATGAACAGATTGGCCGCGAGTGCCGGCTTTCAGATGGCCGCGGCCTGAGGTGTGTCACTTTGCCTCATCGCAGGTTTGAATTTAATAGTTAATAAGCAGAAAGATACTCTGTCGGGAGAGAGACTGAGATGAGCAAAAGGTCTGGAAAGACAGCGGGTAGCGATTCCGCGACGAACAAGCTTGTTGTGTTGCTGTCACTGGGTGTCCTAATCACCCTCCTGTTGGCACTGGTTACATATTTGCACGTGTCCAATTCCGAGGCGAATGAAGAGGGTTATCTTCTGCGTTCGGCCGAACAGCGGGTGATTTCGCAGAAGATCGCAAAACATGCGCTATCGGCGGCCTCAGGTGATCAGGACTCCTTCCCGCAGTTGCAGGAATCCCGCGATCAGTTTGAAAAATTGCTCAGAGAACTGAAGTCTGGTGATCCCCAGCACAACCTGCCGCCCAGCCCAACGGACGTGGCCGCAGATCTGAAGAATCTGGAGAACAGCTGGCTCGAACTCAGACAGAACGCGGATGATATCCTTGCCAACCGCGAGTCCATTCTCTCGGTACGTGAATTTATTGGTGTAATCACCGAGTTTGTTCCTCAGCTTCAGGAGAATTCCACTGAGGTTGTCGATATTCTGGTGGGCACGGGCGCCACACCCAAGCAAATAGCCACGGCCGCTAATCAGCTGATGCTGGTAGAGCGCATCGACAAGAACGTCACCAAGGTGCTCTCTGGCGGGCAGGCCACCGCCGCCGCCATCGATCAATTCAGCCGCGATGCCGATCGCTTCGGCAGAGTGCTTGAAGGCATGCTGCAGGGTAGTGATTCACTGGGTATCGACAAAATCAATGCCGAAGAGGCTGTGGATAAGCTGCGCGAAGTGGCCATGCTGTTCAGCTCCATCAAGGACCATGCCGATGAAATCATCGAGACAGTGCCTGCGGTACTGCCCGCACTGGAGTCGGCAAGCCAGGTAACGGCGGTTTCCGACCGGGTGAATATCACCTTGGATCAGATGATCAACGCCTACAACCAAGAACCCGGGCGCATCAGCATACTGGGTATAACGGCGGGTCCGGCGATCATCACCATCCTGGGTGTTCTGGCAGCGGTGCTGCTACTGCTGCTGGGCTATATGTTGCTGATGCAATCAAAAAGACGTGAGCAGGTCAGCAAGGAGCAGAACGAGCGAAATCAGGAGGCGATTCTGCGCCTGCTGGATGAGATGGGCGATCTGGCGGACGGTGATTTAACCGTGACGGCAACCGTTACCGAAGATGTAACCGGCGCCATTGCCGACTCCATCAACTATGCGATTGAGGCGCTGCGCAGCCTGGTAACCACTATCAACCAGACCTCGGAGCAGGTATCCAGTTCGGCACAGGAGAGCCGCGCCACCGCCATGCATCTTGCCGAAGCGAGTGAGCATCAGGCCGAGCAGATTGTCTCCGCCACCAAATCGATGAAGGATATGGCCAACGCGATTGACCAGATGTCCCAGGATGCCAACGAATCGACGGAAATTGCCCAGCGTTCCGTGGAAATTGCCGGTAAAGGCGCCGAAACGGTGCGCCGTACCATCCAGGGCATGGATACCATTCGTGAACAGATTCAGGAGACCTCCAAGCGAATCAAGCGTTTGGGTGAGAGCTCCCAGGAGATTGGGGATATCGTAGAGCTGATTGATGATATCGCCGATCAGACCAATATCCTGGCGTTGAATGCCGCCATGCAGGCGGCAATGGCCGGTGAGGCCGGTCGCGGCTTCGCTGTGGTTGCGGATGAGGTACAGCGTTTGGCGGAACGTTCCGGTAACGCCACGAAGCAGATTGAAGCCCTGGTTAAAACGATTCAGGCAGACACCAATCAGGCGGTCAGTTCAATGGAGTCCACCACCAGCGAAGTGGTGTCGGGCGCCCGGCTGGCCGAGGATGCAGGCGAGGCACTGAAAGAGATTGAGCAGGTGTCAAACTACATTGCGGAACGTATTTCACAGGTTGCACAGTCTGCACGCTTGCAGTCTGAAGAATCTGGCCGAATTGACGATACCATGAGTGTGATCCAGGAAATTACCACGCAGACTTCCGATGGTACGGCGCAGACTGCCGCGTCTATCGGACTCCTGGCGGATTTGGCGGATGATCTGCAACGCTCGGTTGCCGGTTTCAGGCTGCCCGAATAATTTTTCATAGGTATTGAACACCTGTTGATTCAATATCCTTGATGGAGTGGATGCCGAGTATGAGCAGTACTCAAAACTACAGTACGCTGAAATGGATTCGAGGCGAGTTGGATGCTTCACTGACTGCAACCCGACGCTCTCTTGAAGACTATGTCGAGAGTGGTGATTCAGCACTGATAGACGATTGTTCCGATCGTCTGCACCAGGTTCATGGCTCATTGCAAATGATGCAAATCTACGGCGCCGCCATGCTCGCCGAAGAGATGGAGCTGGTTACCAACGCTCTCAAAGAGGAGAAGACGAAGCACAGGGAAGAGGCATCCGAGGCGCTGATGCTTGGCATTATCCAGCTCTCGGAATACCTGGAAAAGCTGGAGGGGGGCGCCAGGGATCTGCCGATTCTGCTGTTGCCCCTGCTCAACGAGTTGCGCGCCACCCGCGAGGCAGCACTGCTTTCCGAGGTCGCTTTTATATCGCCGGAGCTGGATCGGCGACTGCAGTCGTTCGCCAATACCGGTGTTGCAAACCCGCAACTGTCCGGCATTATCAAGAGCAACAGGCACAAGTATCACATGGCGTTGCTGAACTGGTTTCGGGGTACTGATATCAGCGGCGGCCTGCAGGCAATCGCCGATATTTTTCAGCAAGTCCAGCACCAGGCGGGCACTGAGTCGATCAAGCGTCTGTTCCAGGTTGGACATGCGCTGTTAGTCGCCCTCAAGGAGGGCAGCGTCGATAGTGGTTTGGCTACCAAGCAATTGGTGGGCCGGGTCGACCGGCATATCAAAAGCATTATCAGCGGGGATGAATCTTCCGTTGATCCGGTTGCAGCGCGTGATCTGCTGAAAAATCTGCTCTACTACCTGGCGTGCGCGAAAAGTGCCAATCCGGCGATCGTCGAGATCCAGCAGGAGTTTGAGCTGGAGAATGTCATACCTGATCAGACAACCATTTCCCAGGAAAGGGATGCACTACATGCCCCCGGTCGTGCACTGTTTGATTCCCTGCGAACCGCAATAGATGATGATCTGACTGTCATCAAGGACAGTCTGGATCTCTACATACGAACACAAAGCGATGATCAGGATCGCTTGACCGCGCTCGAGCAACCGATGCGCAAACTGGCGGATACCCTGGGAATGATCGGCCAGGGCGGACTACGCAACCGGCTGAAGCGTCAGGCTGAACGGGTCGCGGCGATTGGCACTGATAGCGAACCTCTGCGTGAACCGGATCTGATGTCCATGGCCAGCGATATCTTGTTTATCGAGACTTCGCTGAATAATCTCTCAGAACCTCGCCAGCACTACGCCATTGAACACGCGGCCGCGGACGAAGAGTCCGCCCTTCCGCAAGGGGAGTTTGAACGCCTGGTTGACAGCGTCATGCATGAAGCCACCGTGGATATGGCGAAATGCAAGGAAGCGGTGATCACCTATATAGACGCCCCCGATGTCGCCCACAATCTGTCGGATGTGCCGGCGAAATTTAAGACTATTGCCGGGGCCTTCAGGATACTCAAGCTGGCTGAACCCGCCGGATTGATGGAGCAACTGGCAAACTATGTGAATACCCGGCTGCTTGTAGCCGAGGCCGTTCCCGAGACTGAAGAGCTCAACGCCTTTGCCGATGCCATCACCGCTATCGAGTACTTCATGGAGGCAATCGTAGAGGGTCGTGGCGTTCAGCGCGATATTCTCAGTGTTGCTGAAAAGGCCGTCGAAAGACTTGGGTTGCAATCCCTGCCAGAGACCGAAATCCAGGAAGAGGTTCCGGAGACTGTCGCGGATCAACCCGAAGAATTACCCGTTGAGGAAGAAGAACCCGCAGTCGCAGCCTCTGAAGAGTCACTGGATGAACAACCCAGCGAGCCACCCGGTGAATCGGCCAGTAAACCGGAAGCCCAGCCACACAAGTTCGTGGCTGAGGATATCGATCCGGAGATTCTCGATATCTTCATCGAAGAGGCCCGCGAGGAGTTGGATGTCATCCGTGAATACTTCCCGCGTTGGCAGAAGGACCGTGAAGCACGTGATGCGCTGATTACATTCCGGCGCTCTTTCCACACCCTGAAAGGCAGCGGCCGCCTGGTGGGCGCCACAACCATCGGTGAACTGGCCTGGTCCATCGAACAGCTTCTCAATCGGATTATCGATGAGACGGTTGAAGTTTCACCGGAAGCCATCGCTGTCATCAGCGACTGTATTGGTGTTCTCCCTGATTTGATCGATTGTCAGGAATGCGGTGAGGCCGCTCAGGTCGATGTGCAACCAATTATGGATCGTGCCTTCGCGCTGGCTGATCCCAATTACGTTGCACCTGAGGTTGAGGCGGAAGAGGCGTTGCCAGTATCCGAGCCGTTAAGCGAGGAAACCGCCCAGGAAGCTGTTACGGAAGAGCCTGACCAATCTGAAGAGACCGCTGTTGAGGCTGACGAGGAGTTGGCCGGGCAGGAACCAGAGGAGCCGGTCGCCGAGCCCGCCCTGGTTATGGATCCGATACTGCTGGAGATCTTCGAGTCGGAGTCCCGAGGCCATATCGAAACGCTGCGTGCATTCATCGATGCCTGCCGGGAAAATGAGTATTACTGCGGAATAGACGACCAACTTTCGCGCGCCTGGCATACCCTGCATGGTAGTGCAAAGATGGCGGAAGTGGCATCGATCGCAGCGATCAGTTCAGCCAATGAAAAGTATATCAATACACTGATATCCAATGGCATGCGTGCCGATAGTGAGGTGCTCAACCTGCTGGAAGACAGCGTTGATACCATTGACGCCGTATTGGCCGCGATCAATCAACCTGGCTCGGAACTGCCTTACTGGGATACCACTGTCGACGAAGTGATCCAGGCCTGTGATGCGTTGGTTTCCCAGCAGGTGCCGGAGCATCTGGTCGATGAGGCTGTTGAGGTTTCCGAGGAGATAACCGAGTCACCGACAGTAGAAGACCAGGTTCCCGAAGAGATCCAACAGGAATCTGAGCCTGAAAGCTATCCGGATGAGAGTGATCTGCTCGAACCGACCGAAGCTGAGTTTCAGGGTGAAGACCTTGAGGAGATTGAATTTCCAGATTCGACCCTGATTGGTGTCGAAGAACTCGAACCCGAGGACCTGCAACCGGGTGAGCTGGATGAATTGGTGGAGCCGGAGCCTGCATTTGCAGAGCCCGAAACAGAGACACCAGAGCCGGTTACCGCAGTCACCGCCGATATGGTGGAAGTCGATGGCGATCCAGAGCTGATCGAGATCTTTCTGGAAGAGGCCCGTGAGCTGCTGGAATCCATAGAAACGAGCTATACGCAGTGGCGTGAGGATATCAGCGCAGCCGAACCCGTGGCTGAGCTTGAACGAACGCTGCACACCCTCAAGGGTGGTGCGCGTCTCTCTGGCGCCATGCCGATCGGTGATTTGAGCCACGCCTTCGAATCATTCCTTACCGGCATTGACTACGCGCGGATCGAGGCCTCCCCTCAGGTGATAGAGCTGGCCCAGTCTGTGATCGATCGCCTGGCGGAACAGATTGAAGACCTGTCCAGCGGTCCCAAGGTGCGTCCAGCAGATGATCTGGTGCAGCGCCTGGAGGATGTTTTCAATATCGATCAGGCCGTGGTTCCCGATCTTGCCGCTGAATCGGAGCGCGAACCGGAGCAGCCTGAAGTGTTGCAGCCCGAGCCGGAAGAGATCGAGGCCCAGGCTGACAGTGACGAAGCAACTGCCGAAGAGGTCGATCTGGAAGAGACGGAGAGTACCGAAACCACTCCGACAGGCCCAGAAACGATCAGCAGTGACAGAATCAAGACAAGAGCCCCAGCGCCCGTGCGCGCCCATCGCGAGCAGGTGCGCGTTCGCTCGGATATGCTGGACCGGCTGGTCAACCACGCCGGTGAAGTGAGTATTTATCGCGCCCGCATCGAGCAGCAAAACTCGGCGTTGGGTTTCAACCTGACCGAGCTGGATCAGACGGTTGATCGCCTGCGCAACCAGCTCAGACAACTGGAGATTGAGACCGAGGCACAGATCCTCTTCAGGTATGACCAGGATAAAGACGACGAAAGCAGCGTCGATGAGACCTTCGATCCGCTGGAACTGGACCGTTTCTCGACCATACAGCAGGTATCGCGAAGCCTGTTGGAGACCGTTAACGACCTGAACAATATCTACCGTTTTCTCGATGAGTTGCAGAAAGAGACGGATACCCTTCTGCTCCAGCAGTCGAGGATCATGACAGACCTTCAGGATGGTCTGATGCGTACGCGCATGGTGCCCTTCTCGAATCTGGTGCCGCGCTTGCACCGGGTTGTCCGTCAGACCTGCAACCCGCTGGGTAAGCAGGCCGAACTGGAGGTTCACGGTGCCGAAATCGAGTTGGATCGCGGCATTCTGGAACGCATGATTGGACCCTTCGAGCATCTGCTGAGAAATGCCGTCTCCCACGGTATCGAGCGGCCGGATGTCAGGCGTCAGAGCGGTAAGGATGCACAGGGCCGAATCACCCTGGATGTGCGACGCGAAGGCTCGGATGTCCTACTGACGATTGCCGATGATGGCGCGGGCATCGATGTCGACGCTATCAGGCAACGAGCGATCAAGAAAGGCTTGCTCGATCCCCATGCTGTCGTCACCAATAACGACATTCTGCAGTTCGTATTTGAGCACGGTTTCAGCACGGCTGATGAGGTGACCCAGATTGCAGGCCGGGGCGTTGGTCTGGATGTCGTAGTGAGCGAAGTGAAGCAACTGGGTGGTTCGCTGGATATCTCCTCTGAACCGTCCAAGGGCACACACTTTATTATCCGCTTGCCACTGACACTGGCGATTTCCGATGCGCTGCTGGTTGAACTGGGCGAGGAGATCTATGCGATCCCCCATACCAGTATCGAAGGCGTGGTGCGTGTCAGCTATTCCGAGCTCAAGGCCTGTTATGAAGGGCAGCAGACTGCCTACAACTATGCCGGACAGGATTACCAGGTGCGCTATCTGGGCAACCTGCTGAATGTCAGTCAGTTGGATCTGTCGGAACACCGCAAATGGTATCCGCTGCTGCTGGTCAGGGCCGGTGATCATCATGTCGCCATGCAGGTCGACAGCCTGATCGGCAATCGTCAGATCGTGGTCAAATCGGTCGGCTTGCAGGTGGGTTCGGTGCGTTATATCTCCGGGGGAACCATCCTTGGCGACGGCCGGGTGGCATTGATTCTGGACGTGACCGCACTGGTCCGACTGGATATTGCCCATACCGCCGCCCCCAGCGCTGTCAGTACAAGAGATTCTTCCCTCGAACCCGGTGTGGGCCGCACGGTGATGGTGGTGGACGACTCGATTACCGTGCGCAAGGTCACCGGACGACTGCTGGAAAGACACGGTATGAATGTCATTACCGCAAAGGATGGCGTGGATGCCGTGGCCATGCTCCAGGAGTACCGGCCTGATGTGATGTTGCTGGATATCGAGATGCCGCGCATGGACGGCTATGAACTGGCCAGACACATGCAGAATTCCGAGGAACTGCAGGGTATTCCGATCATCATGATTACTTCGCGCAGCGGCGACAAGCATCGTAAGCTGGCGATGGAACTGGGTGTTAAGCGCTATCTTGGCAAGCCCTACCAGGAGGCTGATCTGCTGGATAACATCTATGCCGTATTACGGGAGGCCACAGCATGACCCAGAGCACTAATTCATTAGAGGTGCGTGGTGTGCTGCTGCCCCTGCAAGGGGGGCAACTGCTGCTGCCCAATGCAACAGTCAATGAGGTGGTTGGATTTCGTGATCCGACACCGGTGGACAGCAATGACACCGATTGGCTGCTCGGCACCTTTGACTGGCGTCAGCAGAAGGTGCCGATAGTTGCCTTCGAGAAACTCCTGGGATTGCCGAAAGATGAAACCGGGCACCGTGCGCGGATCGCCATCTGCAATACTCTCAATGGCAATGCACGTTGTCCCTATATCGGTATTCTGCTGAGGTCGATCCCGCATCTGACGCGTCTTACCGAGGAGCTGATTGCCCCTTTGGGCGAGTTGGGTGACGCCGGACCGATGGTTGCACGGCAGGTAAGGCTGAATGGACAGGAGGCGTGGATCCCTGATCTGGATGCCCTGGAACAGGCAGTTCTGGATATTATCAACTGATCTGCCGCTAGCGAAAATCACCCCACAATGCCTGCATGGCGGCGATCGCCGCCAGAGGCGCTGTTTCTGTACGCAACACCCTTGGTCCAAGCTGAACGCCATGGAAACCTTCCCGCTTCGCTGACGCTATCTCTTCCTCGGAGAGCCCGCCTTCGGGTCCTACCAATAGACAGGTCCCAGATTCTGGTGGACTGAGTGATGCCAGGGTATCGCTGCTGCGGTGATCGAGCAGCAGGTTGTGTTGTTGGGCTTCCCGTTTGTTTATCCAGTCCTGCAACTTCAAGGGCGCATGCAGCATCGGCAGTCGCCGACGGCCTGACTGCTCACAGGCTGCGATAAGGATGTTCTGCCAATGCTGGATGCGTTTCTGCATCCGTTCGTCCGAGATTCTGACTACACAGCGTTCGCTGACCAGGGGAGTGATCTCGGTGACGCCTAGTTCCACCGATTTCTGGATGGCAAAATCCATGCGCTCTCCCTTGGAGATCCCCAGCCCGAGATGGATCGCCAGGCAGGCTGCGCTCTCCTGTGCTCCCCTCTCGGAGATGGCAATATCGACCTGCCTTTTGCCCAGGCTGATGATCACTCCCTGGTAGTCATGCCCGTCACCATTGAACAGAATAACCGGCGCATCGGCTTTCAAGCGCAAGACCTGAATCAGATGGCGTGCCGGTCCCTCCTCCAGGGAGAGGGTGCTGTCGGGAGAAAGCGTTTGATGGGTATGGATTCTGGGTGTGCGCATCTCAATTTCGCTGTATCTACAGACCGAGATTGTTCCAGATCTTCAACACGCTGTGCGACTGATTCATGGTGTAGAAGTGGAGCCCCGGTGCCCCCTGTTCCAGCAGGCGGTCGCAGAGTGTGGTGACCACATCCAGACCGAAAGATTTTATGCTGTCGATGTCATCACCCATGGCCTCAAAGCGCTTGCGCATCCAGCGTGGTATCTCGGTACCACAACTGTCAGAAAAGCGCGCCAGTTGGGTATAGTTGCTGATCGGCATGATGCCGGGAACTATGGGTATGTCTATGCCCAGTTTCTCGCAACTCTCAATGAAACGGAAATAGGCATCGGGGTTATAGAAATATTGGGTGATTGCGGCACTGGCGCCGGCATCGACCTTGCGCTTGAAATTCTGCAGATCGCTGTTGGCGTTTCCGGCCTGCGGATGGAATTCAGGGTAAGCAGCCACTTCGATATGAAAGTAGTCACCGAATTCGCTGCGGATCAGCGCCACCAGTTCATTGGCGTAGTTGAGTTCACCAACCCCTCCCAGGCCTGCTCCAGAGGGGAGATCGCCGCGCAGGGCGACAACACGCTTTATATTCTGTGACTTGTAATAGGTGAGGATCTCGATGATTTTTTCTCTGCTGCTACCGACGCAGGAGATGTGTGGTGCGGTGCCAAACCCCTTTGCAACCAGCCAGTTGACCGATTCGAAGGTGCGCTCCTGAGTTGAGCCGCCCGCTCCATAGGTGACAGAGAAATAGAGCGGATTGACCACCGACAGCTTCATGACGTTGGTTTGCAACTTCTCCATGCCGGCTTCGGTTTTAGGCGGAAACAGTTCGAAGCTGAATGTGGGTGTGTATTTTTTTTGTGATTCCATGATTGGGCAGACCTACTGGCGGCAGATGCCGCCGAACAACATGACGGTGAGGAGTAGATTACGTGTTTTGGATTGCGAAGCCCAGCATTCCGGGCCTCGCAATTCGTCATTTCAGATCAGTAACGGTAATGGCCCGGTTTATAGGGACCGTCTACCGGAACGCCGATGTAGTCGGCCTGTTGTTTGGAGAGCTTGCTGAGATTGACTCCAATCTTCGCCAGGTGCAGGCGCGCCACCTCCTCGTCCAGGATCTTGGGCAGGGTGTAGACCTTCTTCTCGTAGGCCGCGCCATTGTTCCAGAGCTCCATCTGCGCCAGGGTCTGGTTGGTGAAGCTGTTGGACATCACGAAGCTGGGATGACCGGTCGCGCAGCCGAGATTAACCAGGCGTCCCTCGGCCAGCAGAATGATGCGTCTGCCATCGGGGAAGATGATGTGATCGACCTGGGGTTTGATGTTTTCCCAGGTGTACTTCTTCATGTTGGCGACATCGATCTCGTTATCGAAGTGGCCGATGTTGCAGACGATCGACTGGTCCTTCATCTTGACCATGTGGTCGTGGGTGATGACATGGTAGTTGCCGGTGGCGGTGACGAAGATATCCGCCTGGGAACAGGCGTCATTCATGTCTACCACACGGTATCCTTCCATTGCCGCCTGCAAGGCGCAGATCGGGTCGATTTCAGTCACCCACACTGTGGCGCCGAGTCCGCGCAGTGACTGGGCGCAGCCCTTGCCAACATCGCCATAACCGAGAACCACGGCAATCTTGCCGGCGATCATCACGTCGGTGGCGCGCTTGATGCCATCCACCAGGGATTCACGGCACCCATACAGGTTGTCGAATTTCGACTTGGTGACCGAGTCATTGACATTGAATGCGGGGAAGGGGAGGTCGCCGCGCTCTTCCATCTGGTAGAGGCGATGTACCCCGGTGGTGGTCTCCTCGGTCACGCCGCGGATGTTTTGCAGGATGTTGGAGTACCAGCCGGGCTGTTGCGCAATGCGTTGCTTGATTGCGGCATACAGCACCTCTTCCTCTTCACTGCTGGGGTTGTCGAGCAGGCTGAGGTCTTTTTCCGCCTTGGCGCCGAGACTGATCAGCAGGGTGGCGTCGCCGCCGTCATCGAGAATCATATTGGGTGTGCCGCCATCGCTCCACTCCATGATCCTGTGGGTATAGGCCCAGTATTCTTCGAGGTTTTCCCCTTTGTAGGCGTAGACCGGAATCTGCTCCGCGGCGATGGCGGCAGCGGCGTGATCCTGGGTGGAGAAGATATTGCAAGAGGCCCAGCGCACTTCGGCGCCGAGGGCGGTCAGGGTCTCGATCAGCACCGCAGTCTGAATGGTCATGTGCAGGCTGCCGGCGATTCTTGCCCCCTTCAGCGGCTGCTCGGTGGCGTATTTGTCGCGCAGCGCCATCAGTCCGGGCATCTCGGTTTCGGCAATCGCGATCTCTTTGCGACCCCAGCCGGCCAGGGAGAGATCGGCGACTTTGCAGTCGGTGAAGGATGGGTCAATACTAGCGTTCATGGTTCAGTCTCCGAAAAAACTGAGCGCCGTTGCCAAGGTAATCCCTGGCCCTAAGCCTGGCAGAAACCGCGGTTTCTGTTGCAACGCTCCTCAGGGCAGGGGGTTCTTTGAAAAAGTTACAGCCCGGCAGCGTCCTTGAGGATCTCGGCCTTGTCGGTCCGCTCCCAGGAGAATTCCGGCTCTTCGCGTCCGAAATGGCCATAGGCCGCGGTTTTCCGGTAGATCGGTTTGACCAGATCCAGCATTTTCAGAATGCTGTAGGGGCGCAGGTCAAAGTGCTCGCGCACCAACTGTTCGATCTTCTCTTCGGGGATGCGTGAGGTGCCGAAGGTATCGATGGATATGGAGGTTGGTTCCGCGACGCCGATGGCGTAGGAGATCTGGATCTCACAGCGGTCGGCCAGTCCGGCGGCAACGATGTTTTTTGCCACATAGCGCCCGGCATAGGCTGCCGAGCGGTCGACTTTCGACGGGTCCTTGCCCGAAAAGGCGCCACCGCCATGACGGGCGGCACCGCCGTAGGTGTCGACAATGATCTTGCGGCCGGTCAGTCCGCAATCACCCACCGGACCGCCAATCACAAAAGAGCCGGTCGGGTTGATATGGAAGCGGGTGCCCTTGTGCAGCAACTCGGCAGGTAGTATCGGCTTGATGATGTTCTCCATCACCGCCTCCTGCAGGTGCTTGTATTCGATTTCGGGATCGTGCTGGGTAGACAGCACCACGGCATCGATGGCGCTCACCTTGCCGTCCACATAACGCAGGGTGACCTGGCTTTTTGCATCGGGGCGCAGCCAGGGGAGGATATTTTCCCGACGCATCTCCGACTGGCGCTGGACCAGACGGTGGGCGTAGGTGATCGGTGCCGGCATCAGCACCTCGGTCTCGTTGGTCGCATAACCGAACATCAGGCCCTGGTCGCCTGCACCCTGCTCTTCCGGTGCGGTGCGGTCCACGCCCATGGCGATATCGCCGGACTGTTTGCCGATCAGCGACATCACGGCGCAGGTGCTGCCGTCGAATCCCACATCGGAGCTGGTATAACCGATTTCGCAAACCACCTTGCGCACCAGTTCATCCAGGTCAACCCAGGCCTCGGTGGTGATCTCACCGGCCACGATCACCGCGCCGGTTTTGATCATGGTTTCGCAGGCGACACGGGCCCGGCCGGGATTGGGATCCAGTTCCAGAATCGCATCGAGGACGGCATCGGATATCTGGTCGGCAACCTTGTCCGGGTGACCTTCCGAGACCGATTCGGAGGTGAATATGTAGTCGCTCATGTCTTCTGGCTCCGTAAAATAAAAAACCCGCCGGCGGTTAGCTCAGGCGGGTTTGGAAAACTCTCAGGTTCTCTCTTTAGCCGCATTTTTATTGCGCCCGCAATCTGAGCTCAAATCGGCGCATGGCGCTTATTATGGCTTTTTATAGGCGCTTGTCAATGTTAGCCGGGTTTGTCTCCCCTTGAATTGTCAGGTTTTTTGCGGGCTTGCGCGGCAGAGACGCGAATTGTAATCTGCTGCAATAGTTTTGTGATCAGCATGATCAGGGTCGTGTGCAAAAATGTCAGTAAGCGGTGTGCAGCGGAAGATAACGGAGCGGGTATCGGTGGGTGGCGTTGCTATCGGTGGAGGGGCGCCGGTGGCCATTCAGTCGATGACAAATACCGACACGGCCGATGTGCAGGCTACGGTCGAGCAGGTGCTGGCGCTGGCTCGCGCCGGTTCTGAACTGGTGCGGTTGACGGTCAACAATGAAGCCGCTGCCCAGGCTGTTCCCGCAATCAGGGAACAACTCGATCAATCGGGATGCCACGTACCGCTGATTGGGGATTTTCACTTCAATGGCCACAAACTGCTGAGTAAATACCCGGCGTGCGCCGAGGCCCTTGCCAAGTTTCGCATCAATCCCGGTAATGTCGGTAAGGGTGGTGCGCGCGATGAGAAGTTTGCCGCGATGATCGACATCGCCCGCCGTTATGACAAGGCGGTACGTATCGGCGTCAATTGGGGTTCCATGGATCAGGAACTGGTGGTTCGCATGATGGATGAAAATGCCCACAATCCGACACCGAAAAGCAATGAAACGATGATCCGCGAGATCATGGTTGTTTCCGCCCTGGAGAGCGCCCAGAAGGCCGAATCACTGGGGCTGGCGAAAAATAAGATAATCCTCTCCTGCAAGATGAGTGGCGTTCAGGACCTGATTGCTGTGTATAAGGCGTTGTCCCGGCGGTGCGACTATGCCTTGCACCTGGGTCTCACCGAGGCGGGAATGGGCTCGAAAGGCATCGTCGCCTCAACCGCAGCCCTGGCCGTATTGCTGCAGCAGGGTATAGGCGACACCATTCGAATCTCCCTGACACCGGAGCCAGGCGGAAGCCGCACCCAGGAGGTGGTGGTGGCCCAGGAGATTCTGCAGAGCATGGGTCTGCGCTCGTTCACTCCACAGGTTATCGCCTGTCCCGGTTGCGGTCGCACCAGCAGCACCTATTTTCAGCAGCTCGCACAGGATATTCAGCGCTATCTGCGTGACCAGATGCCGGTCTGGAGTTCACGCTATCCCGGCGTGGAGGATATGTCGGTGGCGGTGATGGGCTGCGTTGTCAATGGGCCTGGGGAGAGTAAACATGCGAATATCGGCATCAGTCTGCCGGGAACGGGAGAGATTCCGGTGGCGCCGGTTTACGAAGACGGTGAGAAAACAGTCACCTTGAAAGGCGACTTCATTGCCAAGGAGTTCCAGACGATTGTGGAGCGTTATGTCGAGACGCACTATGGTTAATTAAACCGCCAACCGCTGATAACGAAAAACGACAGGTTGGCACTATCCTGAGGAGGATGAGATGAAACAGTTTAAACAGGTGGCGGTAATTTTTCTGGGGCTGGCACTGACTCAGCCTGTGTGGGCAGATGAGCCGCCAATGACGGTATCGATCAAACGGCTGTCGATGGAGACGGCCCAGGTCATCGCCCAGGGTGCGGTTGAGGCCTGCCGTAAGGAGGGCATACAGATCGGTGTCACCGTTGTCGATCGTGACGGCACTGTTCAGGCCGTTTTGCGTGATACCATCGCCGCCCTGATCACGGTGAAAATCAGCAAGCAGAAGGCATTTACTGCGGTCAATTTCAATGCGCCCACTTCACAGCTGAGTTCACGGGCCAATACCCCGATAGGCCGGGTCAAAGGGCTGGTCATGTCTGCCGGCGGTCTGCCGATCCAGGCCGGGGGTATGCTGCTGGGCGGGGTGGGTGTCAGTGGCGCGCCATCCGGTGAAACCGATGAGGCCTGCGCCCAGGCCGGCATAGATAAGGTGCTAAGCGATCTGGAAATGTCCATGTAACGCGAAACTCTCCGGCCAGGCCGATCAGGCCTGACCGGACTAACGCTTCTCCATCGCCATATTTTTCAGCAGGCGGATGAATTCAGGGTCACTCCTCAAAAGCTCGCGGCCGGCGTTGATCAGTTCATCGGCACTCCCTTCAGGAAGCTTGAAGCCGGTGGGCACCTGGGTGAGCCGCTCACGCAGCGCCTTGTCCGGGATATCTCCCAGGCTGATCTCTATCAGGTAGACCGGCTTCGTGTTGCAGTTCTTCTGTTCCCTGCACTGGCTGTTGGTGACCTCCTTTTGCCAGCCTGGCAGGTTGTCGCGGAAATACTCCATAGTTTCAAAATTGTAGTTGGTCAGCGGGATCGTGGTGGCCGCGTCGAGCACCGCGCTGTCAGGCGGGCTGGTTTTTGATTGCTCCCATTTTGATGGAGTGATGGAGGCCGCATTCACCACGATGATAACGATATGCCTTGCCTTTTGCTGATTGAATTTTTTCAGGGTGTTCCAGACGCCACCCTCTTCAATCAGTCGGTCGATGATCGCCCTCAATCCCAGGTTGTCAGACAGGCCTCCGTCCAGCAGATGAATGTAGGGATGGTTCTCCTGATCCATATAGGTGTTGAGAAACAGGGCGCGCTGGTGGCGCCGGATATTGGTTTCATCCTCCAGCAGCGCGGTGTAGAACCAGGGGGGCGGTACATGCCCGCAACTGCCGGCATGATTAGTCAGCGTGACCGGTGAGAAGAGCAGCGGCACTGCACAGGAAGCGGCAACCGCCCGGGATACAGGGAATGCCGTCGGGTCGGAGCAGATCAGGGAAAACTGCTCGGGAGTAAAGCCGAAGCGCCCACCCTTGAATAGATCGGTGGCGTTGATCTGAATGTGGGGGCCGTCGCCATCGAACAGTTTGTCAATCGATGCATCGGAAAACAACAGGTTGCTGAAAAACTCATCCAGCACATCACCGGTTCCATAGGTTTCCGAACTGAGGCGCGAGAGTGTCATCGGATTGAGGGTGTAGGCGGTCAGTTCCGATTCGATATCCATATCCAGAAATCGGCTTTTGAAGTCGCTGAACAGGCGGTCACCATAGAGACCGTAGTAGGCTGCCGTGATGCTACCGCCGGATACCGAAGAGATCAGGTCGACTTCATCAACCAGGCGCTGACTCAAATCCGCCGACAAGGGTGTTTCATGTAGCTGTTCCAGAACACCATAGGCCAGGGCCGAAGCGCGGCTGCCGCCGCCGGAGAAGGTCAAGGCCAGCAAGATGTCATTTCGGCTATCGCTGACTCCTCTTGCTGAGGGCAGCATGTCTGCGTGTTTCAGCGGTGGATTATCCGGAAAATGGGCGGTGCTGGCGCAACCGGTAATGATCAGGATGACAGAGAGCAGCAGGAGGTGTTTCATATAGGGTTTAATCATGGAGCCTATGGTAAACGCAGTGTCGGTTTCGCGAAAGCAGTGTTGTATTGACCCGGACCGGCTATGCTATCTTTGACTGCATTGCAGAGAGGAGGGAGCTGTGACTATATTCACAATTTTTGCACTCGCAGGTGCCATGTTTATTCTGGCGATCACCCCCGGGCCTGGGGTCTTTGCCACTATCGCACGGGCGCTGGCATCGGGATTTTCACATGCCACCGTACTGATTGCAGGGATTGTTCTGGGCGATCTTATTTTTCTGCTCCTTGCCATCTATGGCCTGGCGGCGGTCGCCGATTTTCTGGGTGGCTTTTTCGCTGTGGTGAAATACGCCGGTGGTCTGTACCTGATCTGGCTGGGGTGGCGCATCTGGCATAGCGCAGGACGTGCTGTACAGGTAACTGGGGTAAAGGAGTTCTCCTGGCGGGCAAATTTCATCAGCGGCCTGGTGATCACCCTAGGCAACCCAAAGGTGATTTTGTTCTATCTGGGCTTTCTTCCGACCTTTGTCGATCTGACGGCGCTGACACACCTGGATGTGTTGATTGCTGCGCTGGTGGTATCCCTGGTGCTGGCTGGTGTGCTGCTTGGCTATGCCTATACCGCTGCCCGGGCGCGGAACGCCTTTACCTCGGGCCGGGCGGCAAGACGACTCAATAAGGCCGCCGGGGGCGTGATGATGAGCACCGGCGTGGTGCTGATCGCCAAGACCTAGTTGATAAGCAGTCGCTCAGGATAGAGTGACCCCGTTCGAATGACCATGGTCATGGTCGCTCTCCACAGCCGGCGGCAGCGTTTCACCTCTGGAGACGGCCTGCGCGGCAGCCAGCGTATCGGTTTCACCCGTGGCAAGCACCAGGACACCCATGCGTGCCAGTTTGTTCTTGAAACCCTCTCCACAACCGCCTGTAATCAGGATGTCGAGTTGCTGCAGCGGATGCGGTTCACTGCCCCTGTATTCGTGCATCGACATCTCTTTGGGGAAATCCCAGCGTTCGAGCTCCACAGGCTCACCGCCCGACTTTGATTCATAGACCAGGAAGCGACGGGTCTTGCCGGCGTGTCCGGTGATGGTCTTGAAGTTCTGACTGGTGATGCCGATTTTCATGCTGTTGCTACCTGTTGCATATGGCCTTGACCCACTCTTCCATGGTGATATTCGCCACAGGCATCGGGGCCTCGATAAAGGTGATCAGAAATTTGTCTTCCATCTCGGTAACCCCGATGGATCGGGGTCGGACCGCCATCACGTCGGGACTGGGCAGGGTGATGCCAAAACAGAAAATGATGCTCATGGCATCAATGATCTCATCCGCGATCTGGCCCTGGGGAAGCTGCTGGGTGTGCGCGTAGTGGTCGAAAATCGCAATAAAGGTGGCGGTCTCATGTGTATTTATCTGCTCTTGCAGATAGTCGATGATCTCTTTTGCCGTTGTGAATCGCGTTTCTGATTTTTCCACTTCAAGCGAAAATACAGCATATTGATTTTGCTGTAAGGACTGCTTCATTGACCACTCCTGACTGACGTGCAAACCCATAGGGCGGCTTCCGGCGGGACCACCGCACAATGTGGGAAAAATAACCCTAGTCTGGAGTATGCGCATTGAAAATACGCAATGCCTGAGGTCTTTTCTGGGTTTATGGCAGTTCGGGTGTGTGGTCAGTCTTCAGCCAGATGCTGCAGATTGCGGATATCGAGCAGGAACAGGTTCGGGCGGGTCTCCACCAGCAGGCTCTGACGTTTGAACTCTGCAATGGTGCGGCTGGCGGTTTCGGTGGTGATGCCCAGCATGGCGCCCATGTCTTCACGGGAAAACAGCTCGCATTCGCTGGACTGTTCGTTGCGAACCAGGCGTAGCAGCAGTCTGGCGACGCGCTGCTTTGCCGAACCGGTGGAGAGTTCGGTGAGCCAGGCATCGGCCTCGTTGAGTGCCTTCTGCCAGCGTGTCAGCAGTTCCTGGTGCAGTAGTGGGTTGGTGCGGGATAACGCCTTTACCACCGTAACCGGGAGGCTGCAGGCCTCGGTGGGGTGCAGAACCACGGCATCATGCTGATAGGGTTGGTCGAGCAGGGCTTCAAGGCCGATGACATCGGTGCTTCGAATCAGGCGCACGATACGCTGAGTGCCGTCCGGCAGATACTGCACCAGTTTGAGAATGCCGTTACGGATGGTGTACAGCCGCTCGCCCTTGTCGCCGGCCCGGTAAAGCGTTGATCCGGGCGGCAATGTATAGAGATCAATGGGCTGATGAATCTGATCAAAGTCCTGTTCGGTGAGTCCGGCAAAGAGTACCGAGTTGCGTAGCGTGCAGCTCAGACAATTGGCTTCACCCTCCCATGCCTCTTTGTCAGTGATCAGTTTCATATATGGATCTTTGCCCGGTTATATAGCAGAACAGCCGTCTAGCTTATCTTTAAAGCAGGGCGGCGAATACCCATTATTGCTGGGTGAATTCGCCGCCTGTCCCTCTACTGATGACCTGGCTTACCCGAATTTCGGCAGATGGGCCAGTGATTCCTTGATCGCCTCTTCCGGATATTCGAAATCCTCCAGTTCACCGGCAAAATAGCGGTCATAGGATGCCATGTCGAAATGGCCGTGCCCGGAGAGGTTGAACAGCAGGGTCTTGGGCTCCCCGGTTTCCGTGCAACGCTTGGCCTCGCGGATGGTGGCGGCGATGGCGTGAGTCGACTCTGGTGCCGGGATAATGCCTTCGGTGCGGGCGAACAGCACACCTGCCTCGAAGGTCTCCAGCTGCGGTACGGCGACGGCATCGACCACGCCTTCCTTGTGCAACTGGCTGACCAGTGCCGAGTCGCCGTGATAACGCAGGCCGCCGGCATGGATGCCCGGTGGCATGAAATCATGGCCCAGGGTGTACATCTTCATCAACGGCGTGAGTCCCACGGCGTCACCCCAGTCGTAGGTGTAGACGCCTTTGGTCAGGGTCGGGCAGGAGGTGGGTTCTGCGGCGATCAGCTGAACATTTTTGCCTGCCGCCTTGTCGGCAACAAACGGGAAGGCCAGGCCGGCGAAGTTCGACCCGCCACCGCAGCAGGCGATGACCACATCGGGATAATCGCCCACCATCTCCAGCTGTTTTTTGGCCTCCTGGCCGATGATCGTCTGGTGCAGGCAGACGTGGTTGAGCACCGAACCCAGGGCATAGTTGCTGTCTGCGCGTCCGGCGGCCTCTTCCACGGCTTCCGAGATGGCGATGCCGAGAGAGCCGTT
Source organism: Sedimenticola sp. (assembly GCA_002869585.1). GTDB lineage: Bacteria > Pseudomonadota > Gammaproteobacteria > Chromatiales > Chromatiaceae > BM503. The sequence continues at coordinate 47,966 of PKUO01000011.1, forward strand.
GGAGTCCGGGTGCTCGGCGAGAATTCTCCGGCCTGTCTCTGTCATGTTAGTTGGGCTGGCGAACACCTCGGCCCCCCAGGTCTGCATCATGGAGCGGCGATAGGGCTTCTGTTGATAGCTGATTTTCACCATGAAAACACGCACATCGATGCCGAACATCTGGCCGGCCAGGGCCAGAGAACAACCCCACTGGCCAGCGCCGGTTTCGGTGACCAGTCGTTTGATGCCTGCCTGCTTGTTGTAGTAGGCCTGGGCCACGGCGGTATTGGGTTTATGTGAGCCCGCGGGGCTGACCGCCTCGTTCTTGTAGTAGATTTTTGCCGGGGTCTTGAGTGCCTGCTCCAGGCGGTGGGCGCGAAACAGCGGGGACGGACGCCAGAGGCTCAGCGCTTCGCGCACCTCGCCTGGAATCTCGATCCAGCGCTCCGTGCTGACCTCCTGCATGACCAGCGCCTCCGGAAAGATGGCGAGCATCGCCTCGGGCGGGACGGGATTACCATCGGGGCCCAGATAAGGCGCCGGAGGATTGCTCAGATCGGCGGCAACGTTGTACCAATGGGTGGGCATCTCGGATTCTTTGAGCAGAATCTTGGTTTTCATAAAGGGCTCTCCAGCTTGGGGTTTCGCTTTTTTGGCTTGTTATATACAGCCCGTGTCGGGCCATTCGCCTAATCTTCACATATTGTGCCCCATGATCGCCACTTTTCTGCGGTTAAATCTGAGTCTGAGGTACAATCGCCGGTCTTGAATTTATGGTTTTGGGGGTTTGTATTTACATGGCAATCGTCACGCTTCGCAATATCCATCTGGGTTTCGGTGGTCCGGCACTACTGGATGGTGTCGATCTCGCCATCGAGAAGGGCGAGCGCATCTGCCTGCTGGGGCGCAATGGAGCCGGAAAATCGACGCTGATGAAACTGATTGCCAGTGAGCTGGTTGCCGATGAGGGTGAGTTGTCGATTCAGAAAGGGGCCTGTATCACCCGTCTGACCCAGGAGGTGCCCACCGATCTCAGCGGGCCGGTGTTCGATGTGGTGGCTGCCGGACTGGGGGCTCTGGGCGATCTGGTGCGCCAGTATCACCATATCAGTGTGCAACTAGCGGATGGGGGTGACGCAGATCTTCTCGATCAGCTCTCCCAGGTGCAGCACCAGTTGGAGGCCGCCGATGGCTGGAAATCCGAGCAGCGGGTGGAATCGGTGGTTTCTCGTCTATCCCTCGATCCCGATGTGGACTTCCAGTCCCTGTCCGGCGGGCTGAAACGACGGGTATTGCTGGCCAGGGCATTGGTGCGCGAACCGGATCTGCTGATTCTGGACGAGCCGACCAACCATCTGGATATCGAGTCCATTGACTGGCTCGAGGAGTTCCTGCTCGGTTATGGCGGTACGCTGTTGTTCGTTACCCATGACCGCGCTTTCCTGCGCAGGCTGGCCACCCGGATTATCGAGCTGGATCGTGGCCGTATCACCTCCTGGCCTGGTGACTACCTCAATTTTCTGCGCCGCAAGGAGGAGATGCTGAATGCCGAGGAGAAGGCCAATGAGCGTTTTGACAAGCGTCTGGCGGAAGAGGAGGTATGGATTCGCCAGGGGATCAAGGCGCGTCGCACCCGCAACGAGGGTCGGGTGCGGGCGCTCAAGGCGATGCGTGATGAGTACCGGCAGCGGCGTGAGCAGACCGGCAAGGTGAAGATGGCCCTGCAGCAGGGCGACCGCTCTGGCAAACTGGTTATCGAGGCGGAGAATGTCAGCTATGCCTGGGACGACAAGCCGGTTATCCGAGATCTGACCACCACCATACTGCGTGGTGACCGTGTCGGCATCATTGGCCCGAATGGGGCGGGGAAAACCACCCTTCTCAACCTGCTGCTCGGCAAGCTGGAGCCTGCTTCGGGTACGATTAAGGCCGGGACCAAGCTCGAGGTTGCCTATTTCGATCAGCTTCGTGGATCGCTCAACGAGGAGAAAACGGTTCAGGACAATGTCGCCGATGGTAGTGACAAGGTGACCATCAACGGTCTGGATAAACACGTCATCAGCTATCTGCAGGATTTCCTGTTTACCCCTGACCGGGTGCGCCAGCCGGTGAAGGCGCTTTCCGGTGGTGAGCGCAACCGCCTGCTGCTGGCGCGGCTGTTCGCCAAACCGGCCAACCTGCTGGTGATGGACGAACCGACCAATGATCTTGACCTGGAAACACTGGAATTGCTCGAGGAGTTGCTGCTCGACTACCAGGGCACACTGCTGTTGGTGTCGCACGATCGGGAATTCCTGGATAACGTGGTGACCAGCTCGCTGGTATTTGAGCAGAATGCCCAGGTCTCTGAGTACGTAGGTGGTTACAGCGACTGGCTGCGACAACGCAAGCCCGAGTCGTCTGAAATGCCGGTAGCCCGGAAGAAGGAACCTGCGTCAGCACAGGAAAAGCCCAAATCCAAGGTGAAAAAGCTCAGCTACAAGGATCAGCGCGAGCTGGACCAGTTGCCCAAACGGCTTGAGCAGCTGGAAGCGGAGATAGATCAACTGCAGGCGTTGATGTCCGATCCGGCCTTTTACCAGAAGGGAAGCCAGGCGATTCAGGAAAAATCCAGGGAGATGGAGCAAAAACAGGCCGAACTCAGCCATGCCTACGCGCGCTGGGAAGAGCTTGAATCGCTGACCGGATAGGTTTTTTTTCAATCCACTGGGTACTCCTCATCGAATAGCCACATATACTTATAAAGAGTTATGTGGTTGAATATTAGTAAGATTGAATATTAGAATTAGTCAAAATATTTAAATATCTACTTCCCTAGATTAATTAAAGGCTTATTCATCATGCAGGATCCAACAGCGCAATCTGATCGGGATGTTGGCCGTGTAGAGGTTAAAGAGACCACCTGTTACATGTGCGCCTGCCGCTGTGGTATTCGCGTCACTCTGCGTGACGGTGAGATTCGTCATATCGAGGGCAATCCGAATCACCCGTTGAATCACGGCGTGATCTGCGCCAAGGGCGCTTCGGGCATCATGAAGCAGTATTCTCCGGCGCGTCTGACCAAACCGCTGCTGCGCAAGAAGGGCGCTGAGCGGGGCGATTCTGAGTTCGAGGAGATCTCCTGGGATCGGGCATTTCAGATCATGGAGGAGCGGCTCAGCAAGATCCGCGCTGAAGACCCGAAGAAATTCGCCCTGTTCACCGGTCGCGACCAGATGCAGGCGCTGACCGGGATGTTCGCCAAGCAGTTCGGCTCACCGAACTATGCCGCCCATGGTGGTTTCTGTTCGGTCAACATGGCCGCTGGCCTGATCTACACCATCGGCGGCTCATTCTGGGAGTTCGGTGGCCCGGATCTGGACCGTTCGAAGCTGTTCATCATGATCGGCACGGCGGAGGATCACCACTCCAATCCGCTGAAGATTGCCATCTCCAAGTTCAAGCGCAGGGGCGGTCGTTTTATCTCGATCAACCCGATCCGCACCGGCTACTCGGCGGTGGCGGATGAGTGGGTGCCGATCAAGCCCGGCACTGACGGCGCACTGCTGTTGGCGATCATCCACGAGCTGATCAAGCAGGGTCTGTACGACCGTGACTTTCTGATTCAGTACACCAACTCGGCAGAGCTGGTGATCAACGACCCAAAACGTGACGATCACGGCCTGTTCAAGCGTTTTGAAATGCACATCGAAGAGGGTTGTTTCGACCCGGAGAACAAGCTCTGGTGGGACCGTGATCTGGACAAGGAGATCTCCACCCACACCCCGGGCAGCGATCCGCGCCTGCTGGGCGAGTTCGAGTTGCAGGATGGCACCCCGGTCAAGCCCGCCTTTCAGTTGCTGAAGGAGCGTGTCGAGGAGTACACCCCGGAGTGGGCCGAGGGCATCACAGGCGTGTCTGCCGAGACCATTCGCCGCCTGGCCCATGAGATGGGCGTCACCGCGCGCGACCAGAAAATCGAGTTGCCTATTGCCTGGACCGACTGCTGGGAGAATGAACATACCTCGGTGACCGGTAATCCAGTGGCCTTTCACGCGATGCGCGGACTGGCGGCACACTCCAACGGTTTTCAGGGGATTCGCGCACTGGGAATCCTGATGACCCTGCTGGGGACCATTGACCGCCCTGGTGGCTTCCGTCACAAGGCGCCGTTTCCACGCCCGATTCCGCCCTGTCCCAAACCGCCCAACAGCCCGGATGGGGTGCAGCCGAATACGCCTCTGGATGGCATGCCGCTGGGCTGGCCATCAAAGCCGGAGGATCTGTTCGTCGATGAACAGGGCGAGGCGGTGCGCCTGGATAAGGCCTTCTCCTGGGAGTATCCGCTGTCGGTGCATGGCCTGATGCATAACGCCATTACCAATGCCTGGCGGGGCGATCCCTACAAGATCGACACGCTGCTGTTGTTCATGGCCAATATGGCCTGGAACAGCTCGATGAACACCGCCAATGTGCGTGACATGCTGAAGGACAAGGATGAGAACGGCGAGTACAAAATCCCGTTCCTGATCGTCTGTGACAGCTTTTCATCCGAGACCGTCGCCTTCGCCGATCTGGTGCTGCCGGATACCACCTATCTGGAGCGTCACGACGCGCTCTCCATGCTGGATCGCCCCATCTCTGAATTCGATGGGCCGGTGGATTCCGTGCGTGTGCCGATTCTGCCGCCCAAGGGCGACTGCAAGCCCTTCCAGGAGGTGCTGATCGAGTTGGTATCGCGGCTTAAACTGCCTGCCTTCGTGAACGAGGATGGCACCCGAAAATACCGCAACTACCCGGAATTTATTACCTACTATGAAACCTCGCCGGGTTCCGGTATCGGTTTTCTGGCGGGCTGGCGCGGCAAGGGCGGCGAGAAGTTCCTCAAGGGTGAACCCAACTCCCGTCAGTGGGAGATGTACCAGAAGAACGATTGCGTCTACCAGTACCATCTGCCGAAGTCCTACCAGTACATGCGCAACTGGAACAAGGGTTATCTGCAGTGGGCGCGTGCCCATGGCATGACCCGCTATGCCGAGCCGATCACCATCCATCTCTACTCAGAGGTATTGCAGAAGTTCCGCCTCGCTGCCCAGGGCAAAGGCAAGGGGCGCAAGCCACCGGAGCGCCTGAGAAAGCGTCTGGAGATGCATTTCGATCCGCTGCCGTTTTTCAGTGAGCCGCTGTTGTCGCGCCTGGTCGATACTCATGAATATCCCTTGAATGCGCTGACCCAGCGGCCGATGGCGATGTATCACTCCTGGGACAGCCAGAATGCCTGGCTGCGTCAGATCCACACCCACAACTACCTGTTCGTCAATCCTCTGCTGGGCAAACAGAAAGGCTTCGCGGATGGGGATTGGGTGTGGGTCGAGTCACCCACCGGCAAGGTGCGCTGCATGTGCCGTTTTTCCGAGGCGGTGGAGCCGGAAACGGTCTGGACCTGGAACGCCATCGGCAAGGCGAGTGGCGCCTGGGGACTGTCGAACAAGGCCAACGAGTCTCAGATAGGGTTTCTGCTTAATCACGTCATTCCGGAGGAACTGCCGCCCTGCGAGGCCGGATCGTTCATGTCCAACTCCGATCCTGTCACCGGACAGGCGGCCTGGTTCGACGTGCGGGTCAAGGTCTACAAGGCGGAAGACAATGAGCCGGCCCAGACCTGGCCGCAGTTCAAGGCGCAGAAGCATCTGCCCGGACAGGATAAACGTCGGCGCGGTCGCTGGCAGGCCTATTTTGCCGGCCTGTTCCGCAGGAAGGCGAACATCGATTAAAGGCACTGTGCTGAAGCTGTAAGCACCAGCGTCTGAGATAGAATGATTTAGGATCTGAAATGACACAACTAGCCTTGGTAATCGACCTCAATGTCTGCGTGGGATGCCATGCCTGCGTCACCAGTTGCAAGGAGTGGAACACCTCGGGTTGGGCCGGGCCCATGCCGGATGAGCGCGCCTATGACGCCGATCCGAGTGGGGTGTTTTTCAATCGCGTACAGACCTATGAGATCGGTGTCTTCCCGAATACCGAGACCCTGCATTTTCCCAAGTCCTGCCTGCACTGCGAAGATCCCCCCTGTGTGCCAGTATGCCCCACCGGGGCCAGCTACAAGCGCGAGGACAACGGTGTGGTGCTGGTCGATTATGACAAGTGCATCGGCTGCAAATACTGCTCCTGGGCCTGTCCCTACGGTGCGCGTGAATTCGATGAACAGGGTAAGGTGATGAAGAAGTGCACCCTCTGTATCGATCGTATCACCGACATGACCCTCCCGGAGTCCGAGCGTAAACCGGCCTGTGTGCTGGCCTGTCCGACCAGTGCACGCATCTATGGTGATGTACATGATCCCGGTTCGGAGGCATCCCAGGCGATACGCGAGCAGGGCGGCTATCAGCTGATGCCGGAGTGGGGCACTGAGCCGGCCAATCACTATCTGCCGAGGCGCAAGATACGCATGCACATCCATGAGGATGAGTTGGTCAGGGCCGACAACCCGTTGTCGAAAGAGGGTGTCGAGCTGCCATTCGATCAGGGTGAAACCCTGGATGATGTGGCCTGGTAATTTTTTATTGCAGGGGCGACTTTCGTTGCGATTGACCTCTTCGCGACGGAGCCGCTTCTACAGGCATGAATTGATTTAGGAAACGGAATAATGCATCCAGCATTCTCGGTTATATTTCTTACCACCCTGATTGGCGTCGGCCAGGGGCTGTTTCTGGCGCTCTATACGGGGCAGGTCTATACCCTGGCCAAGCTGTTGCCGGCCCAGGACAGTGTGTCGTTTTATGCCTTCGGCGGTCTCCTCGCGCTGTTGTTTTTGATCGGCGGGCTTCTGGCTTCGTTCTTTCACCTGGGGCATCCCGAAAGGGCCTGGCGTGCGGCCTCCCAGTGGCGCACCTCGTGGCTGTCACGTGAGGTGATCGTGCTGCCCGTTTTCATGTTTCTGGTGGCGCTGTATGCGGTGATTCACTTCCTGGGATGGACCATGCCGCTGTTCGTGATTGCAGATACCCTGGCCGTGGATTTGACCCTGATTATCGGTTTTCTCGCCAGTATCGCCGCATTCGCGCTGTTCATCAGCACCGCCATGATCTATGCCTGTCTGAAGTTTTTGCAAGAGTGGCACTCACCGCTGACCGTGGCCAATTACACGCTACTGGGCATCGCTTCCGGTTTCATGCTGGCGGCGGCATTCTCGGCCTATACGGATGTGGATCTGGTGGTGTTCTTTGGTGTCTGGGCGGTGATTTTTACCCTGATGGGTTTCATTACCCGTGCCGCGTCGCTGATTCGCAACAAGCAGTTGCGCCATAAATTCAACCTTAAATCCGCAATTGGGGTGCGCCATAGCCAGATGACGCAAAAGGCCCAGGGTTTTATGGGCGGGTCGTTCAATACCCGCGAATTCTTTCATGGCAAGTCAAAGGCGCTGGTGCAGTTGGTCAAATACACCTTTCTGCTGCTGGTGTTTGTCGTGCCGGTGTTGCTGGTCGGTGCATCCTATGCGCTCGAATCATCGACATTGCCGATATTTGCCTTTGTGGCTCAATACCTGGGTTTGATGGTGGAGCGCTGGTACTTTTTTGCTGATGCCAAGCATCCGCAGAATCTCTACTACCAGTCCATGTCCTGATCTTGTTCTTTTGCCTTTGCCAAATTAGGAGAAGACGATGAAAAATAGTCGCATATTGTTTTTGGGGCTTGTCGCCCTGGTCTTCAGTGTTACTGCCAAGGCCGATGTCCTGGTGCTCGTGCATGGCTATCTGGGCAGTGCCAGTTCCTGGGAGCAGAGTGGTGTCAACGCCGTGCTGGAGACCAGCGGCTGGTCTCGCGCTGGGGTGTTGCTTGCCGGACCTCAGGGTGTTCAGGTGGTTCCCGTATCGGCGGGTGATTCTGACAACAAGGCCTACACGGTGGAGCTGCCCTCGATGGCGCCGATGATGGTACAGGCCAATTACCTGCAGGCGATGCTCCAGGCTGTGTCCACCCGTCATCCGGGTGAACCGGTGATCCTCGCGGCGCATTCCGCCGGTGGCGTGGTGGCCCGTGTCGTACTGGTCAGGGGTGGTGTGGCCAATGCCAAGGCATTGATCACCATCGCCAGTCCGCATCTCGGAACGCTCAGGGCCGTACAGGCGCTGGATGCCACGGACAGCTCAGGCCCGTTTGGTTTCGTCAAGAATATCTTTGGCGGCGACACCTACCATGTGGTCAAGGATTCATGGGGTGCGCTGGTGGATTTGACACCGCCCTATCCGGGTAGTCTGCTCTACTGGCTGAATATCCAGCAGCATCCGGATATTGCCTATCATGCCGTTGTGCGTACCGGTGCTGTGGGCATGGGGGATGAACTGGTGCCGGTCTACAGCCAGGATCTGAACAATGTACCTGCCTTGCAGGGCAAGGCCCAGGTGGTGGCGGTGAATACCGGGCATGTGCTCAATCCGCAGGATGGTGTGGTGCTGGCGGAGATTCTCAAGCAGCTCTGACAGCAACCACTCAGACCTTGGTAAGGGCCACTACCTGACGATAGGTTTCCTGGAGTATCAGTGCGTCTGTGCTCGCCCTGTGACGGGTAAGCTGTAATTGGGCAATGACCTGTTCCTTGGTCGGGTGCCAAAACGCGGTCTGTTCTTCGCTGATCAGGGTGCGGATCGATTCAATGCGATACAGCAGCGGTGAGTCGCAGATGTCGTAGAGTTTCCCCAGCCAGGAGATGTCGTGGCTCCATGCATCGCTGTAGAGCGTCTGTCCAAGGAAGAGCTGATTTAACTGCCGGGCGATCTCTCGGGGCGACTCCCCTTTCTCAAGCAAGGTGTGTCGGGATATGCCATGGATAGTTTCTGCGGAACTGTCCCAGTGTTTCCAGGTCTTATCGGGTCTGATCAGATAGCAGTAGCTCATCCTTTCTGGCGTGATCACCCCGATCTCAATCGGATAGCTGTTTCTGCCAAATCCTGATGCTTCTATGTCGATAACCGCAGGTATCATGGTTTTCGTTATCTTGGTGGTTATTAAATACCTAGCGGTCACTCGTCGGATAACTGTAGAAATTGTGGTGATAGCGATGCCGATGGTCTGGGGTACAATCTTTTCCTGTCTTTATAATGTGACTGATGCCCGATGAAAAAAACTGAACTGCTCTCACCGGCCGGCACCATCCGCAATATGCGCTACGCCTTTGCTTATGGCGCCGATGCGGTTTACGCCGGCATGCCCCGCTACAGCCTGCGTGTGCGCAATAATGATTTTCTCGAGGAGAATCTCAAGACGGGCATCCGTGAGGCCCAGTCGCAGGGCAAGCTGTTCTACCTGGCCTGTAATTTGATGCCCCATGGTGCCAAGCTTAAGACCTTTGTCGAGGATATCGAACCGGTCGTGGCGATGGGGCCGGATGCCCTGATCATGTCAGATCCGGGGCTGATCATGATGGTGCGCGAGCGCTGGCCCGAACTGCCGATACACCTGTCGGTGCAGGCCAACACGGTGAATGCCGCGGCGGTCAAATTCTGGCAGAAGATCGGTCTCACGCGGGTGATCCTGTCACGCGAACTCTCCCTGGATGAAGTGGCGGAGATTCGCCAGGCCTGCCCGGATATGGAGCTTGAGGTGTTTGTGCATGGCGCCTTGTGCATTGCCTATTCAGGCCGTTGTCTGCTCTCCGGCTATTTCAATCACCGCGATGCCAACCAGGGGAGCTGTACCAACTCCTGCCGTTGGGAATACCAGGTAGGCGAGACTCAGTTGGGTGAACCGATGACCGGCGTCGCCCAGACTGGCCAGCAACGCCACCCTGCAGCCGACGAGGTTTATCTGCTGGAGGAGAAAGGTCGTCCTGGTGAGTTCATGCCGATCTTCGAGGATGAGCAGGGCACCTACATCATGAACTCCAAGGATCTGCGTGCGGTCGAGCATGTGCATCGCCTGGTAGAGATCGGTGTCGACTGCCTGAAGATCGAGGGCCGCACCAAGTCACACTACTACACGGCACGCACAACCCAGGTCTATCGCCAGGCGATTGATGATGCACTGGCCGGAAGGCCGTTTCGTCCGGCCCTGCTGGATGACCTGGAAGGGCTGGCCTCCCGCGGCTACACCGATGGGTTTTATCAGCGCCATGAGACTGCCGAACTACAGAACTACCGCCAGGGGATCTCAGCCAACAGCCAGCAGATTTTTGTCGGCGAGGTGCTTGAGGTTGATAACGAAAGATCCATGGCATTGGTCGATGTGAAGAATCGCTTTGCCGTGGGTGACGAGCTGGAGTTGCTCACGCCCCAGGGCAATCACCGTTTTGTACTGGATGCCATGCTGGATCAGAAACAGGAGAGCGTGAAAGTCGCACCGGGATCGGGGCACCAGATCTGGATGGCGTTGCCTTCGATGGAAAACCTGGATAAGGCGCTGATAACCCGCTCTCTGATTTGAGCTAACGCGGATCGAGCAGCTGCTTGAGTTCGAACTCTGCCGATACGCCGCCGGTGTCGAGATAGACCACCCCGTCGGTGACTGTCACCGACCAGTCGAAACTCCGTTTCATGCCGGTAGAGACCGCGGTGAGCTGATCACCGGGCAGTAGCGTGATTTTCAGGTTGGGCATGGCGCGGAGTGATTCCAGATGGGTCTGCTCCCAGCGCCAGGGGTGTTTGGCATAAAGGAAGAGTTCAACCTGCTCCGCCTTGCGGCAGGCGGTGAGCATGCGCTCGGCGGAGGGCTCACCCGCTTCCACCCAGAGTTTCATCTTCTCGCCAGGCAGTTGATAGCTGATGTCCGGCGAATCGCCCTCGCAGATCCCTTTGGTGAAGGTCAGTCCCTGTTCATAGCACAGGGCATAGGCCAGAATGCGCGCTACCAGTCGCTCCCCGGTTTCTGACGGATGTTGTGCCAGGGTCAGCTCAAGCTGCTCATAACAGCCCCGATCCACATCCGAGAGCTGGATTTTCCCACGGTAGATAGTGCTGTTGGCGGCCATCAGCCGTTGAGCCTTTGAAACAGAGCGCCGATGGCGTTACTCAGCTCTTCGGAGCGTTCAGGATCGCGGATACTGCTCAGCAGCGGTGCACGCAAGCCGGGGATGAACAGCAGATCGCTCATACACTGGTCAAAAAACAGCTGACCCTGGTCGTTAACAGCCAGTCTTTCCAGATAGAGGCGCCGTATCCGGTCATCCAGCAGCATCTCCCAGCAGCGACCGCTGATCGCGGCCAGGATATCCGGTGAGGTTGCGCAGGGGTGTTCAAGCACCCTTTCCACAGACGCCTTTTTGAGCTGCTGGGACTGGCTGCATGCCACGCCCCTGATACATGCGGCAACTTGCTGGGTGTCTGTTGGCGTTTCGGACAAAATCCTGTCGAGACGATCCAGTAATGCCTGGTTGATCGCCAGGTTTATGGTTTCGTTTTCCAGGCAGCGGCAAAGGGCTTCCAGGGGCTTGGCCGGGAGGTGAGGGATGGCTGTGACCAGCATTTTGTTGATTTCCTTCTGACTCTGGCAGAGTGCGATCTCGGCAACCCCCTGATAACCGAGGAATCCCCACTGATCCCAGCCGAGCTTGCCACTGAAATAATCCCTGGCATGTTCGAAGTATTTGGATGGTGGCTGTTTGAACAGTTGTGCCGCCTTGGCGTGAAACACCGCCATATGCTCGTCCCTGGGCTTGTAGGTGTAGGGATTGTCCTTGAGCGCGGTATCCAGTTGGCTGCCTTCCTGGGCCGCCTGCAGGTTTTCACCCACCCTTTCCAGCAGCCGGTGCATGAAGTCATCACGCGCTGCCTGTAACAACTTGCCCTGTTCATCCAGGGGGAAGCGCAGGAACCACACGGTCGGTTCCCGGTGTTGTTTGCTGTCCTGAAACAGCAGGGCAAACCAGGCCTGTTGCTGAACCGGGTAGGGATAGGCCAGCTCAGTTTTCTCGAACTTGAGAAAGCTGTCACGACTGATCTTGCCGATCCGCCTGCCCATGTCGAAGATGCGCATCTGTGTGCCGGTCGATTCGAGGAATACGGTGATCGTGCCGATTGGCCGGTTCATTGTTTTCTCTCCGCCTGGCTGCGCCATGTTCAGCTGATCCAATCAATCATGTAGTGTTCCGGATCATCTGCTTCCAGCTCGCTGATCACGCGACCGGCCACTGAGTTGCCCGAAGCGCGGACGCTGTCCGGGTCGCCGGAAACCAGGGGATGCCAATCCGGCAGAGGTTCTCCTTCGGCAAGCAGGCGGTAGGCGCAGGTCTCGGGCAGCCAGTAGGGGTCCTGGAGGATCTCTGCTGTAATGGTGATGCAGTCGGGTACGTTCACCGAACGGTTCGGATAATCCGTGCAGCGACACTCCTCTTGGTCCAGGTAACGGCAGCAGACACTGGTGAAGTAGATTTCCCGGGTATCTGGCTCTTCAAATCGATGCAGGCAGCACTTGGCGCAGCCGTCGCACAGCGCCTCCCACTCATCGGTATTGAGCGCTGCCAGGGGTTTGTTTTTCCAGAAATCAGGCTCAGGCATATCTGCAGGCTTTTGAGAAAGGGGGCATTCTATCGTTATATGCAGGAGAAGGGACAGGTATAGCTGAAATTACCGGTATTAATCGTAAGTTCTGCAAACATGAGCCTAAACCCTTTGAAAATTAAGTCATTAATATGCACAAGCAGGGCAGTCATATTGAGCAGGTGCAATATACCAGTCATTACCCTCTGAGGGTTTTCATTTTTTAATATAACCTATTGATTTATATCTATTTAACGATTTTGTCTAAAAAATGTACAATCTGACCCGGTTATGGCGGTAGCAGGGAGTTGTGACCTAATTCCGCTAATTATCCACAATGTTATCCACAGCTTTTGTGGAAAAACAGCCAAGTCAGTGTCAGCGTTGTAAAAATCATAAAATTCCTGGGAGTTAATGGTCAGGTTAGTGTGTGGTAGCTGTGAGTGGGCAGGATTAGGACGCGCGTCTATTCAGGGGCTTTCAGTTCGAGGTTAAGCTGGCTATCCATGGCCGCGTTTTTCTCGCGCCACTCGTCGATCATCTGCTGTAGTTTTTCCAGACGCTGCTTGTCGGCGTCCATCTCCGCGCGGATTTCCGCCGCCTCCTTTTCCAGTTGCTGTTTTTTCAACTCAATCTGGCTGATCTCAGACTCGGGGGCTTGAGCCAGTGCGGTCTGGCACAGGGCGAGTGCAAGCCAGGCTGTATATCTGAATGGCATGGGGGCAAAGACCTCCCGGTTGAAAATAGGCGTCGCCCTATTATAAACGCAACCTCTTCCAGTGTGGACTCAGAACAGCCGATTCAGGCCGTTCAGGGCCGCGACACGGTAGGCCTCCGCCATGGTCGGGTAGTTGAAGGTTGTTTCAATAAAGTAGTGCAAGGTGTTGGCCTCGCCGCGCTGGGACATGATCGCCTGGCCGATGTGGATGATCTCGGCCGCGGTTTCGCCAAAACAGTGGATGCCGAGGATTTCGAAGGTCTCGCGATGGAACAGGATTTTCAACATGCCGACCGTGTGGCCGGTGATCTGGGCGCGGGCCACGCTCTTGAACATGGCGTGCCCGACTTCGTAGGGTACCTGGGATTCGGTCAGCTCACGTTCGGTTTTGCCGATCGAACTGATTTCAGGATTGGTGTAGATGCCGGTTGGAAACTCCTCGATCAGGCTCCAGTCGCACTGGCCGTCAGCAATATGCGCACCAACAAAACGCCCCTGGTCATAACTGGCGCTGGCCAGGCCGGGAGGACCAACCACGTCACCCACCGCGTAGATGTGCGGGAGCGCGGTCTGGTAGCTTTTATTGATGTTGATCTGGCCGCGGTGATTGACCTCGACACCGATCTCCTCCAGCCCCATGTTGCTGGTGTTGCCGGATCGGCCATTCGCCCAGAGAATTGCCTCGGTCTTGAATTTCTTCCCTGACTTACAGTGCAGTACCACGCCGTCATCCAACGCCTCGACGCGTTCGTACTCCTCGTTGTTGCGGATTACCACCCCCTGGTTGCGCAGGTGGTAACTGAGCGCATCGGTGATCTCATCATCGAGGAAGGAGAGCAGCCGGTCGCGGGTGTTGACCAGATTGACCTTGACATCGAGGTTGCAGAAGATCGAGGCGTATTCGCAACCGATGACCCCGGCGCCATAAATGGTGAGGGACTTAGGGGTGTGCGCCAGCGACAGTACGGTATCGCTGTCGAGAATCCGCGGATGGGTGAAGTCCACATCCGCTGGCCGGTAAGGGCTGGAACCGGTGGCGATGACAAAATTGTCGGCGCTGAACTGCTCATCGACCTGATCGGCCCCTTTCACCGCAACCCTGTGGGTGTCGGTGAACCTGGCGCGTCCGTAGATCACATCCACATCATTGCGCGCATAGTAGCGGTAACGGGTGCTGACCTGGTCCTGTATCACCGTGTCGGCCGCCTTGAGCAACTGGGGATAATCTATTTTTGCCTGGTCCAGGGTGTGGGCAAAGAGCGGATTGGTCTTGTAGTCGACCAACAGCTGTATGTTGTGCCGCAGCGCCTTGCTGGGGATTGTTCCCCAGTGGGTACAGCCGCCTCCCACCTGGTCGTGCAGTTCGATGATGGCAACTTTGTGATGGGATTTGGCCAGCTTCATTGCCGCGCCTTCACCGGCCGGTCCGCTACCGATGACGATTGTGTTGTAATGCTTGGTCATGATGCCTTGTGTTCGTTTTGGGTGGATTGCCGGGCTGCCGTTGTGAGGTGACCAGGTATCCACTTCGATAATTTATATAAAAAACTAATGACTCTATGAGTATAACTTTATATGCTGCACTGCACTAGCGGCAATAGGCTGGCTACCATTCAATTCTAATCCATTCATGCATGGTTTGTATGTGGCCTTGCCTGGGTTTTTTACTGCGCTGGATGAGGCCTAAGAAAAGCGTGAAAATAGCTCCCTGAATTTCCGCGGGGCTGTATGGTCCAATCACTCAACCAGCGACCAAATATCAAAGTTATTTTTATATGCCAGATCCCAGAGAAAACCTGTTGAATCTTAATCTTGCAGTAGAGGGCATGACCTGCGCGGCCTGCTCGACACGCCTGGAGAAGGTGCTCAATCGCCATGACGGAGTGACTGAGGCGAGGGTCAATCTGGCTAACAACAGTGCCAGTGTGCTGTTTACTCCGGGGTCTATAAACGTATCTGATATTGCCGGTGCGATCGCCAGGGCGGGCTTTTCCGTGCCGCGGGAAACCCATGAGCTGGATATAACCGGAATGACCTGCGCAGCCTGCTCGACGCGCCTGGAAAAGGTGTTGTCGAGGCTGCCAGGCGTCGAACAGGCCACTGTCAACCTCGCAACTGAAAAGGCCAGGATCACCGCACCGGCGGGGACGCTGTCACAACAGACGCTGATCCAGGCGGTCAGCAAGGCCGGTTTCAGCGCCACTCCGGCGGTCACGGAAAAGGTCCAGCGTGAAGCGCAGCAGCGACGCATCGAGCGACGTACCCGGCGGGAGTTGCTCAAACTGGTGCTCGCCGTGCTGTTGACCCTGCCCCTGGCGCTGCCGATGTTGTTCATGCCCTTGGGCCTCGATCTGATGCTGCCGGGTTGGCTGCAACTCTGCCTGGCAACGCCGGTGCAGTTCTGGATCGGCTGGCGTTTTTATGAGGGCGCCTATAAATCCCTGCGAGGGGGTGCGGGGAATATGGATGTGCTGGTAGTGATGGGCACCAGCGCGGCCTGGGGTTTGAGTGCCTGGGTGACTCTGGTTGGGACGCCTGGCGGTCATCTCTACTTTGAAGCCTCGGCAATGGTGATTACCCTGGTGCTGTTCGGTAAGTGGATGGAGGGACGGGCGAAACGCAGTGCCGCCTCGGCCATTCGCGCGCTGATGGATCTACGGCCCGATCTGGCGCGGGTCGAGCGCGACAACCAGGTGCTCGAAGTGGCGGCGGAGACGGTTATTGCCGGTGAGATCGTGCTGGTCCGCCCCGGTGAACGCATACCGGTCGATGGCGTTATCCTCGAGGGCCGCAGCCAGATTGACGAATCACTGATTACCGGTGAATCACTGCCGGTTCTCAGGGAGGTGGATGATGCTGTGACCGGCGCATCGGTAAACGGTGAGGGACTGCTGCGCATCCGCGCCACCCGGGTTGGTGCGGAATCCACCCTGTCGCGGATCATCCGGCTGGTCGAATCCGCCCAGGCCAGCAAGGCGCCGGTGCAGAAGCTGGTGGACAGGATCTCTGAAATATTCGTGCCGGTGGTGGCGGTGATCGCCTTGGGCACATTCCTCGGCTGGTGGTTGATCGCCGGTGAACTGAACAGTGCCTTTCTGGCAGCAGTTTCCGTGCTGGTGATCGCCTGCCCTTGCGCCTTGGGGCTGGCCACGCCGACGGCGATCATGGTCGGGACCGGCGTTGCGGCCCGGCATGGGATTCTGATCAAGGATGCCGATGCCCTGGAGCGGGCCCATCACTGTAATACGGTGGTATTCGACAAGACCGGCACCCTGACCGAGGGGCGCCCCGAGGTAGAGCGGATTGTCGCGGCAGGTATGACCGAGGAGGCGTTGCTGCTTCTGACCGCTTCCGCCCAGCAGGGTAGCGATCATCCACTCGCCAAGGCGGTATTACGCCGGGCGCAGGCCAGGCAATTGTCGCTGTCCACGGTTAGCGAGTTTACCAATCACGCAGGGCGTGGACTGAGCGCCAGGGTGGAGGATAGCCAACTGTTGATTGGCAGCCGGCGTTTTATGCAGGAGTCCCAGGTGGAACTTGGCGAGCTGGAGCGGTCAGCCAGGGAACTCGAGGATCAGGGCAGCACTATCATGTGGATTGCACGGCCAGATGGACAGGCAAAAGGCCCAATGGGGTTTATCGCGGTGCGCGATCCGATCAAGACCGAGGCGGGTGAAGCTGTTGCAGCACTCAAACGTCTGGGCGTGACGAGTGTCATGCTGACAGGCGACAATCGGCATGCCGCCAGCGCAGTCGCCCAGCAGGTGGGCATAGATCGGGTGATTGCCGAAGTGCTGCCGGAGGAGAAAGCGGCGCAGGTGGAGCAGCTGAAGCAGCAGGGATACAAGGTGGCAATGGTGGGTGACGGCATCAATGACGCTCCGGCGTTGGCGGCGGCGGATGTGGGCATGGCGATGGCGACCGGCACCGATGTGGCGATGCATACCGCCGGCATTACCCTGATGCGCGGTGATCCGGTGTTGGTGGCGAACGCCCTGAGCGTCTCGGAGGCCACCTACAGCAAAATCAAACAGAATCTGTTTTGGGCGCTGATCTACAACCTGGTAGCAATCCCCCTGGCCGCTTCTGGTATGCTCAGCCCGGTCATTGCTGGTGCGGCGATGGCCATGTCCTCCGTCAGCGTGGTGTCCAACTCACTGTTGCTGAAGCGCTGGCGCGGTGTCTGACCATTTCGGTATTTAATCTTAGATTAGTCGTGGAGAGAGATGATGCAAAAAGTCTACAAGGTCGAGGGTATGAGCTGCGGTGGTTGCAGCAGTTCGGTGGAGCAGGCGATCAAGGCGGCAGCGCCTGGTGCATTGGTTGAGGTGACGCTCGAAGGCGGACTGGTCACCGTGTCTGGGGTGGACAATGACAGTGTGATTCAGCAGGCGGTGGAGGATGCCGGTTTTACCTATGCCGGTCTGGTGTAGCGCTTGATCAGATCAAAATCGGGATACTGATCCGGGAACAGTTGATCCACCTGGACGGACAGGCCGTTTGCCTGCACCACCCGGGCATGCGACCGGCACAGCTCCTGGGGTGAGTGTACGCCGCAGGAGTGGGCGATGATGCCCACCTCATGGGTCATATTCTTTACCAGGTTGGCAACCCGAACCGCCTTGTTCTCCGGGTTCAGCCCGCGTTGCAGCTTCGGGTCGTGGGTGGTGATGCCGGTCGGACAGGTGTTTTTATTACATTGCAGGGCCTGGATGCAGCCGAGGGCAAACATGAAGCCGCGGCCCGAGGTGACGAAATCGGCCCCCACGCACAGCGCCCAGGCGACATCGGATGAGTTGATCAGTTTGCCCGAGGCGACGATCTTGATGCGCTTGCGCAGGTCATAGAGATGGAGCTTGTCGACTACCAGCGGCAGGCTTTCGCGCAGCGGCAGGCCCATGGCATCGATCAGCGGCATGGGGGCTGCACCTGTACCCCCGTCGGCGCCATCGATGGTGATGAAGTCCGGGGCCGATTCCGGACCGCGCTTGAGAATCTCCTGGCACAGGTCGTCGGTCCAGCCGCAGCCGCCAATCACCGTCTTTATACCTACCGGTTTGCCGGTCACTTCGCGGATGCGCTCGATCATGTCCAGCAGTTGGGCATTGTTATTGATATCCGGGTGGCGGTTGGGGCTGATCGAGTCAATGCCCAGCGGAATACCGCGGATTCTGGCGATCTCCTCGGTGACCTTCGCGCCGGGCAGGATGCCGCCCTTGCCCGGTTTCGCACCCTGACTCAGTTTGATCTCAAACATCTTCACCTGGTCGATGGCGGCAAGTTCGCGTAATCGATCATCGCTGAGTTGTCCGGTGCTGGTGCGAACACCGTATTTGGCCGTCCCGATCTGAAAAACCAGATCCGCGCCACCCTCCAGATGGAAGGTTGTGAGCCCGCCTTCGCCGGTGTTCATCCAGCAGCCCGCCATCTTGGCCCCTTTGGAAAGTGCCATCACCGCCGGTTTGGATATGGCGCCATAGCTCATTCCGGATATGTTGTAGAAGGAGCGGGCGATATAGGGGTGTTCACACCCCAGGCCGATGGTGACCGGGTGATAGAGCGCGGCGGTTTCACCCAGGGTCGGGTAGGGGCAGTTGACGAACAGCACACTGCCGGGACGCTGGATGTCGCGGGTCGAACCGAAGGCTACGGTATTATCAATGTCTTTCGCTGCGCGATAGACCCAGGAGCGTTGGGCGCGGTTGAAGGGGAGTTCTTCGCGATCCATGGCGAAGAAGTACTGCCGAAAGAATTCACCCAGGTGTTCGAAGAGATAGCGGAATCGACCAATTACCGGGTAGTTGCGCCTGATCGCCTGGCGTGTCTGGGTGATGTCCCGGATATACGCATAGACCGCCCACAGGAAGATTGTGCCGACAACAACGACAAACACCAGTGCCATAATCTCCAGGAGGGAGATAAACACAGGGGGCAACAGGGAGCCGTTTGTATCCATATTGTCTTCCAGTGGATGTTGTCGTGGGTTCTCCCCAATTAGACCGAAGAATTCAGATTAATTCTATATTATTTATACCCATATAAAATCATAGCGATTTCGAGGCGTGACGATCGGAATATCTTTATCCGGATGAGATAAAAAGGCCGCTCCGGTTTTCTGTAACGGGAGCGGCCAGGCTAGGCAGTGACTTGGGATCTGTGTAACGCTGTCTGCCTAGAGATAATCGGGCAGGTTTTTGCGGATATCGTTGATATCGTGGGTAGCCAGATTCTTCGATACTTCATCGGCGATCATCTGCTGCAGCGCGCTGCTCTGGTGTTTGCGTAACGTACCCAGGAAACTGGGTGCGGCGATGATGTAGAGTTTTTTGAATCGATGATTGGTTCGGCCACATTCCAGTGCCTCGCAGACCTGTGAAGCGAACTTGATCGCCTCAACCTGCTTGGCCTCGTCGCCGTTGCCCAGATCGTGGCTGCCCGCAGCGCTGTTTCTGTCGCGTCCAGGTTTGTCGCTGATAAGGTCGCCTTCGTGCAGGCGGCTGGCTGGGTGGGCCAAGGTCTGTATCTCTATTAGGGTACTGGCGGGTTTTTCGGCGGAGAAAATTCGTGCGCGGCTTGTATCTGCAACAACTACCCAGGCTGCACTCATAGTGTTACCCCCTACGTCTGATATGTTTGGAAACCTGCAGACTGGTCTGGCGATTGCTCGACTGAACTGCAGCGGTATCTTTGCTTGTTGGGATTTTTATACCTCCTTCTATCTTCGAGTATAGAGTAAATTTCTG